>JAZRJJ010000046.1:0-17257 GCA_045645705.1 Alistipes sp. | reverse complement strand
TTCCCAGCTGCCACCAAAGGTGTTACCCTCCTCACTCTTAACGCCATTTACCAGCTGGTTGAGCGTGTAGTTGGTGTTGGTGACATAGAGATGGTCGATCACACGAGCCTCGCCGTCAGCGAAGTAGAACTCTGGGAGGTTCTCGATGTATGACATATCATCTTTGTAGCCATAGTGTGCGGCGAAGTTGTCGCCCGAGTGCGGCGCTACAGGTATCATCATCTGTACATTGAACCAACCGAGGAAGGCATCGGCACCTGGCTGACCAACCCACTGATCGACATAGTCCTGACCATAGTACTTTGCGATATGCTTGTTTCTATCCTCATCGTCGAAGCCCTCGCCCCAGAAGTTCGAGATGGCGTGACCACCACCCCAGAAACAGTATGCGTAGTTGTCGGGGAAGGAGTGCATAAGCTCCGTATTGGCCTCATCCCACCATGTGTACATCGCCGACATATAGTCGCCATACGTTAGCGGGCCACCATACTGTGGGTCATCCACAAGGTCGCTCCATGTTGTAATATCCACACCAGCGTAGTCCAGGGTGTATGGCTCAAAACGTGCATCCTCATCCTCGAAGGTCAAGATGCGCAACTCGTAGGGGAGCTCCTCCTCGGCCTCAACGGCCACCACACGAAGCTTCACAATAAGGCTCTTACCCTCCTCTGAAACCACTGTAATGGCAATCACGCCCTCCACATCGTAGTGACACATATCCTCTGTGGGTGCGGTCACAGCAAGAATATTCTCGGCATAGGCAGCCCTCCATCCCTCGGGCGTATTAACCACATAATCAGCGATATTATCAGCCTCAACCACAAACTCTGCGGTTGTGCCAAAGGCCACCTCTGCAACCTCGGGGGCATCGACGATGATGAACTTGGGTGCGCGCTCATCGTAGCGTGCAAGGCGCAACTCTGTGCCATCGGCCAATGTGATAATCACATAGTCGGGGTGCGAGGTGTCAACGGACTTAAATAACGAGTCGCCATTTGCACCATTTGCGCCGTCATTACCATTTGCACCATTAGCACCATTTGCACCATCCTTACCCTCGGCTACGACACCTGTCGAGAGCCATGTCATGCCGCCATCGGTAGAGATTTCCCACTCCTTGGTCACGTCGTTAATACGCACCTGTGGAGCTATAGCATCCTCGCCATCGATACCATTCTCGCCATTAGCGCCATTCTCGCCATCAATGCCATTTGCTCTAACGCGCTCACCATCAACCAATAGCCACTCGCCATCCATGGTCCAATAGTAGTTGCCATCGGCATCCTGCTTCACGGAGATAACGGGGGCATTTGCGCCATTCGCACCATCCTTGCCGTTGGCGATAGTAGCCTTTGTACCATCCGAAAACTCAATAACATAGCCATCGGTTGTTGTTATCACCCCTACCACGTAGACATTTTTCTGCAGAGCATTGACGATAGTCTGCAGAGCAGCGATATCCTCGTTGGTCTTGATTACCGACTCTTCGAGCGTCTCAACTCGATCCTTCACATTCTCAATCTCGTTCCAGATTGCCTCATCGTTGTAGGAGCATCCTACCATTGCTGCGAGCATAGCCACTACGCCCACTGCCAAGCATAATAATCTTCTCATAATGTTGTTGTTAAAAGGTCATTCTCCGTAAACTTTAACACTACGAGATGGCTTAATGTGGCGGTGGGGCTTGGGTGCTATTATGGCTTATGTGAGCATACACCAATATCGGACCTATTGCCCAAAAGTATGTAAACCTGAAAAACTCAAGTCGCAGACCAGCCCATTCGCCGCAGGCACAATCTCGTAAAAAATTGCTTTGGCAGGTCTTCTGACTTGTTCTACTCTGCGATGCCTTCCCAAGGATAACATCCTCAGTGACAATATGATGTCGCAGAGTCTTATTAGAACTCACAGCAGCGGGAACTGTATGGGAATCTCACCCATTTCCCTTTTAATCTCCGTTGGGCAGCGTGCCCAAGAGAACCAATGCTGGGGCAAAGATACGAAAAAGTTTTAGACTACGACACACAAATACCACTTTTTTAGCTCTTCGACGCTATATTTTGCACATTAACAATTTATTGTTATCTTTGCGCCCTAAAAACTTAAAAGATTGTCCCTATGGCACTTATTGACGAGATTACAAAACGACGTACGTTCGCCGTTATCGCACACCCCGATGCCGGTAAGACAACACTTACCGAGAAGCTCCTTTTGTTCGGTGGCGCGATCCACGTTGCGGGAGCCGTGAAGAGCAACAAGATTAAGAAGGGTGCAACCTCCGACTTTATGGAGATTGAGCGTCAGCGTGGTATCTCAGTGGCGACATCAGTGATGGGCTTCGAGTATAAGGATGTCAAGATTAACATCCTCGATACCCCAGGTCACGAGGACTTCGCCGAGGATACCTACCGCACACTTACGGCCGTAGACTCTGTAATCATCGTTATCGACGGTGCAAAAGGTGTTGAGACACAGACACGCCGTTTGATGGATGTCTGCCGCATGCGCAAGACCCCCGTTATTGTCTTTATCAACAAGCTCGACCGCCCCTCGAAGGACCCATTCGATTTGTTGGACGAGGTGGAGAGCGAGCTCAAAATCAAGGTGCGCCCCCTGGCGTTCCCCATCTCTTCGGGCGACACATTCAAGGGTGTGTATAACATCTACGAGAAGAACCTCTCGCTCTTCACATCTGATGAGCGTCAGACGGCCGACGCCGAGACAGTCGACATCTCGGACTTAGCGTCAAAGGAGATTGAGCAGTATATTGGTGAAAACTTCGCTACGCAGCTTCGCGAGAATGTAGACCTCGTGGAGGGTGTCTATGAGCCCTTCCGCCGTGAGGACTACCTCGCAGGTGAGCTCGCCCCCGTATTCTTCGGCTCGGCGGTAAACAACTTCGGTGTTCGCGAGTTGCTGGAGTGCTTCATCCGCATCGCCCCATCACCCCGCAACGCCACCACCGCAACCCGCATGGTGGAGCCCTCGGAGAATAAGTTGACAGGCTTCATCTTCAAGATTCACGCAAACATGGACCCCAACCACCGCGACCGTATCGCCTTCATGAAGATATGTTCGGGTAAGTTCGAGCGTAACAAGAACTACCTCCATGTGCGCAGCGGCAAGCAGCTTAAGTTCTCATCTCCCACAGCCTTCATGGCCGAGAAGAAGTCGGTCATCGACGAGGCCTTCCCTGGCGATATCGTAGGTCTTCACGACACGGGTACCTTCATGATTGGCGACACCTTCACCGAGGGTGAGAAGCTCAAGTTCACGGGTATCCCCTCATTCTCGCCCGAGCACTTCCGCTACATCGAGAATGCCGACCCCATGAAGTTCAAGCAGCTCGCAAAGGGCATCGACCAGCTTATGGATGAGGGTGTGGCGCAGCTCTTCACCTCGTCGCTCAACGGCCGTAAGATTATCGGCACGGTGGGTGCACTTCAGTTCGAGGTTATCCAGTACCGTCTGGAGCATGAGTATGGCGCGAAGTGTCGCTGGGAGCCTATCTCCATCCACAAGGCCTGCTGGATTGAGTCGGATAATGCCGAGCAGCTCGCCGACTTCAAGCGCCGCAAGCACACCAACATGGCCGTAGACAAGCATGGCCGCGATGTATTCCTCGCCGACACAAGCTACGCATTGGCTATTGCGCAGGAGAATTTCAAGGATATCACATTCAAGTTCACATCGGAGGTATAACCGATACCGCAAACATAGATGGCTATAGAGAGAAGAAGAGGGTTATTTGGCGCGCTTATGCTCGCTGTGTTGCTGTTCAACGTAACGGCAACCACTCTCTTCATACATAGCCACACCATCGAGGGCACGGAGATTGTCCACTCCCACCCCTACAACCCCTCGAGCGCGCACTCGCACACGCGCGGACATATCTTATTACTCAACGACGCCTCAATTCACGATGCCCTACTCGTGGAGAGCGCATCATGCTGTGAGCCATACTCAACCGAGATAGCCTCAATTGAGGAGCGACTCTACAGCCCCATAATTGAGCAACTCGCACTTCATTGCTCGTTACGAGCGCCGCCCGCAAAGGCCTAATACACAGGAACTTTTTACACACCACACAACCATCGCACCCTAATACTTAGGGAGTGCGAACCACACTTTTACCGCGATTAGGCGATTGTGTCGCCGATGTCGTGTGTGTACCTTTGCAACACAAACAGAAAAAAAACGTAACACACAATGAAGCACCTTTTATTAATCCTCGCATTTGCAATCTTCCCCATTGTAGCAAATGCAAATATTGACATTCCAGAGTCTCCCAATGTGCAGGTAATCCGTAGCACAACAAATAAAAATTCCGACTCGAACATCTTTGGTCACGTCATCGACACCACAACAAAGGAGCATATCCCCTACGCTACCGTAGCCATTAAGGGCACGACTATCGGTTGCGCAGCCAACAGCTCGGGCCACTACATCTTGAATAACCTCCCCGTGGGCGAGCAGCAGGTTGTTGTGTCGGCTATCGGCTACGAGACCATCGAGCTTACCTTTGTTATCGAGCGCGAGACATCCATGGAGCTCAACTTCGTGCTCAACGAGTCCAATACCCTTGTAGACGAGGTTGTCGTGTCGGCTACGCGCAACGAGACAAACCGCCGTACGACTTCTACCGTTGTGAATGTAGCCTCGGCAAAGCTCTTCGAGAGCACCGCATCGTCGAACCTCTCGGAGGCTATGAACTTCCAGTCGGGACTCCGCGTGGAGAACACCTGTGGTAACTGCGGTGCGCCACAGCTCCGCATCAACGGTCTCGAGGGTCAGTACTCGCAGATATTGCTCGACAGCCGCGCCATCTTCTCATCGCTGGCGGGCGTCTATGGCCTCGACCTTATGCCCGTGGCAATGGTTGAGCGCGTGGAGGTTATCCGCGGTGGCGGCTCGGCACTCTACGGCTCGAGTGCTATCGGTGGCGTGGTGAACATCATCACCAAGGACCCCGTGCGCAACACCCTCTCGCTCTCGAACACCACAAACATCATGGAGGATGGCACACCCGACATCAACACCTCGGTTGGTGGCGCCTTCGTGTCGGACGACTATAAACTCGGTGCCTATGTCTTCGGTCAGGTGAAGTATCGCGATGGCTACGACCGCAACGACGATGGCTTCTCGGATATCACACGCCTACGCTCCGAGACCGTGGGCTTCCGCGCCTACTACAAGACCTCGGCGCACTCGCGCATCACGGGTGAGTATCACCACATCCACGACTTCCGCCGTGGTGGCGACAACCTCGATGGCGCACCCCACATGTCCTACATCTGCGAGCAGATTGACCACAACATCGACGGTGGTAGCCTCAAGTTCGACTACTTCCCCAATATGCGTCACCGCGCAAGCATCTACGCCTCGGCACAGGGCATCAGCCGCGCAACATACTTCGGCGCCGACATGAACCCCAATGCCTATGGCTCGACCAAGGATATGACCTTCGTTGCGGGTGGCCAGTACACCCACAACTACAAGGCGGGACTCCCCGCGGAGCTTACTGCGGGCGTTGAGTACAACTATAACTCGTTGAACGACTACTACATCGCAACGGAGCGTCACCTCAACCAGCAGACCTCGACCATCGGTCTCTTTGCGCAGAACGAGTGGAAGAGCGACAAGGTTAACTTCCTTATCGGCTTCCGCCTCGACAAGCACAACATGATTGACCGCCTCATCTTCGCACCCCGCGCAAATGTACGCTACAGCCCCATCGAGGACCTCGGCCTACGCCTCTCGTACTCAAGCGGTTACCGCGCACCCCAGGCCTATAACGAGGACTTGCATATCGATGCCCTCAACCACTCGGTATCTATCATCGAGATAGACCCCAACCTGCGCCCCGAGTTCTCACACTCGTTCAGCGCATCGGCAGACTACTACCACACATTCGGCCGCTTGCAGACCAACTTCCTCGTGGAGGGCTTCTACACCATGCTCGATGATGTATTCACGCTCGAGGAGACAGACGAAGATTACGACGAAGAGGGTAATCACTACATCTATAAGACGCGCCGCAATGCTGCGGGCGCACGCATCGGTGGTATCACCGCGGAGGTCAAGCTCGGCATCCCCAACACCTTCGATGTGCAGCTCGGCTACACCTTCCAGAAGAGCCTCTATGTAGAGCCCGAGAAGTGGAGCGACAACCCCGATCTCGCACCACAGCGCACCATGTTCCGCTCACCTGACCACTACGGATATATCAACGCCAAGTACTTTATTACCAAGGATTTCAACGCTTCGTTGTTCGGCACCTACACTGGTCCTATGCTTGTTCAGCACTCGGCATATACCGACATCTTCGACAAGGAGCACCCCGACTCTGAGACACGCACTCAGTCGTTCTGGGACTTCGGCTGCAAACTAAGCTACACCTTCTCGTTGTCGAATGTTGTGAATCTGGAGATTAACGCCGGCGTGAAGAATATCCTCGATTCATATCAGCGCGATATCGACATGGGCCCAGGCCGCGACTCGGCATATATCTATGGTCCCGCCCTTCCCCGCACCTACTTCTTCGGCGTGAAGTTGTTCTTGTAGAGCAAGTTAAAGGAACAAAAAAAAGTAGCATATCAGGAATTTTCCGATATGCTACTTTTTTTTGTATCTTTGCAGTCCGAATTATGAAACTGCTCCAATACACACCATACTACAGGCGACTGCTGAAACTCGCGCTACCCGTCATCGTTGCACAGGCGGGTCAGCTCACTACGCAGTTTGCCGACACGGCGATGGTGGGTCAGTATGGCGGTGTGGACCCCGTGCCTCTGGCTGCGGTGTCGCTGGGCAGTTCACTCTTTTTGTTGATATATCTTGCCGCGCTGGGTCTTGCTATGGCCATCACGCCACTTGTGGGCGAGCACTATGCGCGAGGCAACAGGCGCAGAGTGGGTCACCTCTTCCAGAATGGCATAGTCTACTCGCTGGCTATCGGCGTTGTGGGCACGGCTATAGCGCTGGCATTGAGGCCATTTATCGGGGTGTTGGGAGAGTGGATGTCGAGCCCTGGCGAGAGCGTCGAGGCGGTGGCAGAGATGGCTCTGCCCTACTACGACATGCTCGTGTGGAGCATCATGCCGCTGATGGTATTCCTCGCCGTGAAGCAGTTCTTGGAGGGCATAGGCAACACCAAGATTGCGATGTGGATAACGCTTATGGGCAACATCGCCAACGTGGTGCTCAACTACATCTTTATCTTCGGTAAGTGCGGCATCGAGCCCATGGGTGCCGAGGGCGCGGGCTTGGCAACGCTCCTCTCGCGCGTGGGACAGATGGGTGCCATCATAGCGGTGTTCTTCCTCTGGAAGCGCCTGCGCATATACCGCACATTCTTCAGCCGTAAGGCGGTAACATTCAAGCATATATCATCGCTCGTAAAGATAGGCTTCCCCATCTCGTTCCAGATGATACTGGAGTCGGCAGCCTTCATCCTCACATCCATCCTCGCGCTATCGTTTGGCAAGGTTGCGGCGGGCTCCATGCAGGTCGCCTTCAGCATCGCAAATGTGGCGTGGATGATAACCGTGGCAATAGGCTCGGCATCTACCATCCTCGTGTCGCACATCCATGGCAACCGCCACACCGAGGAGTTGCGCCCCACGGTTGCGGCTACATACCACCTCGGACTACTCTGGGCGACATTTATGGCCATAGTCTTTGTCACTCTGCGCCAGCCTATTGCAGCGATATTTACTGACAACACAGAGGTCATAGCACTAACGGCGGAGTTGATGCTTCTCATCGCCATTTACCAGTTCTCGGACTCGGTGCAGGGCCTCTCCATCAGCATGATGCGCGGCATGCAGGATGTCAAGATTATCATGCCCATCGTATTGTGCAGCTACCTGATTCTGAACATTCCAGTAGGCGTTCTTTTGGCCTATCATTTCGATATGGGTTGCCACGGTCTGGTTATTGGCCTTATCGTGGGACTCAGCTCGGCAGCTCTGATGACAGCCCTTCGCCTACGCCGAAGGGTCTCTCTCGCTACAAAAATATAGCAATTGGGCTGTAAAACAGTACCATTCAGCACGCAAAAATGCCCATTCGGGATATATTTGCTACTATTTATTAAAAAAACTTAATAAATATTTCCCTACTTCAGATAATTTTGCTATATTTGCAACTTAATTAACCATACCCTTTCACGTCGGTAACTTTTGTATATCAAGAGGTTTCAACGACGATGTTCACTTCAAAATGGGAGAGTTTGCAAGGGTGATAGTTAGAAAAATTATTTTAATAAAAAACTAATATGAGTAATGTAAATTTGACTCCTGACTACTTGTTCGAGGTTAGTTGGGAGGTGTGCAACAAGGTGGGCGGTATTCACACCGTTATCGCCTCGAAGGCACCAACAGTGAAGCGCGAGCTCGGTGATAACTACATCACCATCGGCCCCGACTTCTCGTCAGACTACGTTAGTCCAGAGTTCGTGGAGGACACAACGCTCATGGCAGCATGGCGTGAGTCACTCTACAACAAGGGCGTACGCGTTCGCATCGGTCGTTGGGCTATCGAGAGCAACCCCATCGCAATCCTTATCGACTTCAAGTCTTTCATCCGCGAGAAGGACAACATCCTCAAGCAGCTCTGGGAGGCTTACCACGTAGATTCACTCTCTGGTCAGTGGGACTATGTTGAGCCAGTATTGTTCGGCCACGCTGCAGGTGTTGTTATCGCATCGTTCGCAGAGACTATGTGCCAGCCCTCAAACAAGATCGTAGCACACTTCCACGAGTGGATGGCTGCATCAGGCTCACTCTACTTGCACGACAACGCTCCCTATGTTGCAACCGTATTCTCTACACACGCAACAGTTATGGGTCGCTGCATCGCAGGTAACCGCTTGCCCCTCTACAACGACCTTCACAAGTTCAACGCCGACGAGCTCGCACGCCAGTTCAACGTAATGGCAAAGCACTCTTTGGAGAAGGCTGGTGCTACTTATGCTGACGCATTCCTCACCGTGAGCGACATCACAGCTAACGAGTGCCGCTATTTGCTCGGCCGCGAGGTTACTCGCATCACTCCTAACGGCTTCGAGAATGGCTTCGTTCCCGCAGAGGCAAAGCTCGCAGAGCTCCGCGCAGCATCACGCAGCAAGCTCATCAACGTGGCACGCGCAACCTGGGGTTACAACTTCGCTGAGGATACACTCATCGTAGCATCAAGCGGTCGTTACGAGTTCCACAACAAGGGTCTCGATGTATTCCTCGAGTCACTCAAGCAGCTCGCAACAAGCAACATCAACCGTGATGTGTTGGCCGTAATCGCAGTTCCTGCTGGCAACACTGGCGCTCGCGAGGACCTCGCACAGCACCTCGCTAACGGCAGCGCTATCGACCCCGCACAGAAGCGTTACCTCACACACCACCTCGAGGCAGAGGCTTGGGATCAGGTATCACAGTCTATCGATGGCAGCATCCTCTCTACATCTGCTTCACGCGTGAAGGTCCTCTTCGTGCCTACATACCTCAATGGCAACGACGGCATCTTCAACATGCCTTACTACGACATGTTGGCAGGTGTTGACCTCACAATCTTCGCATCATACTACGAGCCATGGGGCTACACTCCCCTCGAGTCAGTAGCTTACGGCGTTCCTACCGTTACTACTACTTTGGCAGGCTTCGGCATGTGGGTAGCAAAGCAGGCAGAGCACAAGGGCGTTGACATCGTTCGTCGCGACGACTACAACACTCGCGAGGTTGTTCTTCAGATTACCGACATCCTCAAGCACTACATGGATATGAACGCAGAGGAGTATGCCGAGGCACGCAAGGGCGCTATGGAGATTTCGAACACAGCACTCTGGAAGCGTCTCTTCAAGGAGTATAAGCAGGCATACGAGGAGGCTATCGACAACTCTGTATCACGCACAAACCGCGTACTTATCGACGGTGGTGACCGCTCGGAGCAGATTAACTTCGTGCGCCAGCAGCTCACATCAAACCGCCCTTCATGGCACCGTCTCATGGTCGAGAAGGGCATCCCCGCACGCCTTAAGGCTCTCGAGGAGCTCTCACGCAACCTCTGGTGGTGCTGGACAGTTGCTGCACGCGACTTGTTCGAGAGCGTAGACCCCGAGCTCTGGGTAAAGGTAGACCGCAACCCTATCGTATTGTTGGATAAGCTCACAGCAACACGCTGTGAGGAGCTCTGCAACGACAAGGAGTTCCTTGCGCGCATGGACGCAGTATATAAGGAGTTCACCGATTACATGGCCGAGAAGCCAGCACCCGAGCACGCAAAGGTTGCTTACTTCTCAATGGAGTATGGTTTGCACTCAACACTCAAGATCTACTCTGGTGGTCTCGGCATCTTGGCAGGTGACTACCTCAAGGAGGCTTCAGACCGCAACGTAGGCATGGTAGCAGTGGGTCTCTTGTACCGCTACGGCTACTTCACACAGCGTCTTTCGGCACAGGGTGCACAGGAGGCTACATACGAGGCACAGAACTTCTTCAAGCTTCCTATCTCTCCCGTACGCGACGAGGATGGCAACTGGATCACTACACAGGTAGCGTTCCCTGGCCGTACACTCTCTGCACGCGTTTGGAAGTGCCAGGTAGGTCGTACAGACCTCTACCTCTTGGATGCTGACTACGAGGCAAACCTCGAGGAGGACCGTCAGGTTACATACCACCTCTACGGTGGCGACTGGGAGAACCGCTTGAAGCAGGAGATCTTGCTCGGTGTGGGTGGTATCCGCGCCCTCGTAAAGATGGGCATCAAGCAGCAGGTTTACCACTGCAACGAGGGTCACGCAGCGTTCATCAACATTGAGCGTATCCGCAACCTCATCGCCAAGAAGCGTCTCTCGTTCTCTGAGGCTATGGAGGTAGTACGCTCTTCATCGTTGTTTACTACACATACTCCCGTACCCGCAGGTCACGATGCATTCCCCGAGTCGATGATTCGTCAGTATATGTCACACTACCCCGACGTACTCGGCATCACATGGGATCAGTTCATCAACCTCGGTAAGACTAACCCCAACGACCCCAACGAGAAGTTCTCAATGTCAGTATTGGCATGTAACCTCTCACAGGAGGTTAACGGTGTGTCATGGTTGCACGGCGAGGTATCAAAGGAGATTCTCGGCAACATGTGGCCTGGTTACTTCAAGAACGAGCTCCACATCGGCTATGTGACTAACGGTGTTCACTTCCCTACATGGGTAGCATCGAACCTCCGCCGCCTCTACGCTAAGTACTTCGGCGACGCCTTCACAGGTCACACATACAACATCCCCGAGTGGCAGAATGTACACAAGATTGATGATGCGGAGCTTTGGAACGAGCGTATGTTCCTCAAGGAGCGCCTTATCAAGACCATCCGCAAGCGCTATAGCGATCCTACACAGGTACGCTTGCAGTCACCTCGCCAGATGGTACAGGTTACCGAGAGCATCAAGCCCGATGTACTCACTATCGGTTTTGCACGCCGCTTCGCTACATACAAGCGTGCTTACTTGCTCTTTACAAACCTCGAGCGTCTTTCGGCGTTGGTAAACAACAAGGAGCGCCCCGTGCAGTTCATCTTCGCAGGTAAGGCTCACCCCAACGATAAGCCCGGTCAGGACCTTATCAAGCGTATCGTAGAGGTATCGGCAATGCCCGAGTTCGTAGGTAAGATTGTCTTCTTGCAGAACTACGACATGGAGCTTGCACGCCGCATGGTACAGGGTGTTGACGTATGGCTCAACACACCTACACGTCCTTTGGAGGCTTCAGGTACATCAGGCGAGAAGTGTGTTATGAACGGCGTTATGCAGTTCTCGGTTCTTGACGGCTGGTGGGTTGAGGGCTACAAGGAGGGTGCTGGCTGGATGCTTCCTATGGAGCGTTCATTCGCTGACCAGCGCTTCCAGGATGAGCTCGATGCAGAGATGATCTACAACACTATCGAGGAGCAGATCGTACCTTTGTACTACGACCGCGACAAGGATGGCATACCTCACAAGTGGGTTCACGCCGTTAAGAAGTGTGTTGCCGACATCGCATCTAACTTCACAATGAACCGTCAGCTCATCGACTACGAGGAGCGCTTCTACAACAAGCTTGCAGAGCGTAAGGGTCTCATCGTTGACAACAACTACTTGATGGCTCGCCAGATTGCAGCTTGGAAGCGTAAGGTATCTGCAGCATGGGACAACATCGCAATCCTCGATGTTAAGCGTGCCGAGATTGAGTCAGAGGCAATGTATGTAGGTAAGAAGTACCGCTTCGAGCTTACTATCGACCTCGCAGGCTTGAACAAGGAGGATATCGGCGCAGAGCTCGTTGTGGCAACTCAGATTGAGGCAGGCCAGGCAGCAAATGTCGTTGAGACACGCCGCTTGAGCGTCGTAGCCGAGGAGGGTAACACTGTTACCTTGGCTTTGGACTACGCTCCCGAGCAGACAGGTATGTTCGACGTGGCATTGCGTATCTTCCCATCTAACGACAAGCTCGAGCACCGTATGGACTTCGCGCTCGTTAAGTGGGCATAATCCTGATAGACATTAGGACACCTTTATATAGAGAGTGCCGTTGATGCAATATCAACGGCACTCTCACTTTATAATAGGCTCTCAAACCACCGACACAAAAAGGCGGGGATGCGCGAGCGAGTATCTCGTGCCGTGGGTGCAGTAGACCGTTCAAGCATCTCCTCTATGAAGCGCTCGGCACCCTCCACGACGCTACTATTCGTTGTAACTGCCATTAGTTCGCGATTGCGGTAGAGGCTGCGGGCATCGAGGTTGGCGCTGCCTACCACCACCTTCGTTCGGTCAACAATGGCGAGCTTGGCATGGAGGAACGCCCCACGACAGATGCGCACATCTATGCCCTGTGCCATAGCCTCGGCCACATATCGGCGCATGACATGGTCCAAGAGCCACACATCGCACCTCTCGGGCACAAGAAGAGTGACACACACACCGCGCTCCACGGCGTGCGACAGCATACGCATCACCCACGCTGGCGGCATGAAGTAGGGCGTTACAAATATTAACGATTGTCGCGCGCCACTGATGGTCTCGCTGAGCAACTCCGCCATGGCACGACCACCCCTACTTTCGGACCACACCACTTCCAGCTCTGCACTGCTGTAGAACATGGGCACCTCGCAGTCTATGCCCTCGCTAACATAGGCATCGTAGTCAAAGAGGTGCGACATGGAACGCACGACATCCCCCGTAAGGCGCAACTGCACATCGTACCACCTACCCAGGGCGTTGCCCACCGCATATCTATCCGCAATGTTTATGCCTCCGATATGGGCTATGCGGTCATCGATTATCGCCATCTTGCGATGGTAGCGACCCTGGCGCATAAGGGCATGACTGTGCAGCTCCACACCACTATCCTCCAACGACTTTCGCAACTCATCACCAAGCGAGCGCGAGCCATAGCCGTCGACAATAAGACGCACACGCAGCCCCTGCCGCGCCTTGCGGCCGAGGATATTGGCAAAAAGCCGCCCCGTGCGGTCGTTGGCAAAGATGTAGTACTCCATGTCTATTGTCTCCCGCGCGCGTTGCAAGTCGGCGATTAGCGAACTGAATATCATTGATGGCGATATGAGGAGCTGCTGTGTGCAAAAGTTCCGCTTTGGGTGGTTATTCATGAAATAGATCAATTTAGTTTGTTGATTTAGCCATTGCGGCATACTTTGTGCCAAAAAAATTTGTTCTTTCAAAAATTTGAAGTACCTTTGTAGTGTATTTGAAAAGGGTATCGTATAGGGTACAGTGGAGTTCTGATCTTTTAGTAGGATCGGAATTCATATTTTTTTTGTGCCTTACGAAAACCCCATGAAAGAGACAAAATTAAAAAAAAGTGCATATTATGAGTAACGAGATTATCTACCTCACAGCTGAGGGTATGAACAAACTTAAGGAGGAGCTCCACCACATGGTATCTGTAGAGCGTCCCGCCGCTGCTGCTGCCATCGCCGAGGCTCGCGACAAGGGCGACCTCTCGGAGAATGCAGAGTATGATGCAGCCCGCGAGGCACAGGGCCTTTTGGAGATGCGCATCGCACAGCTCGAGCAGACACTCACCAAGGCTCGCATCATCGACGAGACAAAGATTGACACCTCAAAGGTGCAGATCTTGAGCCGCGTAAAGCTCATGAACCACAACGTTAAGCGCGAGGTTGAGTACACCATCGTATCGGAGAACGAGGCAAACCTGCGCGAGGGTAAGCTCGCCATCGGCACACCTATCGCCAAGGCATTGCTTGGCAAGAAGGTAGGCGAGATTGTCGAGGTTCAGGTTCCCGCAGGCATGCTCAAGCTCGAGATTTTGAACATCTCAATCTAATCGAGTGCAAACTGCATAAAAACGAATTACCCCTTCCACGCGGTGGAAGGGGTTTTAATTTACATGGGAGGTTGGTGAGCTAACGCACATTAGCGGTAAACCTCAATTTCTTGTCAGAAGGGTGCCGAGTGCAACACTCGGCAAAAATGCCGTCGATGGGGAGTACTATGGCGTACGTCCCATTGACGGCATTTTTTGTTAGGGGCCGCAATCGGCCCCTTATCACAAGAAATTAAATTACCAGTTCAAAATCTTACGGAAATCATACTCCTCAGGGTTGGGGAGGTATGCCTTGGCTGCCTCGTAGTCCGCGGGAGTGATATAGTGCATAAGGTTGTCGATAACCTGGTGAATCTTGTCGGCGTTGATGTCTACGAGACGTGGTGGAATCTTGCCAGTCTCGGGATCCTGAAGGTCCTTGAGGTAGAGAGGAGAAACATAACCCTCCTGGCTGATGTAAACCATACAGCCGGTCTTACCCTCAGAGAAGAGCTTGTAGACACCCATACCGAGCTGCGAGCAGTATACGAGGTCGAAAGCACAAGGAGTCTGGCAGCGTACCTCGTAGCCAATCTCTACGGGACGAGACTTAACCTTGATGCCGAGAGCCTTGCAACGCTTCTCGAGGAGTGTGTTGAACATCTCAGCCTTAGATACCTTACCGAGCTCGGGGTGACCGTGGTCGTCGTATGAGAACTGGATGCCAGACTTGAGAATCTCCTCCTGGTCGAGCGCGTGGAATACACCCTCCGATACCATTGCTACGCCGTAGTCCATCTTGAGGAGCTTACGCTTCACGATAGCCGAGATGATGAGGCTGATGATCTTGTCGATTGTAATCTTTGTCTTGTTGAACATCTCGGGGATGATGATCATTGGGTAGTGGCAAGCCGATGCGATACCGAATGCGAGGTGACCTGCAGAACGGCCCATGGCAGCTACTACGAACCAGTTAGCCGATGTACGAGCATCGTTATATACGGCGCGACCGATTACCGAGCCAGCGTTCTTTGCAGACTGGTAGCCGAAAGTAGGCATACCTGCGGGCAATGGGAGGTCGTTGTCGATAGTCTTTGGGACATGGATGTTCGCAATAGGATACTGCTTCGCCTCGAGGAACTTAGCAATGCGGTTTGCTGTAGAAGCGGTGTCGTCACCACCTACAGTTACCAAAAGCTTGATGTTGTTCTCCTTGAAGAAGTCGAGGTTGAAGTTCTTCTCGAAGTCCTCGTCAGTAGGCTTGAAGCGGCTCATAGTAAGGTAAGAGCCACCCTGGTTGAAGATGTAATCTACGCGGAACATGTCGAGGTCCTCGAAGCGAGGATTGGGGTTGAAAAGACCCGAGTAGCCATAGTGAAGACCGATAACACGATAACCCTTTGCAAGGAATGTCTTGGCAACAGAGCCAACAACGGTGTTCATACCAGGAGCAGGACCGCCACCAGTGAGAATTGCAATAGCCTCTTTCATAGTGTATTAATTTTTATTGTTAAAGATATTCATTCAATACTACAAAGATAATAAATATTTTTAGGAATAACAATTTTTTCGTCAATATTCCATTTTTTCGCAAATATTGTGTAACTTTACAACAGCAGGAACATTTAACATTGACGACCATGAGACACTTTTTGCTCCTCGTAGCAGTCCTCCTCACACTCAATATCACATGGGGGGATGAGCCCTTCAACGGCCGCATCACGCGCGCTGACGGCAAAGGCATCAAGGCAATGATAAAGGTCGTAGGCAGCGACAAATTTACACGCGCCGACGGCAAAGGACGCTTCGGCCTTACAAACATCAAACCCGACGACACGCTGCAATTCATCTTCAATCGCGACACACTAACCGTGCCTGTCGAGGGTCGCCGTAGCATCGAGGTGGAGTGGCTCGAGGAGGGCAAGGTTTACCGCGCCGAGGAGTCGGAAGAGCTTATGAACTATGGCTACGGCTATGTTAAGCGCCGCGAGAGCACCGACTACTCATCGGGCATATCGGGCGACAGAATACGCGCCACAGGATGCAGCAACCTCAAAGATGCCATTATGATATGCTACCCAGGCCTTAGGTATATAAACGGCGAACTATGCCTCTTGACACAGAACTCCATCAATAGCAGCAATGCAGCGCTTGTGCTATGCGACGGCATAGAGACGCGCTTGGAGCTTATCAGCGTATACGATGTCAAGTCCGTGGAGATTATCAAGGGTTCGAATATGTATGGTTTCAGAGGCGTCAATGGTGTTATACTTGTTACCACCATGTCTGCCGAGGATGCCCTCAAACGCGAGAGATAATATATATAGGTATATAATGCAAATTAGGAGCAGAGCAGCCCGACATTAGTTAGGCTGCTTTGTTATTATCCCTCTCTACCCACTAAGCCAAGGGCTTACAGCAAAGCCTCTCGTCTCAAAGGGAGGTTTGGAGGGATTGTATGTATAACCGATAAGGCTTCAAATAGAAAAATCAACCCACACCACCGATATACAAGTAATATATATAAGAGTAGGCATCCACCTCTTCAAGAGAAGATCTTCGGTCTCTCAATTTTTCTATTTGCGCAGAATTTATGGTATGCCGAAACGAAGAATGGCGATTTGGATAGTTCTCACCGCAGGTGAGGTAAGCCGCGAGGCTTACAACAAAGCCTCCCTTCTCAAAGGGAGGTTTGGAGGGATTGTATGCATAACCGGCTATAGCCGGCTCTTTAAGGCTTAATCCAAGGTTCGGCATTTGTGTACAAACACAAAAAAAGCCGAACCCTTATTGGATTCGGCTTAAAGAGGCGGCTACCTACTCTCCCACCTAAATAGGCAGTACCATCGGCGTGAGTGAGCTTAACTTCTCTGTTCGGAATGGGAAGAGGTGGAACCTCACTGCTATAACCACCTAAAGAACCTTTGTTTTACTTGGAT
>JAZRJJ010000045.1:0-19024 GCA_045645705.1 Alistipes sp. | reverse complement strand
ATCCAATTTCGCATCAGAAGTGGTCAGGCTTGGTCTCGACATGAAAAAGCTCCGGATGGATAGTACTTTTCGTACATTCCATTCGGAGCTTTGATTGAGAGGCCGAGAATGGCCTCTTATCATGCGAAATTAACGCTCGGGACGCATCACAACCAAAGTACGGTTACCATCCTCAAGCATCTTCTTGGCCATAGCCTGAATATCCTCAACAGTGATGCTCCCAAGAATGGCGAGGTACTTCTCCTTGTAGTTGTAACCCTCCTCGTACCAACGCTCGATAGCGCTCATCCAACCGCCGTTGTTCTCGAGAACATTAGCGTAGTTCTTCTGGAGGAACTCCTTAGACTTTGCGATATCGTCAGCGAGAGGACCGTTCTCAGCGATCTTTGCGATCTCAGCGTCGCAGATGTCGATGAGCTCGTCAGCAAGCTGCTCGTTAGTATCGAATACGATTACTGCCATGTACTGCTCAACGGGGTACTCGTTGATGCCACCCTGAACGTGAACACCGTATGTACCACCCTTCTCCTCACGGATAGATACCATGTAGCGTGAGTCGAGAGCACGAGTGAGGAGGTCGAGAACGAGGCGGTTCTTTGCGTTATCCTCGATAGCACCAGAGAATGTGAGGTATACAGATACCTTAGGCTGCTGCATAGCTACGCGGAAGTCGTTAGTAACCTTGCCTGTTGCTGTGCGTACGCCATCGTCAACAACTGCGTACTCAACCTTCTTTGAAGTAGGAAGTGAACCGATATACTTCTCAACAAGTGGCTTCAAAGTCTTGAGGTCAACGTTACCTGCGATAACGAAGCGGAAGTCGTCAGCGTAAGAGAAGAGCTGCTTGTGTACGCTTGCCAAAGTCTCGATGTTGAGTGACTCAATCTGTGCAGAAGATGTTGCCTGACGACGAACATGGTTCTGGTAGAGAGTCTCCTGGAATGCCTTACCCATGAGGTAACCGGGGTCAGACTCCATGTTACGGAAATAAGGAACATACATGTTCTTCAAGTTCTGGAGGTCAGTCTCGTTGAAGCGAGGAGCTGTGAAGTTGAGGTACATGAGCTGGAGGATAGTCTCGATATCCTTGGGTGAACCACCAGCGTTTACAGCGTGCTCGTATGCGCCAACGCCTACTGAAGCGTATGCGCTCTTACCAGAGAGCTGCTTAGCGAGCTCTGTAGCAGAGAACTTGCTGATACCAGACTGCTGCATAACCATTGCGAGGTAGTCGCCGTGGAAGTAGTCAGCGTCGTTCAACATAGACTTACCACCCTTTGCAGAAGCAGAGATGATAACCTCGTCAGCCTTCAATGTAGAGGGGCGAACAACAACCTTGATGCCGTTCTTCAAAGTCCACTCTGTGTAGCCGAGAGAGTCGTTAGTTGCAGTAGCCTTAACCTTTGAACCCTTGAGTTTGAGTGATGGGTTGAGAAGTGGCTCGATAACTGTGTTGTCCTCGAAAGGTGCAATCTCCGAAGCCTCAACCTCTGCCTTGATAGCCAAAAGCTCTGCATCAGTAGGAACTACTACGCCCTCCTTCTTGGGTGAGCGAGCAAGGATTACGAGGTTCTGGTTAGGAGCAACCATCTGCAAGTAAGCCTCGTTAATCTGCTCAACAGTGAGGCTGTTGATGAACTGCTGGTCGAGCATCCACTCTGTCTCGGCGTCCATCATAGGAGTACCCTCTGCGTAGTTGTCGAGGTAGCGCTGTGCATACTCTGCGTTGCTTACGTCGTTACGGTTGGTGTAGCTACGCTCTGCCCAACGCAAAATCTCCTGCTTTGCACGCTCGAACTCACCTGCTGTGAAGCCATGGCGACGCATACGCTCCATCTCTGTGTACATAGCGCGGAAAGCCTCATCGATGCGGCCCTCGTGAGCTGTTGCAGAGAACATTGTAGACTCCATTGTGGGGCAGATGCCGATGCTACCCTCGCTCATGCCACCGCCGAGGAATGGTGCGTCAGCAGCCTGTGCAATCTCCTCGAAACGCTCGTTCATCATGATTGAAGCGAATGAGTAGATAAGGTCGTAAGAGTAACCAACGATAGTATTTTTGTACTCCTTGGGAAGTGCATTACGACGTGCAAACATCATAACGCTTGACTGTGTCAACTCGGGATCAGTGAAGATAGATACGATAGGCTCCTCGGTTGCGGGAACTACGTGCATAACCTTCTGTGCAGCATCTGCAGATGATGCGGGGATGTCAGCCATGAGGGCCTTAATCTTTGACTCAATCTGGTTAACATCGATGTCACCAACGATTACCAATGCCTGGTACTCAGGGCGATACCACTTCTTGTAGAAGTTAACCAATGCCTGCTGGTCGAAAGACTTCAAACCATCGAGGTAGCCGATGAGGTTACGCTTCTCGTAGAGTGAACCCTTGAAGAGGTTGCGAATCATATCGTTCTGTGCACGGAGGCTTGCACCATCGCGTGTACGGAGCTCCTCCATGATAACGCCACGCTCAGAATCAATCTCCTCAGGCTGCAAAGCGATGAACTGTGACCAGTCGTGGAGGATAAGAAGAGCGAGGTCTACATTCTCCTCTGTTACGGGAAGGTCCATCACCATGTACTGTGTGCAGTCCCATGAAGTGAAGGCGTTGAGGTTGTTACCAAACTGAACACCGATAGTCTCGAGCTTCTCGATAATCTGCTTGTCGGGAAGGTTCTTTGTACCGTTGAAGGCCATGTGCTCGAGGAAGTGAGCAAGACCCTGCTGGTCGTCATCCTCCTGGATAGCACCTACATCGTGGTAGATGTAGAAGCTTGCCTGGCCCTTAGGCTTCTCGTTGTGGCGGATGTAGTAGGTCATGCCGTTATCGAGCTTACCTACGCGTACCTCAGGATCGAGAGGCAACTGCATCTCTGCGGGATCCTGTGCACAGATAGTCGTAACACCAATAAAGAGGGCTACGAGTGCAAAAAACATCTTTTTCATAGAAAAATTATTAAGTTAAGTTATGAATTTATCTCTGTCTCAACGCAATCATTATCCATGCAACGGATAATAATCCACGCAAATATACTATTTTTTGCCTAAATAGATGCTTTATATCTATATTTTTTTCTTATTATATCATAGGTATACCTATAAAGCGATGCACATATAACTAACGCGCAATGCTATTTTATATTGTGCACCACTCCATAAAACACTAAAGACCAAAGTCTTACGCATACTTCGGTCTTCGTGTGATGTCTGTTTAGGGGCTACTCCTCGCGCTTCAGATCGCGTGTTGCGTTGATGATTTCGTTGGCGGTGCGCTGTGCCTTAACCAGGCTGTGTATGCCAAACGCAAGACCAATAGCGAAACCCACCGCGCAACCAATCAAAACTGGGAGATTCTCCGCCTTGATGATGTCGTAGGCGAGCATACCACACCACACCAAGGCAAAGGGAATAGAGAAGTATAGCCACCTGATATTCATGCGCTTGTAGCGAATCATGGTCTCGGCAATCTCCACGATGGAGTAGCGCGAGAAGTGCTCATCGCGCAAGCCCTTGCAGGTTTGCCACTCGGTGATGGCGGCTATAATGAGGAACGCGGCAGCCGCATAGCCATAGATGGGATTAAAGCCAAGGAAGCTCATTGCCCAAATTTCGTAGGGCGCAAAGAGCAGGGCTATAACAATGAAGAAGATGCTGCGACGCAAGAGTTTATTCGCCTTCTCGGACATCGTTCTACGCATCATGCGCTCGGTAATCATACGCTCCGAATTGAGCATATCCTTAAGCTTGGCAAGCTGGTCGCGCATATCATTAAGCTCCTGATAATCTTTATTTTCGTTCATAATATCTTCGGTTATTCGTTAGACATATTTTTGAGTTGCTCCTTTATGCGGTAAAGCTTCACCGAGACATTTTTCACCGATATGCCCACTATGGCGGCAATCTCCTCGTAGCTCATATTCTCGAGCCACAGCATAACAATCGCGCGGTCGAAGGGCTGGAGTCGGTGGATGCGCTTGTGAAGCATCTGCATCTGACGGCTGTCGCTATCCTCGGCGGTGTAGAGGTCGCGGCTCATATCGAGTTTCAGTTTCGATGAGCGACGCTTCTGGCGATCCATAGATATGCAAGTATTGAGGCTTATGCGCCAAATCCAGGTATTTATGTTACTGCGGTGCTCAAAGCCTTCGAAGCCGTGCCACAGCTTGATGAGCACCTCCTGAAAGAGGTCGTCGGCCTCGTCGCTGCACTTGGCAAACATGAAGCACACGGAGTAGATAGTGCTGCGATGCTCGCGAACGATATTAGTAAATTCTTTCTCCTTCTCTGTCATAGTCTCTCACTTAAGTTTAATAGGCCATTGTTTCAATCGTTTTACTCATTAGACGCACAACACCCCTTGTTTACTACAAAAATATAAAAATTATTTTAGCTGCCGACTCTTCCCAAGGGTTATGTGTGGTCTATTGGTCGCATTTCGCCATTTAGGGGTTTGCGTTTTAGGGGAATAATTCCTATCTTTGCATATAAATAAGATAAGGCTATGGCAGAGATTACGACATACAAATATCGTGTAGAGCCTCAGGATGTGGACTTTACACTACGCGCCTCGGTAAGCGCAATTGTCAACTACATGCTCAATGTTGCGGGTCGCGATGCTCACAACAAGGGCTTCGGCGTGGAGGTATTGCAGGACAGCTCCCTCACATGGGTGCTTATGCGCTTTGCGGTGGAGATTGAGAGCCGCCCCGAGCAGTATGCCGACATTGAGATTGACACATGGATTAGCGACTTCAACCGCCTCGCCTCAACGCGTAACTTCCGTATGCGCGTGGGCGACAAGGTTGTAGCTTCGGGCGTTTCGCAGTGGTGCGTGCTCAACATGGAGACTCGCCAGGCAGCAGATATGTCGATGATGAAGGAGGCGCACGACAGATTCATCGTTGCGGAGCCCTCGCCCATCGCCGCGCCCGCACGCCTGCGCCCCATTGAGGCTGCGGCATCAATATCACGCCCCGTGGTATATAGCGACATCGACTTCAACCGCCATATGAACACCATGCGCTATGTCGACCTTATCTTCGATACGCTCCCCTTGGAGCAGTTCGAGAGGGGCGATGCTATGCGCCTTGACATCAACTTCTTGGCCGAGGCACGCTATGGCGAGGTTGTATCGGTGGGTTACCTCGATGCCGAGAGCGCACGCCAGTTTGAGATTACATCCGACGCCGACAAGGTGTTGTGCCGCGCAAAGATAGAGTTCAAATAGCAAACACGATGACACACAAGAGGTTGAAGATAGCAATCGTAGGTCCTGCGCACCCATATCGCGGAGGCTTGGCATCCATCATGGAGACCATGGCGCGCGAGTATCAGTCGCGCGGCTACGAGGTGCATATCCTCACCTTTACGTTGCAATACCCATCCCTACTATTCCCTGGCAAGAGCCAGACGGTAGATACCCCACCCCCTGCCGACCTTGACATACGCCGCAGGGTATCGACGATAAATCCCTTCTCGTGGTGGAGCGTGGGCCGAGAGTTATGCAAGATGCACCCCGACATTGTGCTCATGAAGTATTGGACACCCTTTATGGCGCCATGCTTCGGCACCATCGCACGCCTTGCGCGCAAGAATAAGCACACGAAGGTCATCTGCCAGATTGACAACGTGGAGCCACACGAGCACCACATAACCGACCGCCCATTCAACCGCTACTACCTTCGCTCGGTGGATGGATTTGTCTATATGTCGGAGCAGGTGCACGAGGAGCTAAAGGCCTATACCTCAGCACCCATGCGCTTCTCACCCCACCCCATGTTCGAGCATTTCGGCACGCGTGTGGAGCGCAATGCGGCCTGCACAAAGTTGGGCCTTGACCCTGCGCAAAGGTATGCCCTATTCTTCGGACTTATACGCGACTACAAGGGTCTCGACACGCTGCTCGACGCGTGGAGCGAGTTTAGGCGCGAGGGAATAAAGTTGCTGATTGCGGGCGAGTTCTACGCCTCGCGAGAGAAATATATCGCTCATATAGAGCGACTTGGACTTCAAAATGAGATAGTATTGCACGACTTCTTCGTGCCCGATAGCGATGTGCGCTACTACTTTTCGGCTGCCGACTGCGTGGTGCTACCCTACAAGACCGCAACGCAGAGTGGCGTGACGCAGATATGCTACAACTTCTGCACCCCCGTTATCGTTACGCGTGTGGGTGGCCTGGCGGAGATTGTGCCCGATGGCGTTGTGGGATATGTCTGCGACCCTACGGCCGAGGGTGTGCGCGATGCACTGGAGCGCATCTTCGAGGGTGACCGCATAGCCGAGTTTGCGCACAATATGATTGAGGAGCGCAAGCGATTCTCGTGGAGTACGATGTGTGATGAGATTGAGGCGGTGTACCGCTCGTTAGTCGAGTAGGAAGTGCATCGTATCTACCCCATCGGCATAGTCCATAAGCGCGGGATACTGCGCACGACCCAAGGGCTGCGAGCCCTCAATTCCAGAGTTTGATACTACGCACTGTATATGTTCGGCGTTGCTCTGTAGCCACGCCTTAACCTCCTCTATATCTGCATATTCGCGTAGCGTAACTACGGCCAACGACTGCGCGAAATCCGCTCCTCGGCGCATGATAAACGCCCCAGCATCCCAAAACTCCGCACCCTCAATCGTAAGCGTAGCACGCATAGCCTGAATATTGCGCTTTAGCTTGGTATTCTCCGCCACACCACGCTCAAAATCAGGCACATAACCCTTTGGCACAAAGAGCATCGACACCGAGCGGCATCCGAGGCCCGAGTAGGCGGTGATGTCGTTATAGAGAGCCTGCAACTCCTCCGCGCTCTCGTTGCCATTTAGCACAGCAACCGAGTGGCGGCTACCACGCAAGAGCGTGCGCGTGCCAGCGAAATGCTCACGGAAATAGGCATTGGCATCGTCGCCTCCCGTAGCGATAGCCATGTCGTAAGTAGCATCTGCCGAGTAGTCGTATATTGCAATATTCGGCTCTATATCTCGCAGTTGCTCAACAACATAGCGCATCAACACACTATCCTTGCTCGATGGCTTCAAGTGGCACTCATGTCCCGCAGCAAGCACACAGAGCAAATCGAAGAAGCCAACCAGGGGGATATTTCCCGCCATGATGACCGCAACACGCTTGGGCTCAACAGCCTTTGTGTAATGACCAAGCCAAGCCGCCAACTTATCGCGGTCGAGCATCTCTGTGCGAATGGCCTCCACCGCGCGCTGGATATCCACGCGCGTAAACCAACCATTGGCCGCGATGGCATCATCTATCGTGCGGCTGCTCGCGTCATCGCCACCAAAGCCCGTAAGTCGCTCACCCAGAGCCGAGAATATGTCGACAATATGCTTCACAATTACAATATTTTTAGTGCTATAGCGGCACACGCCTCGGCATCTGCAAGGGCGTGGTGGTGCGTTGCCAACTCATAGCCACACGCCGCAGCCACAGTCGGCAGGCGGTGGTTGGGCAACTCCTTGCCAAAGACCTTGCGCGCAGTGCGACAGGTGCAGTGGAATGTATACTCGGGATATGGCATGCTGTAGACCTCGTGCACAGCCCTCAGGCAGCGCTGCTCGAAGGGGGCATTGTGTGCCACGAAGGGGAGCCCCGCGAACATGGGCTGCAGCTCACGCCACACCATGGGGAAACCCACCTGAAAATCAGTATCTTTGCGTGTCATGCCGTGAACGCGCGTGTTGTGGAACGAGTAGTAGTTAGGCACAGGGCGCACAAGGCGGTGCACACGATGCTGCACCCTACCCTCGCGCACAACGACGATGCCCACAGAGCAGATGCTCGATGGGTCGCTGTTGGCAGTCTCGAAGTCTATGGCAACAAAATCCCTCATGCTACATCGCCTCGAAATAGGCTATGGCGTTCTCAATCTGTGCCACCGACACGCCATCCTTGATTATCACACGCTTCTCGCTATCAAGCAAATAGAGCGATGGTATAGCCTGCAAATTGTAGCTTCGAGCCTCGGTGATATGCATACCAGCATCGTAGGCGTTAATCCAACTCTGTGGGATGTCGGCCACATGGTCGCGCCATGCCACAAGGTCCTCATCGGGATACACGGCCAACACCTCAATGCGGTCGTTCTCCATCATCTCGTTGATAAGTGGCGAAGCACCAATCTCGCCGATAATCTCGCGGCACATGGGGCAACCAGGGTTCGAGAACATCAGGATAACATAGTCAGAATCAACACTATGTAGTCTACCCGTCTTACCACTTGCCAGCGTATAGACGAAATCGTTTGCCACATTGCCTATGCGGTTCTGGCGCGCAAGCTCAAGGTCGTAGAGGGGGGCAATGCGGTCATACTCATCATAGAGTGGCGACTCCACCAACACCTCGAGGATGGGGATGTAGAGCTCGTCGTTGCGCATTGGCGAGTTGGGGTTGTGGAGCACACCCTCTGTGACAAAGGCGAAGAAGTCAAACACAGGGCGACTCGCCTCGGCGCGATGCATAAGGGCCTTGAGCAACGAATCGCGTCTCTCGCGACCTGTGCCCACATCGATATAGGCTGCATAGTCGGCAAAGGCCTGCATGACATTCACCGTGTCGTACTCTATAACGCGCTCGCCACACTCGAAGTCGAAGCCATCCCAGTAGCGGTCAATAGCCTCGTCGAACTCCTCCTGCGAAGTAAAGCTATAGAGATCAAAATCTATGTCCACCTGGCGTGTACCAGGCTCGTAGCGCACGACAGCCTCGTCATTGGCATCCGTTGTTTTCTTCTTGGCATCTGCGCACGACACCAATAACGCTGCCACCAATATAAGTATGTAATAGGTCTGCTTCATAGTCTTAAAAATAAGGGGGTTATCCAACTGCTATTGGACACCCCCACATATTGTTTTAACCCAATTTATTGTTAGAATCACAACAAATTACATTCGCTCGGGCACGTTAATACCGAGCAAAGACATCGCCGAGCGGATAACGCGTGCCACCTCCGCTGCGAGCTTTAGGCGCAATGAGCGAACCGCCTCGTTCTCCTCCTTGAGGATTGAGTGGTCGTGGTAGTAGCCGTTGAACTGCTTTGCGAGGTCGTAGGCGTATGCTGCAATAACCGAGGGTGCAAACTGCTCGCCTGCTGTGCGTACCACTGCGGGGTACTCGGCCAAGGCCTTTACGAGCTCAACCTCCTCGGGAAGGAGCGTAGCGTTAACATATGTGCTTGCATCGATGCCTGCCTCCTCTGCCTTACGCAAGATAGAGCGGATACGAGCGTGAGTGTACTGGATGAATGGGCCAGTGTTGCCGTTGAAGTCGATAGACCCGCGGGGGTCGAAGAGCATGGTCTTCTTGGGGTCAACCTTGAGGATGAAGTACTTCAAGGCGCCGAGGCCTACCATCTCCGAGATTGCCGCAGCCTCCTCCTCCGAGCAGCCATCGAGCTTACCGAGCTCGTCAGACATCTCGCGTGCTGTGCCAATCATGTCGGCGATGAGGTCGTCAGCATCCACTACGGTACCCTCGCGTGACTTCATCTTACCCTCGGGCAACTCAACCATGCCATAAGAGAGGTGGAAGATGTTGTCGCTCCACTCGTAGCCGAGCTTCTTCAACACGAGCTTCAACACCTGGAAGTGGTAGTTCTGGTCGTTACCCACAACATAGATCATATCATCGAGACTATTCTCCTCGAAACGGCTGAGCGCTGTGCCGAGGTCCTGAGTCATATATACCGATGTGCCGTCGCCACGGAGCAAGAGCTTCTGGTCGAGACCATCTGCCTCGAGGTCAATCCAAACAGAGTTATCCTCCTTGCGGAAGAATACGCCCTTCTTCAAGCCATCCTCAACGAGGCTCTTACCCAAGAGGTATGTCTGCGACTCGTAGTATACCTTGTCGAAGTCTACGCCCATAGCCTTGTATGTAACGTCGAAGCCCTCGTATACCCAGCCGTTCATGGTCTCCCACAAAGCGTAAACCTCTGGGTCCTTAGCCTCCCACTTACGCAACATCTCCTGTGCCTGGAGCATGATGGGCGCCTGCTTCTTTGCCTCATCCTCCGAGATACCCTTCTCTGCCATGAGCTCCTTAACCTGCGCTTTGTAGTGCTTGTCGAACTCTACATAGTACTTACCCACGAGGTGGTCGCCCTTCATGCCTGATGATGCGGGAGTCTCACCATTACCGTAGAGCTGCCATGCGAGCATAGACTTACAGATGTGGATACCGCGGTCATTAACGAGGTTTACCTTGATTACGTTGTGACCATTAGCCTTGAGGATTGTAGCCACAGAGTAGCCAAGCAAGTTGTTACGCACGTGACCGAGGTGAAGGGGCTTGTTGGTGTTGGGCGATGAGTACTCAATCATTATTGTGCGACCCGATGCGGGTGCCATGCCGAAGTTCTCTGCATTAACAATCTCCTGGAAGCGCGCTGCCCAGAATGATGAGTCGATGGCGAGGTTAAGGAAGCCCTTAATCACATTGAACGACTTAATCTCGGGTGTTGAAGCGACAATCTTCTCGCCCAACTCTGTTGCTGTAGCCTCGGGAGACTTACGCGACGCCTTGAGCAAGGGGAATACCACAACGGTGTAGTCGCCCTCGAACTCCTTGCGTGTCTTCTGTATCTGAATGTTATCGCCGACGCCATACAACTCCTCGGTTGCACGCTTCACGACGCTCAAAATAAACTCTTCTGCATTTATCATAGTTACCTATATTTATAATCGTAGGTGCAAAGGTACGTTTTCTTTGCGAAATAATCGTTACTTACACCAAAAAATTGTTACCTTTGTCCTATAAATATTGCATCTTATGAAGATTTCAGATATCGAATTGGGCAATCAGCCCCTCTTTCTTGCCCCCATGGAGGATGTCACCGACCCCTCGTTTCGCTATATGTGTAAGCGATTCGGCGCCGATGTCGTCTACACGGAGTTTATCTCGTCGGATGGCTTGATACGCGATGCGTGGAAGTCGCGCGCCAAGCTCAACATCGCCGAGATGGAGCGCCCCGTGGGCATCCAGATATATGGCCACCTCATAGAGCCTATGGTCGAGGCGGCACGCATAGCCGAGAGCGCAAACCCCGATATTATCGACATCAACTTCGGCTGCCCCGTAAAGAAGATTGCCAACCGCGGTGCTGGCTCGGGCATGATGAAGGACCCCGACCTTATGGTCGAGATGACACGCCAGATTGTCAAGGCCGTGAATAAGCCCGTGACCGTGAAGACACGCCACGGCTGGAGCGAAGAGATGAAGAACATCGAAGAGATTGCCCTACGCCTGCAAGATGTTGGTATCGCGGCACTTACAATACACGGTCGCACACGCTCGCAGATGTATCGTGGCGAGGCCGACTGGACACTCATCGGCAAGATTAAGAACGATCCACGCATCACCATCCCCATCATCGGAAATGGCGATGTTGACTCGGCCGAGAAGTGCAAACTTATGTTCGACCGCTATGGTGTCGATGGCGTGATGATTGGTCGCGCAACATACGGCCGCCCATGGATATTCCGCGAGTGCAAGCACTACCTTGAGACAGGCGAGCTATTGCCACAACCCACAGTTATTGAGCGCGTTGCGATTGCCAAGGAGCACCTCGCAAAGTCGTTGGAGGTCAAGGGTGACCGCGTGGGCATCCTCGAGATGCGCCGCCACCTGACGAACTACTTCAAGGGTCTGCCCGACTTCAAGCAGACACGCCTGAAGCTCGTGACTTCGTTCGATGTGGAGGAGATACTCTCAACGCTTGACTACATCGCGGAGCGCTGGGGCGACTTCGACATGCGCGACACCGTCCCCGCACCCCTCTCGCATGACATTTAGCGATTAAAACCAAGGATACCAGGACTGCCAGACACCCATTTGGCAGTCCTTATTTTTTCTATTACAGGTAAAATATTAGCCAAAATGGCGACAATACTATTACTGCGTGCAATAAAATTTTATACCACGGCGTTATATTGGCACAAGAGTTGATATAAACTCATACAGCTGCGTTGGCAACGAGACAACGTAGTTAGGTTTCTTCATTTATTTAAGTTTGGGTTAGTAGTTTTTACAGAATTTGTTTCTGGAAGGCGAGCGGCAGTCGTGAGACTCCCGCTCGTTTTTTTTATCGAAAAATCAAAAAAAATGTGCGAAAAATTTTGGAGATTAAAAATATTAATGCATCTTTGCACCGTCAAACAATGACAAACTGACTTGGTCGATTCATCTAAGGGCTAGGATACCTGCCTCTCACGCAGGACATAGGGGTTCGAATCCCCTATCGACTACTCAAAAAGAAGCTGTCTAACGCAATGTTAAACAGCTTCTTTTTTTACTCTCTGTCACCGATATGCAACTCGATGTTCTCGCCAGACCACTGGTTGACCTCGACCCTCTTGCGGAGCAACTGCTCGGCACCACGGAACACCTCGAGGCTCATCTCAAAGGGCTGGGCGGCGCCAACATCCGTAGTCATGGGCAGTGTGTGGGGCATCACATATATATATAAGGTAAGAGCCGTCGCCTCCTGGCTGCGAAGCTCGACCTTGCGATTGGTGGTATAGCCGCGCGGTATCTCCCTCAGTTCGGCACCTACGGGGGCAATCTCCGAGGAGTGCTTGAGGAATTCCACCTCCTCGCCGTCACGCAAAATGCTGCACATTACGACGATATTATAGCGCCAAAGCTCCGAAAAATCGCTGTCTAAAATTATGGTATAAGGTTGCATCGCAAAAAAAATTACACGTTTTTCTGCTACAAAAATAGTAATAATTTGCAGATTTTAGTTTTTTGTAGTAAATTTGCAGACTATTTGTGCTGAAATGGAGCAAATTGGAATGTATACAATAGCCTTTAAGGGGCTTAAGAATGGTGAGCACACCTTTGATTTTCAGGTAGATAACAAGCTTTTCGAAGCTTTCGAGGCCGAGGAGATCAAGGGCGGTGACTGCAAGGTGCGTGCACTCCTCGTGCGCAGCGAGTCGATGTTGGAGCTAAACATCACCATCAAGGGTGAGGTAATTTGCGAGTGCGACCGCTGTCTTGAGGACTGCCCAATTGCTATTGACTATGAGGGAGACCTCGTTGTTAAGTTCTCGGATGAGACCGACTACTACGATGGCGACGTGATGTGGATATCGCCCGCCGACGATGTTGTCGACCTCACACAGTACATCTACGAGAGCATCGTACTCTCGCTTCCCTACAGCCGCGTGCATGAGGAGGGCGAGTGTAACCCCGAGATGTTGGCTTCGTTCACCGAGATTTCGGAGGAGGAGCTCGAGGCACTCGAGGCTCAGGCCGAGGAGAGCGACGTTGTGGGACTGGACGACTACAACAAGTCGGTACTCGAGGCGCTCAAGAGCCAGATGCAGGAGAAATAGTAAGAAATGGGTTCGAGCGGTGGCTTATCCGTCGGGTTATCGCAAGGACAAAAGAAACATAAATACTTAAAAATTATATTGTAAAATGGCACATCCTAAACACAAAGTCTCTTCTACACGTCGAGACAAGAGAAGAACTCACTACAAGGCTGTTGTTCCTACTGTAGTAAACTGCTCAAACTGCGGTTCAGCAGTACTCTACCACCGCGTATGCCCCGAGTGCGGCTTCTACCGCGGTAAGCTCGCTATCGAGAAGAAGGTTGCTGAGTAGTCTTCAAAGTTCACAAAGAGCACACCGCGAAAGTGGTAGTGCTCTTTTTTGTATCCATGTGAGTAGACTCCCCTACGCTCACCTTAACGGGGACTGAACATAAGTCCCACAACACCACACTATTATGATTAGAATCGGTATCGACGCCATGGGCGGCGACTTCGCACCAGAGGTTGCCATCGAGGGCGCTGTAATGTCTCTTAAGCTGCTCAACAAGGAGAGCCGCATCGTACTCTATGGTGACGAGAAGCGCATCCGCGAGCTTATCGAGAAGCATGGCGCAAACGAGAGCGACTTCGACATCGTTGCTACAACACAGGTTATCGAGATGGGTGACCACCCCGCAAAGGCCTTCATCGCAAAGCGCGACTCGAGCATGACACGCGGCTTCAACGACCTCGCAGAGGGTAAGATTGACGGCTTCGCAAGCGCTGGCTCGACAGGTGCAATGATGGTGGGTTCGATGCAGGTCATCAAGCCCATCGAGGGTGTTATACGCCCCGTGCTCGCTACGCTCATCCCTACCGTTTCAGCAGAGAAGGGTATCCAGCGCGCCGTGCTTATGGACGTAGGTCTCAACGTAGACGCCAAGCCCGAGGTATTGGCACAGTATGGTTTGCTCGGCTCTATCTATGCCAAGTCGGCACTCAACATGGATAATCCCCGTGTTGCGTTGCTCAACATTGGCGAGGAGGAGGGCAAGGGTAATGCCCAGGCGAAGGCTACATACGACCTTATGAAGGAGGACAAGCGTTACAACTTCGTGGGTAATGTCGAGGCATCGTACATCTTCACAGGCAAGATTGGCGATGTAGTGGTTGCTGATGCCTTCGTGGGCAACAGCCTCCTTAAGATGGCAGAGGCCCTCTACCGCATCAACTTCCGCCTCGGTGGTGGCAAGCCACGCTTCAAACTAATGCTTCGTTCTATCCTCGGCCGCATCATCCCCAAGCTCTACTGGCAGTATGACTTCTGGGATAACATGAATGCCGAGAGCGTTGGCGGCCTTCAGGTTATGGGTATCAACGCCCCCGTTATGATTGGCCACGGCAGCTCTTCAGCGCGTGCCATCTGCAGCATGATTCTCTCTATGGAGCGCGATATCAAGAGTAACTTCCCCGCGAAGTTGCGCGAGGCACTCAAGGAGACTCAGGCAAACACCGAAGCATAATTTCGAACATAGAAAGACTATTGCCCTCGGGTGATAGTCTTTTTTCTAAATGTTGTAACAATGAAAATCAAGAACTTATTTATGATGCTTCTCGCCTTTACGCTTGTAGCTACGGCGTGCGAGGAGCCCAAGACGCCACAGACCCCAGATAACACCGAGGAACCTGAGACTCCAAACGAGGATGACCCAAACAAGGGTGACGAGGGTGGCAAGGAGGATGATGAGAATAAGAACGAGGAGGATAACTCATGGATGGAGAATCCCACGCCCATGCCCGAGGCTACATATGCACTTGGTGACCGCATCTCGGTGATAAGTCTCATAACCTATGCTAACGGCTTGCGCAACGACTACATCACCTTCTACGATGAGGCTACGGGCTATGCAGTATACACCGACATCTATACGGCAGATAGCAACACTATGCTCCCTACGGGCAGATACCTCTTGTCTAACGACATGGTGAACACCGTATACTACGAGTGGAGCTACTTCACGCCCTACACCAATAGCGACCTCTACCGCTTCACGGAGGGCTGGCTCGAGGTTATTGCCGATGGTGAGCACTCATCGGGCTACCCCTACCACAAGATTCGCGGCTACTTCGTCATGGAGAGCGAGGAGAGCGTATCTATCGAGTGGGAGGGCACTATTGTTGAGCAGAAGTAATAGTAAAATTGCTGTTGGTACATTATACGAAATGTGGGCATTAAAAAGAATCGCAATAGCAATAACTGCAACCATCTATCTTTGCGCCTGCGAAACAGGTCTTTTTGGGAAAGTCGGAAATGGAGTATCTGTAAATCAGGAAATTGAAGTCGGAGATTTCGACAAGATTTCTGTATGCAGCCATGTGGACGTTTACTACACCCAGACCCCTGACCAGCAGAGCGTCACCCTTACGTGCGATGAGAATCTCGTTGAGTATTACAAAATCGAGGTAAAGAATGGTGAACTTATTGTGGATTGCAAGCGTGCCTTTTATAGTAAGGTTGACACATACGTAACAGTCTGCTCTCCAGCGATCAAGGGGGTACATCTTAGCGGTTCTGGCGACCTCTATATTGGCAAAGCCTTGACAACCGATAACAACTTCACCATCGAGAGTAGTGGAAGCGGTGATGCTGAAATTGCTGATATAACAGCCTCTTCAGCCACAGTCAGTCTAACAGGAAGCGGTGATGCTGAAATAGGCAAGATGACTGCTTCATCAGCCAAATTCAAGACCAGCGGTAGCGGAGACATAGAGGCTAATGAGGTGACAGCAGAGAGCATATCCGTAAAGACAACAGGCAGTGGCGACTGCTACCTTGACTGCAAGGACTCTGGCACCCTCTCCGTAGAAATCTCCGGAAGTGGCGACGTCAGCATCAGTGGCACAGCAAGAGCCATAGTCGATATCTCCCTGACTGGTAGCGGTGACTTCGATATGTCAGGCCTCATCCTCTCAGGAGAATAATCTTCCTCATTGGATCATCAGCATAGACACCTAAAAAATGAGGCTGGGTCAAAAGTAATTTTGGCTCAGCCTCTTTTATTTTACTAACAAACGATAACCTACGCCTCGCAGCGACTGTATCTCCACGCGGGAATCATCCTTGAGGTAGCCACGCAGGCGCGAGATGAAGACATTCAACGAGCGAAGATTATAGTAGCTATCGTCGCCCCATATCTCCTTGAGGAGTCCCTCCGAGGCTACAACCTCGCCGACATTTGATGCAAGCATAGCAAGTACCGCTGACTCGCGCGCTGTAAGGCGGTGAGTAGTGCCATTATGGGTCAGTGTCCAGAGGCTGCTATCAAGGCGATACTCGCCTATGGTGACTATACCCGATGCCTCCACCTCGCCTGGGTGTCGCGACAAAAGCGCAGCAACACGCGCAAGTAACTCGCTAATTGCAAATGGCTTACGCAGATAGTCGTTACCACCACTCTTAAAGCCCTCGCACACATCCTCAACGCTGCTGCGTGCCGAGAGAAACAACACCTCGCATGCACTACTTGTCTTGCGAATCTCGCGCACCATGGTCATACCATCCATATCGGGCATCATCACATCTGCAACAACAAGGTCGGGGTGCACGCGCTGAAACTCCGCGAGGCCCTCCACACCATTTACCGCAGTATAGACCTCGTAGCCCGCGCCACGCAGCGCATCGCCAAGAATACGGATGAGCACCGCCTCATCCTCAACAACCAGAATACGTCTACTTGCCATAGCGCAAAAGTTTTAGAGTGAAACATGAGCCCTCACCGAGCTTCGAGCTTAGCGTGACACTGCCGCCGTGGCGCTCTACAACGCTACGCACAAAGTATAGGCCTATGCCGTAGCCCGAGGTAGAGTATCTGTCACCCGAGGTTATGCGGTAGAACTTATCGAATATGCGCCTCTGCTCCTTGCGCGGTATGCCGATGCCACAATCCTCAACACTTATATATGTGTATCCGCTATGCACCCTACCGCATATCTTAACCTTTGGCTGCTCGCTCGAATACTTTATGGCGTTATCCACCACCGCCGAGAGTGCACCCTCAAGGTAGAACTTGTCGGCAACCACGGCGCACCCCTCCTCCACCTCTATGCACCACTCAACCTTACGCGAGGCATAGCGCATATCGAGCGACTTCACCACGCGCCCCACCATATCCGCTACGCTGCACTCCTCGAGGCGTAGCTCCGCCGTTGCGAACTTCTCGGTCGAGCTGCGCAGTATCTCATCGACCATAGCTCCGAGGCGCTGCAACTCGCCATGCGCCATATCGAGATAGTCGTCGCGCCTCTGGTCCACAATCTCGGGCATCGTGCGTAGCGCATCCACCGAGGCATATGCCGCGGCTATGGGAGTCTTGAGCTCGTGTGTGATGTTGTGCGTGAGGTCGCGGCGTATCTTCTCGACCTCCTTGGCACGAAAGAGCGTGCGTAGCATATACAAGAAGGCGGCGATAAGGAGCAAAACCGAGAGACCCTGCATCACGAGCATGCGCTTCATGTCGCCAAGGATGGCGGAGTGCGGGTCGGTAACGCTCAGGCGCAGAATTAGTGGTGTTAGTCTCTTATCCACCGAGATAATATCCTCATCCTTAGATAGTTCGCCCATTGTCATAATCACAATAGGCTCGGCATCGGTTGTCGAGAGCACCTCGACACGGAAGTCGGTAGCTAATCCCGCCGTACGCAGACCCTCACCCACAAAGGCGTGGAAGCGCGAGATGTTGCCTATGTTGATTGCGGCATCACCGCTCATGGAGTTCGTGGCATACTTCCACGCAGCCTCCTCCAAGACGCTGCATATCTGCTGCTCGTAGCTCCTGCGCATGTCGCGATAGGTGCGCACGCTCCACATAGCCTCGACGGCAACAAGGAGTGCCAAGGCAAGCACCACAACAACGGATACTATTTTGAAGTTCTGCTCTCTCATAGCTCAATGCTTTACTACAAAGGTAGCAAAAATATCGCATCCGCGCCCCCTCTTAACACTATTTAACATTTTCATTAACACTCTTTAACCTTAAAAATTAGGCAATAGCGAAATATGCCCCTATCTTTGCAATAGAAAACAAGAGCTCTTCATCTCAAACCTATTATTTACCTAAAACTCAAAGAGATTATGAAACGCTTTCTTATAACCATGGTAGCGCTCCTCGCTTCCGCTACGACATACGCCAATGGCGAGCCTCAAAAGCCACTATATATTATAAATGGTAAGGTGGCCACTATCGAGGAGGTTAAGGACTTGGGCGACAGATTGGAGTCTATGACGGTACTCAAAAACAAAAATGAGATAAAGGAGTTTGACCACCTCGGCGACACCTCGAATGGCGTTATTGTCATCACGCTCAAGGATGCCGAAGAGGAGGATATGCCCTTCGTCTATGCCGATGTTATGCCTCAGTTTATGGGTGGCGACCTCCTTGCGTTCCGCGAGTGGGTTATGCATAATGTGCGCTATCCCGAGGCGGCAATGAAGGAGGGTAAAGAGGATATGGTCGTAGCGAACTTCATCGTTAACCGCCACGGATATATCGAGTACGACCGCATCAATATTATCCAGTCGGAGTACCCCGAGATCTTTGGCGAGGAGGTGAAGCGAGTTATTAGCACCTCACCCCGCTGGACACCAGGTTTTAACAATGGCCACGCGGTATCAGTGTCGTTTATGCTACCTATCACATTTAAGTTGGAGTCGAAGCAGAGTAAGATGCCCGCAACAAAGGGCAGTATGGAGAATCAG
>JAZRJJ010000044.1:0-13211 GCA_045645705.1 Alistipes sp. | reverse complement strand
AAACAATCCAAGTAAAACAAAGGTTCTTTAGGTGGTTATAGCAGTGAGGTTCCACCTCTTCCCATTCCGAACAGAGAAGTTAAGCTCACTCACGCCGATGGTACTGCCTATTTAGGTGGGAGAGTAGGTAGCCGCCTCTTCAAGAGAAGATCGATTATTTCGGTCTTCTCTTTTTTATTTGCGCAGATTTCTGGCATACCTTCCTTGAATGGCGATTTGGCTGTACACATAGTACTATCCAAATCGCCATTCTTCGTTACGGTGCACCATAAATTCTGCGCAAATAGAAAAATCGAGAGACCGAAGATCTTCTCTTAGAGAGGTGGATGCACACTAACCATTTCTACCATTTTTTTGCCTATGTTGCCTGCGAGGAGATCCTTCGTTGCGCTCAGGATGACAACATACGGGGCATTCTCGTGACATATGATTAGGCGGTTAAAGTCTCTATTTTGCGTGCAGTCCGCTCAATCTCTTAATGTCTAATCGAAAAATCCAGATTATCAGTAATTTACTGGCTTTTCCGTATTCGTGTTTTATTGTGTTTGTAACTACCTGATAATCAAATAGATGAAAAATTCGCAAAAATAGGTTTTTCATAGTGTTGATAATCAGTGAGTTATCCCCCCCCCGCGGAAAAATTCGAGGCTCAAAAATTTGGTTTTAGGATTGGTTGTAGTCTAACTTTGCAGTAGCGAAAGGCACAAACGAATTGACAAACTAATACCTTATATTTATAAAACTTAAAGTTATGAAAAAGTTATTATTTATTGCGATTGCTGCAGTAGCGAGCATTGCGTTTACATCATGCGCCCCAGAAGATTGTCCAGAGATTCGCTTTGACATTCAGCAGTTGAATGTCGATGCCGATGGAGGTGACTATATTATTAAGGTAACCTCTACTGGTATCGATAATGTGAATATCTACTTCGACAATCTTGAGTATGATGAGGATGGTAATCAACAACCCGGCGAGCAGTGGATTACTCTAAACGAGGTAATCTACGATTATAATGAGAATGCAACACGTGACCTCCCATTATTCATCTCAGGCGTAGATATCACTGTTGCGCCTAATACAACAGGTGTAACACGTAAGGCGCGCATCTATGCGGAGAGTTTTAATAAAACAGATACCATCGAGATTATTCAGCTTGCAAACTAAATCAGCCGCCAATTAGATTGTATTTTCAATTTATTTTATGAGGAGCATCCCCGTGGATTGCTCCTTTTTTTATTTGGCACGGTGACAAAGTGGTGAAGAGGTGGCGGGATGGACTGACAAAATGTCATGCGTAGCGTACGCAAATGGCAGTAGTGGCAGCGTGCCACGGATAATTATGCCACTTTTCAGTAGTTTTTTTGTTTGGTACATCGTTTGCCTATTACTGTATCGTCGAGCGCAGCACAAGGCTCGGCCCCCAAAGTGTAAAATAAGTAACAAACAAATAAAAAAACTAAAACTATGAGCAAGATTATTGGTATTGACTTAGGTACAACAAACTCATGTGTATCTGTAATGGAGGGTAACGAGCCCGTGGTAATCCCTAACGCAGAGGGTCATCGTACAACACCTTCAGTTGTGGCTTTCACTAACGAGGGCGAGCGTAAGGTGGGTGATCCCGCAAAGCGTCAGGCTATCACCAACCCCAAGCGCACAGTGTTCTCTATCAAGCGTTTCATGGGTGAGCGTTACGACAACGTAACGGCTGACATCGCGCGTGCTCCCTACACAATCGTTAAGGGTGACAACAACACTCCTCGCGTAGAGATTGACGGCCGTCAGTACACTCCACAGGAGATTTCGGCTATCACACTCCAGAAGATGAAGAAGACTGCTGAGGACTACCTCGGTCAGGAGGTTACTGAGGCTGTTATCACCGTGCCCGCATACTTCTCTGACTCACAGCGCCAGGCAACAAAGGAGGCTGGTGAGATTGCTGGCTTGAAGGTGCGTCGTATCATCAACGAGCCTACAGCGGCAGCGTTGGCATACGGTCTCGACAAGAAGCAGGACGACATGAAGATTGCGGTATATGACCTTGGTGGTGGTACTTTCGATATCTCTATACTTGAGCTCGGCGACGGCGTATTCGAGGTTAAGTCTACAAATGGCGATACTCACCTCGGTGGTGACGACTTCGACCACGTGCTCATCGACTACATGGCAGAGGCGTTCAAGGCTGAGCACCACATCGACCTCCGTCAGGATCCTATGGCGCTACAGCGTTTGAAGGAGGCAGCAGAGAAGGCTAAGATTGAACTCTCATCGGCTACAACAACCGATATCAACCTCCCATACATCATGCCCGTAAATGGCATCCCTCAGCACCTTGTGATGACACTCACACGTGCTAAGTTTGAGCAGCTCTGCGACCACCTCGTGCAGAAGACTATCGAGCCTTGCCGCATCGCTCTTCGTGACGCAGGCCTTCAGGCAAGCCAGATTGATGAGGTTATCCTCGTGGGTGGTTCAACTCGTATCCCCGCAATTCAGCGCGTAGTGGAGGAGTTCTTCGGTAAGACTCCTAACCGCTCGGTAAACCCCGATGAGGTGGTAGCTGTAGGTGCTGCAATCCAGGGCGGTGTGCTCACAGGCGAGGTTAAGGATGTCCTCCTCCTCGATGTTACTCCCCTTTCACTCGGTATCGAGACTTTGGGTGGCGTGATGACAAAGCTCATCGAGGCGAACACTACAATCCCTACTCGCAAGAGCCAGGTATTCTCTACAGCTGCGGACAACCAGCCTTCGGTAGATATCAACGTATGCCAGGGTGAGCGTGCTATGGCAGCGGACAACAAGTCTATCGGTCGCTTCCACCTCGATGGTATCCCCGCTGCACCCCGTGGCGTGCCACAGATTGAGGTATCGTTCGATATCGACGCTAACGGTATCCTTAATGTATCGGCTAAGGACCTTGGCACAGGCAAGGAGCAGAAGATTCGCATCGAGGCTTCAAGCGGTCTTACTGACGCAGAGATCCAGCGCATGCGCGACGAGGCTAAGGCTAACGAGGAGAAGGATAAGAAGGAGAGGGAGCGTATCGAGAAGATTAACGCTGCAGACTCTAATATCTTCGCTACCGAGAAGCAGCTCAAGGAGTATGGCGATAAGCTCCCCGCAGACAAGAAGGCAGCTATCGAGGATGCTCTCGGCAAGCTCAAGGAGGCTCACAAGGCACAGGACATCGCAGCTATCGACACTGCTATCGAGGCACTCAACGCTGCATGGCAGGTTGCATCTCAGGATATCTACGCACAGCAGCAGGCACAGCAGGCTCAGGGTAACCCTAACGCAGGTCAGGGCGCTGGCGAGCAGCAGCAGGCACAGCCTGAGGATGTAGAGTTCGAGGAGGTGAAGTAAGAATTTCTCGTGATAGCGGCGCATTTGCGACGCTTCAATCAAAGCCCTGAATGGGATGTACATCAAGTACTACCCATCCAGGGCTTTTTCATGTCATCGCCACATCTGCACCTCTATGATTACAAATTGCTGCTACCGCTATATTATTCTCAATTTTTTTTCGTAACTTTACCACGATTATGGCCATATCTCAATTTGGGGTGTGGGCGTATCGTGGTTGAATAGTAAAAACAAAACAAAATAGTATGAAATGTGCGATTATAGGTCATGGTAAAATGGGTCGCGAGATTGAGCGAATCCTCGAGGAGCGCGGCCACAGCGTAGCTCTCGTTATCGACGAGGCAAATGCCGATGAACTTACTGCAGAGAATCTTAAGGGTGTAGATGTATGCTTCGAGTTTACAACGCCCGACACCGCAACAGCCAATGTGCGCACGGTGCTCGAGGCGGGTGGTCGTGTCGTGTGTGGCACTACGGGCTGGCTCGAGAACCTCGCAGAGATGAAGCAACTCGCTGTGGCAAAGGGTGGTGCGCTATTCTATGCCTCAAACTTCTCGATTGGTGTAAACATGATGTTCAAGCTCAACAAGCGACTTGCAGAGTTGATGAACCCCCACACGGAGTACGACGTGCGCATTGAGGAGACTCATCATATGTGGAAGAAGGATGCACCCAGCGGTACGGCTATTACGCTTGCCGAGGGCATCATCGAGAACCTCGACCGCAAGAGCGAGTGGATAAACAGCAAGCCCGAGGGCGAGGCGCAGCTCGAGATTGAGTCCTTCCGCGAGGGTATGGTACCAGGCATCCACACCATTACATATAGCTCTGTGGACGACTTCTTGCAGCTCAAGCACTCGATTATCAACCGCCGAGCTTTGGCTATGGGCGCAGTTGTTGCGGGTGAGTACTTGGCCGATAAGCAGGGCGTGCACACCATGGATGACATGTTGTAGTGTAAACATTAACAGATTTTACTTATGAGCAATATTAAGGAGTTGTATAGCAAGGTAAAGAGTTGGTTTACAAACCGTTGGGTGACATTTGGCTGCGTGGCGATTATCGTGGCGTTGTTTGCCGTATGGTATGGCGCGTGGTGGTCGCTGTTTGTCGCGCTGCCCCTTATCTTCGACTTCTACATCACCAGGCGTATCGCCGCGCTACACTCAATGATGGCGGCAAAGTATGCATGGTGGCGCGTAGCATGGGGTGCGTGGTGCGCCCTTGTGTTTGCAGTTGTTGTGGGCGTGCTCATCTACATGCTCGTATTCAAGTGGAACAGCTCGGCGATTGTGCTATGGGGAATCGTGGCATTGGTATTTGGCTTCGCGCTGTGGAACGAGATACGCGAGGAGACGGCAATATATAAGTGGTTGTATAGCTGGGTGCATGCCATCATCTTCGCAACGGTTGTTGCTACGCTCATCCAGTTGTACTGGTTCCAGATGTTCGTAATCCCCACTGGCTCAATGGAGAGCACACTCCTTGCGGGCGACTACATCCTCGTGAATAAGGTGTCGTATGGCCCACGTGTACCCATGACGCCACTATCGTTCCCATTTGTGCACAACACCATGCCCCTGAACAACGAGAAGGCCTCATTCTCAACGGCTTGGGAGCGCTCATATCGCCGTCTCGCAGGCCCCGACAAGGTGAAGCGTGGCGATGTTGTGGTATTCAACTTCCCTGAGGGAGATACCGTTGTCATGGAGATGCCAGCAATGAGCTACTATGAGTTGTTGCGCAGTGATGAGTTGGGTGCAACGGAGGCGCAGCGCAGAGAGAACATCCTCAGTAACTACACTATAGCGGTGCGCCCACTGGATAAGAAGGAGAACTACATCAAGCGCTGTGTGGCTATTGCGGGCGATTCACTCGCAGTTGTTGATGGCGTCGTATATACCAATGGAGTCGAGGAGCTCTCTGTTCCTACGCGCCAGTATCACTACCTTAATGGTGATACAGGCCGAGCTATTGGCCTTCAGCAGCCTATCATGGATTGCGAAATTGAGAACTATGCCAAGGAGAATCCCGTAAAGGCGGGTAGAATTGATGCTTCAAACCGTGGCGTGCTCATCCCTCACTTGACCGAGGGCGAGTCTTCGACATGGGATCTCGATAACTTCGGTCCTATCTGGGTGCCCAAGGCGGGTGAGACTATCGCGCTCACGCCCGAGAATATGGCTATGTATGGCCGTTGCATCGCGGTCTACGAGCAGCGTAGCGTAAAGCAGCAGGATGGCAAAATATACATTGACGGCGAGGAGACTACCGAGTACACCTTCCAGATGGACTACTACTTTATGATGGGTGACAACCGTCACGAGTCGCTCGACTCACGCTTCTGGGGCTTCGTTCCCGAGGACCATGTTGTGGGTAAGGCCGAGTACATTTGGTTCTCGCTCGACCCCAATGGAGAGGGTGTGCGCTGGGAGCGTATATTTACACATATTGAGTAAAAAGGAGAGGCGACTGTGGCATCAGATAGCTATAAAACCATTGCCCGCGCGGCAGAGACGACCTATCGTCAGCTAAGTAGCAAGTTCCTGGTCTACGCCTATCCCGTTGAGACGGAGGGCGAGATTAAGGAGCACCTCGACGCCTTGCGTAAGAGGTGGTTCGATGCTACGCACCACTGCTATGCTTGGCGCTTGGGCCCTCATGGTGAGCAGTTTAGAGCAAACGACGATGGCGAGCCCTCCTCTACTGCGGGTAAGCCCATCCTCGGTCAGTTGCTCTCGAACGATGTGACCAACTGCCTTGTGGTTGTCGTGCGCTACTTTGGTGGCACGAAGCTCGGTGTGCCAGGTCTTATCGCGGCATACAAGGAGTCTACGGCGCAGGTATTGGCTGAGTGCGAGATTATTGAGAAGACCGTAGATGTTACGGTCGATGTGGAGTTCTCATACTTCGTGATGAACGATGTTATGCGCATAGTCAAGGACTTGCAGCCGCGTGTTGTAAGCCAGGAGTTTGACAACGCCTGCAAGATGCGATTGTTGGTGCGTGAGTCGGAGAGTGAGGAGCTTATCGGCCGCCTCGGCAAGGTAGATGGCGCAACAGTTGAAGCGCAATAATAATATGGAAAACAAAATCGTCATAAAGGGTGCGAGGGTGCATAACCTCAAGAATGTTGATGTCGAAATTCCGCACAACAACCTTGTCGTCGTGACTGGTTTGTCGGGCTCGGGAAAGTCGACATTGGCCTTCGATACCATCTTTGCGGAGGGTCAGCGCCGCTATGTAGAGAGCCTCTCGGCCTATGCGCGCCAGTTCCTGGGCCGTGTCGAGAAGCCCGATGTCGATATGATTGAGGGCATCGCCCCAGCCATCGCCATCGAGCAGAAGGTCATCTCGCGCAACCCACGCTCTACCGTTGGCACAACGACCGAGATTTATGACTATCTTAAACTTCTCTTCGCGCGTATAGGCCGCACTTATTCTCCCACCACGGGTCTCGAGATTCGTTGCTATGAGGTTGATGATGTGGTAGATAGAGTGCTTGAGATGAGCGACGGAGAGAGGCTTGTTGTGGCAGCTCCCTTGCTATTGAAACAGTCGGAGGGCATCGTTGAGCGCATCCTTACGCTTATGGAGGATGGTGTCAACCGCGTGCGCTACCGTGGCGAGGTTATGCTCGTCGAGGAGTTCATGCCGCAGGTTAGCGCCGATATGTCGCTTGACGATTTGATGATTGTTGTCGACCGCATCATCATCAGCCACGAGCAGGATTCGGTGTCGCGTATTACGGACTCAGTGGCACGCGCCATGGGCTATGGCTCGGGCGTTGTGCACATCATAACCGATAGGGTGGAAACTTACTCGTCTCGCTACGATGAGGAGGGTGTCGTTTTTGAGCGCCCTACGGAGCACCTCTTTTCGTTTAACAATCCCGTTGGTGCCTGCCCCGTGTGCGAGGGCTATGGCAAGGTTATGGGCATCGATGAGAACCTCGTTGTGCCCGATAAGTCGAAGAGTGTCTATGAGGGTGCTGTGGTGTGCTGGAATGGCGTTACGATGAGCAAGTGGAAGCAGGATGTGGTGCTCAATGCCGCAAAGTGCAACTTCCCAATTCACACGCCCTACCACGCTTTGACCGATGCCCAGCGCGATATGTTATGGCATGGTACGGATGCCTTCTATGGCATCGATGCCTTCTTTGATTATGTTGATACACAGCGACATAAGGTGCAGTATAGGGTACTTAAGTCGCGATATATGGGTAAGACGCTCTGCCCCGAATGCCATGGCAACCGCCTCAAGCGCGAGGCGTTGTATGTGAAGGTCGGTGGATATAACATCGCCGAACTTGTGCAGATGACCGTGGGCGAGTTGTCGCGCTTCTTCGATGAGTTGAAGCTCGATGAGCACGACACAAAGACTGCGGAGCGCGTCTTGAAGGAGATACGCAGTCGCCTCGGCTACCTTATGGAGGTGGGACTCCACTACCTCACGCTCGACCGCTTGTCGGTGACATTGTCGGGTGGCGAGTCGCAGCGCATCAACCTCTCTACATCGTTGGGTAGCAACCTTGTAGGCTCTATGTATATCCTTGATGAGCCGAGCATCGGTCTGCATCCGAGGGATACAAATCGCCTTATCGGCGTGTTGAAGCAGCTGCGCGATTTGGATAACACGGTCATTGTCGTGGAGCACGAGGAGGAGGTTATGCGTGCCGCCGACTGGATTGTTGACATCGGACCCGAGGCGGGTGTTGGTGGTGGCGAGGTTGTCTATAGTGGCCCTGCGGAGAGGATTGGCGAGGCTCGGAACTCCCTCACGGCGGAGTACCTCACGGGAAAACGACAAATTGATATTCCACAGCGCCGAAGAGCCCATGCGGGTGTCGTGAGGGTGCGTGGTGCACGACATAACAACCTCAAAAACATAGATGTAGAGATACCTCTTGGTGTGCTTACATGTATCACGGGAGTCTCGGGCTCGGGTAAGTCGTCGCTGGCCGACGATGTGCTCTTCCCTGCGCTAAAGCGTAGGCTCTCGGAGACGACGCTCACGCCGGGTGACCACGACGGCATAGATGTCGATAGCCGCCAGTTGCAGAGCGTGGAGATGGTGTCGCAGTCGCCTATCGGTAAGTCTACGCGCTCCAACCCCGTGACCTACATCAAGGCCTACGATGAGATACGCAAGCTCTTTGCCGACCAGCCCTACTCGAAGCATACGGGCATTGCGGCTACGGCCTTCTCGTTCAATATGCCTGGTGGACGCTGCGAGGAGTGCGAGGGCGAGGGTGTCATCAAGGTGGGCATGCAGTTTATGGCAGATGTCGAGCTTACGTGCGAGGCGTGTGGTGGCATGCGTTTCAAGCCCGAGATTCTGGAAGTGAAGTACCGCGATAAGAATATATACGACATATTGAATATGTCTGTGGATGAGGCTGTTGAGTTCTTTGGCGAGGATAAGTCGAACAGCACCTGCAAGCGTATCGTCGACCGCATCACACCCCTGCAGCAGGTGGGCCTCGGATATGTCAAGTTGGGTCAGTCCTCATCGACGCTTTCGGGTGGCGAGTCGCAGCGCGTCAAGCTCGCCTCGTTCCTCACGAAGGACAAGTCTTCGGAGCGCGTTATGTTCATCTTCGATGAGCCGACTACGGGTCTCCACTTCCACGATATACGCCGTCTGTTGGGTGCCTTCGATGCCCTCATCGAGCGTGGCCATAGCGTGGTTGTTGTGGAGCACAATATGGATGTCATCAAGTGCGCTGACTGGGTTATCGACATGGGTCCCGAGGCGGGCTCGGAGGGCGGTAGGGTAGTTGTTGCTGGCACGCCCGAGGATGTGATGAAGTGTGCAGAGAGCTACACTGGCCAATATTTACGAAAGCATCAGAATGAAAGAGTTTGAGACATATACACTCTCTAATGGCATAAGGGGCATACACCGTCAGGTGCGTAGCGGTGTTACGCACTGCGCCATGGTTGTCAACGCCGGCTCGCGCGACGAGCAGCGTGGCGAGTATGGCATCGCCCACTTTGTGGAGCATGCGCTCTTCAAGGGTACTGACAAGCGCAAGGCACACCAGGTGAACTGTCGCCTCGAAAACCTCGGTGGCGAGCTCAATGCCTACACCACAAAGGAGGATACGACGCTGCACGCCACGGTTATGCGCCGCGACCTGTCGCGTGCCGTGGAACTCATTGGCGATGTGATATTTAACTCTACGTTCCCCGAGCGCGAGCTTGCCAAGGAGCGTGAGGTTATCGCCGACGAGATTAACTCATACAAGGACTCTCCCTCGGAGCGCATCTACGACGACTTCGAGGATATGATATTCGCGGGCTCGGAGCTTGGTCACAACATCCTCGGCTCGAAGGCATCCATCGCGCGCTTTACGACCGAGAATATGCGCTCGTTCGTGGGCCGCACCTATACCACTGACCAGATGGTCTTCTCCTCGATTGGCAACTTCTCGGCCTCTACTGCGCAGAGTGTTGCCGAGCGATATATTGGCGGAGTGGAGCCTACCAAGCGCGAGTTCGAGCGTGTTGCTCCTACGCCGTACGAGGCCTTCGACCAGCGCCTCTCGCGCCATACACATCAGGCACATGGCATCATCGGCACGCGTGGCTATGGCATACGCGATGAGCGCCGCTTGCCACTCGCCTTGGCGCTAAATATCTTGGGTGGTCCTTCGGCTAACTCGCTGCTTAACATCTTGTTGCGCGAGAAGCATGGCCTTTCGTATAATGTTGAGGCGACATATACGCCCTACTCCGATACGGGCATCGTGGGCATATACTTCTCGTCCGACCATGACAATGCCGCGCAGTGCGTAGAACTCATTGAGAAGGAGGTAGACCGCCTCTGCCGTGAGCATATCACGCCCCGCCGCCTCGCCATCGCCAAGCGACAGTTTGTGGCGCAGATGGCAATTTCGATGGAGTCGAACGAGGGTTATATGCTGGGTGCGGGCAAGAGCTACCTTTTGTATAAGGATATCGACACTCTAGAGGAGGCCTATAAGAAGGTAATGGCAATCACCGCGACGCAGATTTGCGATGTCGCAGCCGACTGCCTCGGTAATCTTTCACGATTGATTTATAAGTAGTTATGGATAAGTTAGAACAGTATATCTTGGACAATACGAAGCCCGAGGATGAGCTTATGCACCGCCTTGAGCGCGAGACCTATCTGCGTGTGATAAACCCCCGCATGATTTCGGGTCATGTGCAGGGTAAGCTCCTCGAGATGCTCGTCAGTATGATGCGCCCCAAGCGCGTCTTGGAGATTGGTACATTCACGGGCTACTCGGCATTGAGCATTGCGCGTGGCTTGGAGGATGGCGCCTATATCGACACCATTGAGGTGGATGACGAGCTCGAAGATATTGCAGCCAAGTATTTCGAGCAGTCGGGATACGGTCATCGCATACGCCAGCATGTAGGCTCGGCACTCGATGTGGTCCCCACGCTCGGCGAGGTCTACGACATGGTCTTTATCGATGGCGACAAGCGCGAATACCCCGCCTACTACAATATGCTTATGGATGGCGGCTATGTGCGTAGCGGCTCGGTGATGCTGGCGGACAACATCTTGTGGTATGGCAAGGTCGCGGAGCCCATCGCTCACAACGATAAGCACACGGAGGCCATTGTGGAGTTCAATCGCATGGTTGCTGATGACCTGCGCGTGGACAATGTAATTGTGCCTATCCGCGACGGAATAAATATGATACGGGTAAAATAAAATAGGTGGCTCATGCCACCTATTTTATTTTGTAACAGAGTGTTACTACTTCTTCTTGTCGATAAGCTCCGTAAGCGAACCCAAAGCGCCAACAAGGTTGCTCGCCTCGAATGGGAGGAACACGGTCTTAGCCTGCTCGCCCGAGCCAATCTCCTTGAGCGTCTCAACATACTTCATCAGAAGCATATATGTTGCGGGGTCGGTCTTTGACTCTGCGATAGCCTCCGCCACCTTGCGGATAGCCTCCGCCTCGGCAGTCGCCTGCAACACCTTTGCATCGGCCTCACCCTGAGCCTTCAAAATCTGAGTCTGCTTCTCGGCCTCTGCCTGGTTAATCTGCGACTCCTTCTCACCCTCTGACTGCAAAATCATAGCCTCCTTCTGACCTCGTGCCTCGAGGACCTTGGCACGACGCTCACGCTCTGCCTGCATCTGCTGCTCCATGGCGCGACGTACTGACTCGGGAGGTGTAATATCCTGTAACTCAACGCGGTTAACCTTCACGCCCCACTTGTTTGTCGCCTCATCCAAGACGATGCGGAGCTTCGAGTTGATGGTGTCGCGCGAGGTAAGTGTCTCGTCGAGCTCCAACTCGCCAATCACATTACGCAAGGTTGTCTGTGTGAGCTTCTCGATAGCGTTGGGAAGGTTGTCAATCTCATAGACCGACTTCACGGGGTCTACAATCTGGAAGTAGAGCAACGCATTGATGGTTGTGGTAACGTTATCCTTCGTAATCACGCTCTGCTTGTCGAAGTCGTACACCTGCTCGCGGAGGTCGATGCTGGCAGTCTGCTTGATTACGGCATACTTGCGGCCATCGATAACCATCTCCGTGCGCTTCGATACCTCGCGTGCGCGGTCGATGATGGGTAACAGGTAGTTGACGCCCGACTTGAGTGTTCGGTCGTAGCGACCCAGACGCTCCACAACGCGGGTCTCGGACTGTGGAATAATCTTAATGCCCTTGAGTACATATATCACCGCGATAAGGGCGATGATAAGGAATACGGTTAATACTGAAAGTTCCATATTTACAACTTTTTAACGGTTAAAATTACACTATCTCTGTCCACCACCTCGACCTTTGTACCCTTGGGTAGTGGCTCATTGTCAACGCTCTTTGCGCGCCAGTCCAAGCCGTCAATCATAACGCGGCCATTGTCGTCGTCGGCATCAATGTCTACACACACCACGCCGCGCTTGCCGATGATGGCATCGACGTTTGTCTGCACCTTTTCACCCTTGTTGAAAATGAGTCGCTTAAGCACGGGGCGCACAGCGATAAGGGCTATGAGCGACACGATGGCGAAGGCCAAAAACTGATACTCCAGACTCCACTCGAGTAGCGCTGCTACGGCACCACCCAATGCACCAATGGCAAGGCATATCACTGCGAAACCCGAGGTGAATAGCTCAACGATAAACAACAAGAGGGCAGCAATGACCCAGTAAATCCAGATGTCCATAAAACTCTATTTCAACTAAAATTGTGTTACTAAATGCGGCCTTGATGCCAAGGCTCTAAACTCTAACAAAGATAATCTATTTTTTTCAAAAATACAACAATCGAACTTAACAATATGCAGAGAGTGAAAAAATGTATAAAATGTGAGGCATAATCGGAAAATAATTCCTATATTTGTATGATTAACATAAGTATAAAAAGCAAACTACAATCCGATAATTATGATACGACACATTGTAATGTGGAAGTTCCGCCGCGATATGGCCGAGACACCACAGCAGATTGCCCAGGAGATGAAAACACGCCTCGAGGGTTTGAATGGTAAAATTGATGGCCTTTTGCGTGCCGAGGTGGGCGTAAACATCAAGGAGACAGCATCCTCTTACGATGCGGTGCTCACGGCCGACTTCGAGTCGTGGGAGGCTATGGAGGCATACAAGGTTAACCCTCTCCATGTCGTAATCAGCGACTACTGCAAGGAGCGTCGATTGGAGCGTGTAGATGTAGACTACAACTTATAATTTGTTATGATAAGGGCGCATCTGCGGCATCGAGCTTGTCCGCTAAATGCTCACATACGCTTTAGTATGCTCCGCTTTATCGGACTGCGACTCGCTACCACATCTGCAACCCTTCTGACAACAAATGGTATGATGGATTTGAATGCAA
>JAZRJJ010000043.1:0-3345 GCA_045645705.1 Alistipes sp. | reverse complement strand
AGGCGTTATGGCAGAGGGCGTAGAGGCACAGACTCGTCAGGCACTCACAAACCTCGGTTACATCCTCGAGGAGGCTGGCTACACATTTGATAACGTAGCAAAGACTACAGTATTGTTGGCAGACATCGCAGATTTCGGTGCAATGAACGCTATCTATGCTGAGTTCTTCACTGGCGACAAGCCCGCTCGCATCTGCTACCAGGTTGCAGCATTGCCTATGGGCGCACGTGTTGAGATCGACGCTATCGCAATTAAGTAAAGAAGCGCGACCTTGCAAAGTTAAGGGGATGGCTAATTATTTAGCCATCCCCTTTGCTTTAGGAGGTTTCTTATTCGTTACTCAGCCTTACGCTTTAGTATATCACGGATGTTATCACCATTATATACATAGTCACACACGATGTGGTCGCCATTAAATCCCGCTACAACATACTTGGCATTATAGTCGCCGCTAAGTGTTAGCACATGACTATCAGCATCATACTGCCACTCGAAGGTCATTGTCTCAGGCTCTACACCTGGCTCTGTGAATTCCACATATTTATTACCCGTGCCGTCGGCATTGAATGTGAGCTTGCTATATCCGAGGCCCTCAGCATAGCCAACACCCATAACTCTATGAGGTTGTTCAATCTTTGCCCACTCGGCATCGTACACCAACATTGAGTCCAACTCCCACTCACCTGCAAGGCCCTCGACAAGTGCCTCGGCATCGAAATCGCTACACTCTGCTACAAACGACTCAACAACAGCGGTCTCGGCTACCCAACCCGACTCTGTCCAATAGTATAGTGGAGCATTACACTCGCCAGGATTACTTGTTACTCGACCAATGGGCACCTCGCAAGTAGCCACGCCACGAGTCTCGTCAAAGCCCTCGAAGCCAAAGGTCATATCCAAAGTATAAACATCGCGACCATCGATGGTTGCCTGGTCAATCATAGAGAACTCAAACCAACCTGATGTCGATACGAACTTATAAATGCCAGTTCTGAGCTCAATGAAGTTTTTCTTGTCTCTTGATGGGTCCTCCAAGACCACACCATGCGATAGTCTGCGTCGGTCCTTTATCTCGCCAAAATAGTACTTTGTACCCACTACAAGAGGCATATCTGCGGGGATGTTGAAGCAGAACTCCACAACGGCGTGTATATTATTGGTGGAGTAGTCGTACTCCAACTCATTACGTGTAAGGAAAAACTGAGTAACGCCTGACTCATCCTTACCGATATAGAATTTGCTTCCCGTAGGCTTCCACCACTGGCCAAGCTTGTCGGTGCTAAAGAGTGTCTTATTCCAACGCGCAGCCTCCGATGTCACATACATCTCGACATGCGATGTTGCCATCTCGTTAGTAGGTTCGTCCGGTGTTAGTGGCACCTCATTGTTAGGTTTGTTACACGACACGATAGTGCCAGCCAACACCAGTGTCATAAGAGTAAAAAATAACTTTTTCATAGTAGTATAAGTTTAAGGTTGTGTATTTTAAGTCTACAAATTTACCCCCCCCATTAAATTTCCAAACTTTTTGTTAAGAAATTGATGGTAGAGGGTAATATTTCTGCATATTGCATTAATATGCAAGGATATAACTATATTATTGACTACTTCTATCTATTGACTATGCTGCTTGTTTGCCGCGCCAGACGGTCTCCCAGTCCTCCCATTGCGACTCCCACATATCTGCCCACCAGCACTTACCCGTGGGATCGAGCTTTGTGTCGTGGAACTTTTTAGCCTTCGATATTTGTAGTTTAACATCACGCACCTCGCCAGTATGGTTTGCGGGTACGGTGAAATCAATATACATTTTGTTACTATGTATCTCTTTGGTCGGATTATTTCCCAATAATAGACGGTAGCGATAGCACTTATGAGTCTCACCTGGCTCGAAGCGCGTATCCTCAACCCACCAAGTATCGAAGTTACTAAATTTATATGTGCCTCCCTCCTGGGGTATCTGCATAACCTGTGAGTTTGGTATCGCATCCCAATCATAAAATTGTGTACATGAGGTCAACGATAGCAATGCAAACACAACAACTACAATATGTGATAGGCGGACTTTCATAGCATTAATATTATTTAGTTAGGCGGTGGTAGTGGCAGAGAAGAAGGTTCTCGTCATCGTCGTAGAGGTGCATGCCATTGCCCTCGCAGTATTGCCACATCTTGCAGTCGGCACACTTGCCCATCTTCGCCCAGGCGCGGTTACGGAACTTCTCGAAGCGGTTTTGCCACACATCCCAGAAGTTGTCTTTGTAGATGTTACCCTGTGTGAAGTTGGCGCGCACAGAGGTGCAGCCCGAAATGTCGCCATTAACACGGATTGAGGCGGTGCCGACACCTGCGTAGCACTCGAAGGGGTTGGTGCGCACACGCATCTCATAGCCCGCGAGGAAGCCCTCACAGCCGTATGCAGCCTTCACACGACCCTCCTTGCGGCACTTCTCGATGAACTGCATGAGGTAGGTGAACTCCTCGTTGTTGAGCTGCAGCGTGGGGTCTGTTGCGGCGCGGCCTACGGGGAAGATGGTGAACAATCGCCAGCGGCGCACGCCGAGCGAGTAGAGGAACTCCTTGAACTCCTCGAGGCGTGGCAGGAGCGCGGGGGTGACACATGTCACGACATCCGACGCCAGCTCCCTATCTGCCGATATCATGCGCACAGCCTCCACGGCGCGTGCGAAGCTCTCCTTGTTCTGGCGGATGTGGTAGTGGTGCTCCTCGAAGCCATCGAGCGACACTGTTATGGAGTGTAAGCCCGCGCGTATGAGCGAGTCGAGCCTCTGGCGCGTGAGTGCCATGCCGTTGGTCACCATGCCCCAGGGGTAGCCACGACGATAGAGGTTGATGCCTATTTCCTCGAGATCCTTGCGCACGAGCACCTCGCCACCCGAGAGGATGATCAAGACCTTATGTGGATCCACGTTGGGTGTAATCTCGTTGTCCAAGACGCGGAAGAAGTCCTTTGCGGGCATGTCCGTGAGCGTGGTATCTACCTTACAGTCGCTACCGCAGTGGCGGCACTGGAGGTTACAGCGCAAGGTGCACTCCCAAAACAGGGTATTTAATATATGCTCATCGCGGCGTATCTGACGTAGCTTTTTGAATAGCTTCAACGCCATCCACTGGCGTAGTCCAAGTCGTTTACCCATAGTATCTTATTCGTTTTGTATGTCGTTGTTAGCCTCCTCTGCGAGGGCCTTTTCAGCTGGCGCCTTCTCGCTATACTCCTCATGTAGGGGTGCATAGGCAGGTGCGGGGTATATCTGCTGGTCGCCCTCGGGCTCACAACTTACGAATGTATAGCCTAATGCTACTAATCCAAAGAGAATCAATCGT
>JAZRJJ010000042.1:0-35481 GCA_045645705.1 Alistipes sp. | reverse complement strand
CGTCGTAACCCTTAATGAAATCGATACCACAGTTTCCCTCTACGAGGTTCTTCCATGTATCCTCTGCGTGGTTGCCCACGGGGGTAATTGCACCGATACCGGTGATAACTACTCTCTGTTCCATTTTCTTAAATCTTTATTTAGCGATGCCCTACGGCACCCGAAATTAACATTTTTACTTTGCCCACTCGATTACACATGCACCTGTTGTGAAGCCAGCGCCGAATGCACTGAACACCAGCTTGTCACCCTTGTGCAACTTACCTGCGCGGTTAAGCTCGTCGAGCAATGCAGGAAGCGCCGCAGAAGAGATGTTACCATAGCGCTCAACGTTGTGAGGAACCTTCTCCTCCTCTACGCCGAGGAAGCCACGGATGGACTCGATGATGCGGTGGTTTGCCTGGTGCAAAACATAGTACTTGATGTCGCTCGCCTCGAGACCTGTCTGGTTGAGGAGTTTGCGGATGTCGCGGCATGAGTTAGTCACAGCATGCTTGAAGACCTCGCGGCCACGCATCACGAGGGGTTCGAAGTTCTCCTCCTTGTCGATATAGGGCGTAGGCTCCAGGCGACGCTGATAGTAGAGCACATCAGTAAGTGACGATGTTGTGAGGCGGATGGCCTTGAGCTCGTCACCCTCGGTTACTACAGCTGCACCTGCGCCATCACCAAAGAGCACACAAGTGCTTCGGTTCTGCCAGCTTACCATGCGCGAAGGCTCCTCTGCACATACGATAAGGATGTTCTTGGCCTTCTTGCACTGAATCTTATCCTCGGCCATGTCCATAGCGAAGATGAAGCCGGCACATGCAGCGTTGATATCAACAGTGGGACATATTGCACCAATCTTGCCCTGAATGATACAGCTCAATGCTGGTGTAACATACTCGTTTACTACGTTTGAACAGATAATAAAATCTATGTCGGCAGCTGTCAGGCCTGCATCCTCGAGAGCCTTGTTTGCGGCAATCACTGCGAGGTCCTCCAACTTCTCCGAAGAAATTACGCATCTCTCTTTGATACCAGTGCGCTCAGTGATCCACTCATCAGTAGTGTCGAGAAACTGCTCAAGCATCTCGTTTGTCACTGCACACTTAGGATGCGCTGATCCTGTTCCAATAATTTTCATCAGAAGTATTGTGTTAGTTTAACATTTGTCGCGTTCATGCTATTCAACATGCATACCATCGCCCACAGCACAAAACGGCTAATCGCGCGAAACATATTTATGTTGATTAAAACGACGCCGCAAAGATAGGTGTGCCGTTCATATGCGCACGCGAATTGTGGTAAAAAGTGTTATTTTGTGGTAAAATATCAATATAAGTGGCGAGAATTTTGCAAAACCAGTGTTTTTCAATAAATTTGTAGCCAAAAACTAAGATTATGGCTGTTAACGAAATACCAAAATTTATCACTTCGACTCGTTACACCACAGTGACGATTGCGCTGATTGTGCTCTTTTCTACAATCTTTTTGATTAGCTATCAGCCATTCTCTCTGGCCATGTGGTTCAGCTCGAGCAACATGATTAGAATACTCTTCACGCTACTCTTTTATGTTGCATCCATCGTCATACTCATCGTGAGCCGCGTGACGATGTACAGGGTTCAAGAGAGGTATGTCATAACACACTCGCAATACGTACTGTGGTTGGTGGCCGAAGCCATCATCATCGCACTTCTATACACCTTTGTCACCTACCGCTACTTCGCAAACACCGACCTCACAATCCTGGACATCGGCGCGCGCGCGCTTCTCTGTGTGACAATCATCCTCGCCGTGCCCAACCTCACTGTAATGTTCTACGCAGCGTATCGCACAAAATGCGAGGAGCTCGATGCGGCGCAGTATGAGATAAAGCGCTTAAGCGAGGAGTACAACCATCTTTTGAGCGAGGCCGAGGTGGAGCGTCGCGTGTCCAAGATGATTCCCAAAAGCGAGTCGCAGCCCAAGAGTCCACACATGGTGCAATTCTACGATAATGGTGGTACACTGCGACTTACGATAGACATAAACGCTCTCTACTACCTTGAGTCGGAGGACAACTACATCAACGTACACTACAAACACAACGACAAAATCCTATCCTACCTCTTGCGCTGCAAGACCAGCACCGTAGAGAAGAGCCTCGAGGGCAGCACAATGGTACGTTGCCACCGCTCCTATATAGTAAACACGGGCAAGATACGCTTCATGGGCGAGGAGCACCGCATGCACTTCGTTACGCTCGACGACGAGAGCATCAAGCGCATCCCCGTCTCAAAGAGCTACTACCCCTCGCTGCTTGCCTCACTCAACACAATAGGCATGCTCAACAAGGGCAACAAACCCGAGACATCGGATAAGTAGGCCTCGCAGACAGGTCTACAACTTATTTATATATAGCAGACTACTTTTTCGGCTGAAGTTGCGCATATACAGAATTGTTTTACTATCTTTGCATAAATATAATTAATAATTAAGGTATTGTAACGATGAAACGTATCATTTCAAGCATAACCATCCTGCTGCTTCTTGCAGTAGCTGGCGTAGCATGCGTAGAGGATAGAGCACCCATCTTCCCCGACTATAATGGACAACCCGACAATGGCGGAGATAACAAAGATGAGGGCGAGGATGATCCTGCACCACCCTCAAATGACGACTACCCCGATACATCATGGGCAGCGGGTGAACTGGACTGGGTCTTCGACATGAGCGCCGTGCCAGAGATACGAGTAGAGGTAACCCAGGAGCAGTGGAACGAGCTGCTCAAGGAGTATGACCGCGACAGCAACACCGCAGCATATATCCACTGCGATGCGGAGTTTAAGTCGAAGGGCGAGACCCACTATTTCGAGGACGCAGGCTTGCGCCTTCGCGGCAACACCTCGCGCCGCCGTCCCGAGGGTAATGGTGGCGAGATGCACAAGACCAACAACACCGACTGGCACCACTGCCACTTTATGATTAACTTGCGCAAGTATCAGAAGGATGACGAGCACGAGTTATACAACGTGCGTAAGCTCCACCTCAAGTGGCATAAGGATGACAGCGCCTACTGCCGCGAGTTGTACTGCTACGACCTCTTCCGCCGCTTCGGCATCTGGACAGCACCCTACAGCTCTTACTGCCGCCTCTGGATACATGTCGAGGGCGACTCGGAGCCTGCATATTATGGTGTCTACGAGATGATTGAGTCTATTGATGACCAATATGTTAAGAAGCGCAAGGAGCTCTATGGCGACCACAAGCACAACCTCTGGAAGTGTGGCTGGGGCGCTACGCTCAACTACAATGACAGAAATAACTCATCGTTCCACTGGGACGACGACTCGGGCGCAAGCTTCACCTACGAGTATAAGGGCGACACCGAGAACTTCGAGGTAGCCAAGACGCAGCTCCTGGAGTTCATGAAGAATGTCACAGAGCGCAAGGGTCAGGACTTCCACGACTGGATTGGCTCGGTGTGCGACGTGCGCCTCTTGTTGCGCACCTATGCCGTGAACGTCATTGTGGGCATGTGGGATGACTACTGGAACAATAGCAACAACTACTACATCTACTTCAACTCGTCGGATAAGGACAACTACAAATTCTTCTTCATCCCCTACGACTACGACAACACGCTTGGCACCTCACTCAACTGCGGTGTGCAGAGCGACTCGGGCCGTCAGGATCCTCTTAACTGGGGCGACACGAATAGATGTCCCCTTATCGGCAAGATTTTGCAGCATGAGGACTATCGCAAGATATATGTCGAGGCGCTTAACGAGCTTATCGACCCTGCCAACGACCTCTTCTACTATCAGCACTCCATCGACCGCATCAAGGGCTGGCACGCGATGATTAGCGACTACATCGTGAACGACACAGAGGAGGACTGCGAGCTCAAGGATAGACCCGCAAGCTGGGGCAACATCCACGACTACCGCATCCTCGATGCTAATTCATCGATGAACTTCTTCAAGGTCAAGGCCAAGTCTATCCCCGCGAAATAGTTATAGGTCACTAATCAGTAGTATATGAAAAAGCTAATACTATTACTCGTCGCAATTGTTGGTTTGACAATTCCCGCTATGGCCGCTATGCCTACTGACGGCTACGGTGCAGAACTTAATGACCGCAACAAGACTGCTTCAACCATCAAACCACAGTTCGAGGTAAATGTGGGCTATATCACGGGTGGTAAGATACATAGAAAGGTGTTTGGCGCAATCGACACCAACTTCTCACGCCCCTATATCGATGCCATCGCTAGCGCGCGCATCAGCAACTATCTCTCGTTGGGTGTCGGCCTAGGCCTCCAATATGCTTATGACGAGTGTAAGCTTACCAATCTTTCTACCAACGACGCATTCCCTGAAACATGGGGCGCATTATGTATCCCTATCTACGCTAATATCAAGGCGCACTACCCAGTTTCTGACCTCTTTGCACCATACATCTCATTGAGCCTGGGTGGAAATATCGTAGCGACCTCAAACTATGCACAAGAAGGTTACGGTAAGATTAAGGGTGGTCTAATGATGAAGTTTGGTGCGGGTATTTCAGTATCGAAATTTCACCTTGGCTTGGGATTAGCAGGACAGAATATCAAGTGGGTATCGCCGTTGGGCGCCACAAACTTCAAAGGTGACAGCCTCGCCTTTTATGTCGAAACGGGCGTTATGTTCTAAATAAGGCAAGTCCTCATACAATAAGTGGTTACCCTTAAGGATAACCACTTATTTATTTGCTACTTACACACAAGTTCGAGTATCGCATTTGCCGTGAGTTCGGGCTCTTCGTAGAAGCCCATATGTCCCGAATGTTCGAGCCACAACACCTCTGCTCCAGCATCTGCAGCAATCATCTCCTCGGCTACCTCAACGGGAATGTAGTAGTCGTGGCGACCAAAGATGAAGAGGTGCGGAATGCCACTATCGCGCAACTGCTCACCGCGGCTCTGACGCTCAATCATGCCCGCGAGTATCGCAATAACACCCTCATCCTCCGTGAGGAGTATCAACTCGGCAATATCCTCGATGTAGTCCTTTAGGCGCTTGGCATTCTCGGGCGCAAATCCCGCATGGGGCACAAGGCGCGCGAGAGTATTCTTCTTTCCCGCCTTTATAAGCTCTATCTCGCGGCGGCGACGGTCACACTTCTCCTGACTATCTGCCGAAGTTGTTGAGTGTAACAGCGTGATTGACTCTATGTTATCCTTGTATTTGTCGAGCATCGCAAGGGCGACATAACCACCCATCGAGTGTCCCACAACCGAGTAGCGCTCGATGCCAAGTGCCGACATGGTGTTCGCCACGCAGTCGGCAAGAAACTCCATGGTGTGCATCTCGCCCACGATTGTAGAAATGCCATGACCAGGCAGGTCGAGAGTCACAACGCGCACCTTACCCTTGAGCAGGTCCACAAACTCATCCCACACGAGCATCGATTCAAGGTAGCCGTGCAGAAGCACCACGCAACGCTCACCGCGCTCCGTATCAGCAACGTGCATAGGGGTATCCCCCGCCATAATAAATTTCTCAACCATAGAACTATCAACATTATGTTATGACACAAACGTAAGTACAATATTACAAAAAAAGGGTGAGAATAGCAAGACATAATCACAAAAAATATTATTTCTGCCTCGAGAATTTTGAATGGCCCAAAATTATTCGTATCTTTGACCGAATGTATAGTTCAAAAAAGTGATATGACAAACTTCGAGATAATCAAGTGTCACGGCTCGGGCAACGACTTCATTATGGTCGACACCACACGCCTCGAAAACGCAACTGCCATCGACTGGTCGGCATTTGCACGCGTAGCGTGCGACCGCACCAACGGCATAGGTAGCGACGGCATACTGCTCGTGGTGCGCAACAACGAGGGCATCTACGGCATGGATATGCTCAACCCCGACGGCACACACGCCGAGATGTGTGGCAATGGCATACGCTGCGTGGCACGCCTCGCCCAGGAGCGTGGCTATCTCAATAGCGGCACACTCACCTCGGGCGGCCGCACCTTCCCCGCGCGACGAGCAGAGTCGGTAGCCGAGGGCATCGAGACCTTTTCGGTCGACATCCCCATCGCTACATGGAGCCCAAGTTTTGCATTTTTCAACCGCGACGAGCGCTTCGTAGGCAGGGTTATAGAGCCACTCAACAACGAACTACGATTTACGGCACTCAATTTGGGTAATCCCCACATCGTAGCCGCAGTCGAGAAGATAGACATGACGCTATTGGAGCATCTCGGTGAGCGCGTCAAGGGATTAAAAGAGGTGTTCCCACATGGCGTAAATGTCTCGCTGTATGAGGTTCTGTCCCCCACGAGCATCTTCGTTGCGACATACGAGCGTGGCGCAGGCATCACGCTCTCGTGTGGCACGGCGATGACCGCATCATCCACCGCCGCAACACTCCTTGGCTATGTCAAAGAGGGCGAGCGCATCGAGGTGTTTAATCGTGGTGGCAAGGTGGCGTGCAGAACTGCGCTTAAGAACAACACCATCACGACCACGCTTGAGGGAAATGCCACCTTCGAGTGGGTGGGCGAGGCACGCTTCGACAACCAAAACTTCGCCTACGACATTCACCACACCACGGGCGAGGCAGAGACATGGACAAAATTTGTAGAGAGCCTAAATAGGTAGTGTTCAACACAATGCAGCGAAAGATACTCACATACTTGCTAATCGGGCTGATGACGCTTGTCGCCGTCGGCTGCAATGTTACGCGCAACCTCCCCGAGGGTGAGTATCTTGTTTCGAAGGTTACGTTCGACGAAGACAAGACCATACCTCGCGACCAGCGCATCACGGTGGACAGGGATGGCATTGATGTCTATGTTCGTCAGTCGCCCAACAAGCGCTTCCTCGGCATCGACTTCTATGTCTGGGTCTATGAGCATGCCAACCCCGAGAAGGATAACTGGTGGAATAACTTCAAGCGCAAGATAGGCGAGGAGCCCGTATTGCTCGACATGGAGCTCACCGAGAAGTCAATCACCAACCTCGAGACCTACCTGCGCACCAAGGGCTACTTCCACTCTGATGTGACATATGCCATCGACACCACACGCCGTGCACGCCGCGCCGAGATAACATATACGATACGCCAGGGTGAGCCCACACGCATAAATAACCTCAGGTACAGCTTCCGCGACAGCTCACTGCGCAATGTCATCCTTGCCGACAGCAGCGGATGCCTCATCAAGCGTGGCGACGCCCTCGACATCACACTTCTGGATGCCGAGCGTGAGCGCATTGCCAAGTGTCTTAACAACCGCGGATACTTCGACTTCACGGTAAACAACATCTCCTACGAGGTGGACACCCTCAGCCACCCCTACTCTGCAGATGTGCGCCTCATCGTGCGCCCTACGCTGGTTGGCTACAACGAGCGCGGCGAGCCTCTGTGGGAGGATAACGCCATCTACCGCCTTCGCAACATCAATGTCTACCCCACCTACGACCCCATGTTGCGCTCGACAACGGGATTTAGGGCTGATGCCAATATCGACACCACATATAGCAGCGGTATAAACATCATCCGCGACTTGAGCATCAAGCCACAGTTGCGCAACTCCGTATTGCGCCACACCATACCGCTATATCCCAACTACATGTACAACTCCGAGCAGGTGACACACACCTACAAGGAGCTTATGGCACTGGGCTTCTTCCGCACCGCAAAGGTGGATTTCACGCGCGTCGATGGCGAAGAGTCATATGTCACCTTCCTCAATGTTGAGGCCGATGGCGACACCGAGCTGCTCAACACACGCGAGCGCTTCCTCGACTGCAACATCTACGGCACTCCAGCCCTGAAGCAGAGCATGAAGGTCGAGGTTGAGGCCTCTACGACATCTACATTCTATGGCCTTAGCGCTACGCTCGGATATAGTAACCGCAATGTCTTCAGAGGCGCCGAGGTCTTCGACATCTCGGCACGCTTCGGTTTCGAGTTTATGTACGCACGCGACGTTAAGAAGCGCTCAGCAAACGAGATTGGCATCACCGCAGGCCTCTCCTTCCCGCGCTTCCTGACCCCCTTCTACATGTACACGGGCATGAACATATCGCAGCCCCGCACACGCCTCGAGCTCGCGTTCGACTATCAGGATCGCCCCTACTACCAGCGCAACATCTTCACCACACGCTGGGCATATAGCTGGATGCATGGCGAGCGCTCATCGTTCATCTTCCGCCCCCTGGACATCAACTGGATTGATGTGAAGAGCGTAGACGAGAGTTTCCTTGCCGACATCGACAACCGCTATCTTCGTACATCGTTCGAGTCGCAGCTAACAGCCGGATTATCTGCCTCTTACACCTATAACACACAGCGCTCCGACATGGACCTCAACTCCACCTTTGTGCGCGCAAATGTGGAGACTGCGGGTAACCTTATACATGGCCTCGAGACACTCTTCTCGCACCACGCGCCAGGCAAGGACTACTACGAGATTCTTGGCATCCGCTACTCGCAGTATGTGCGTGCGGAGCTTAGCGCAAGTCAGCGCATCTCACTGGGACACAACATGGCACTCGCAGGCCGCATCTATGGTGGTGTTGGTGTGACATATGGCAACTCACACGGTCGCTCCATACCCTTCGACCGCATGTTCTACTGCGGAGGTGCCAACTCTATGCGTGGCTGGGTACCCCGAACTCTCGGACCAGGTAATAGACTCGAGATAAACGACACGACATACCCTGCACAGGTGGGCGATGTGCGCCTCGAGGCCAATGCCGAGTTCCGCTTCCCCATATGGTGGATATTCCAGGGCGCAGTCTTCCTCGATTTGGGAAATGTGTGGTACCTGCGCGACACGGAGGACAGCAACCCCGAGGAGGTATTCCACTTCAACCGCTTCTACAAGCAGTTGGGCTTTAACACGGGTCTTGGCTTGCGCATCGACGCTACGTTTGTAATCCTGCGCATCGACCTCGGCATGCAGTTGCACAATCCTGGACGCCCCGAGGGCGAACGATGGATACATAACTTCAAATGGGATAACATGGCACTTAACTTTGGCGTTGGATACCCATTTTAGTTGACTATTACCAAACTATATAATACTATGAAGAGGCAAAGTGTAGACTTTCCTATCGACCTTGTTTACACATGGGTTGATGGCGACGATCCCGCATGGCGAGAGAAGCGCCTCAAGTATATGCCCGAGATATCTACGGAGCGGGCACCCAACCACCTGTGTGATGCACGATGGGCCGAGAATAACGAGCTGGCATACTCGCTGCGTTCGGTGGAGATGTACGCACCATGGGTAAACCACATCTACATCGTTACAGATGGCCAAACCCCCGCATGGTTGAACACCAATCACCCCAAGATTAGGATTGTAGACCACAGCGAGATTCTCCCTGCAGATGCCCTTCCCGTCTTCTCATCACTGGCCATCGAGAGCTGCATACACCGTATCCCAGGTCTCTCGGAGCACTTCATCTACGGCAACGACGACACCTTCTTCGGCGCACCCACCACGCCCGAGCACTTCTTCAAGCCCGACGGCACCCCCATCATCCGTCTGCGCGGTGCGCGCTTCAACCGCAAGTATGCACGCGACAAGGGTGGCAACTACTACAAGACCGTCTACCGCATGCAGAACCTCATCCAGGAGCGCTGGGGTAGGCTCATATGCCACGAGCCACACCACAACTTCGATGCCTACTGCAAGAGCCACTTCGAGAAGGCTATCGCTACGATGCCCGAGGAGTGGGACTCTACGACACACAACCGCTTCAGAACAAACGACGACATGCAGCGTTGCTACGTGAGCTACTACTCCGTTGCTGCCGAGGGTGCGAAGCTCCGCAAGGTACATCGCTACAACCGCATCAACAACCCCATAAGCCTTGCGAAGGCCATTTTCACGGGTCAATTTGCTGCCGACTCACGCTGGCTGAAACTGCATCTCAACGACTACTACAAGGAGTTTAATAAGTATAGCCCGCTGATGTTTTGCATGAACGACAGCTCGAGCACCACCGAGGAGCAGCGCCGCCGCATGATTGAGTTCCTCGAGTACAAATTCCCCGATAAGAGCAGCTTCGAGTTGTAGTTTTTACAGCATATTATCACATAATTTTTACACGTCAAAATTGGCATGAGGGTTGCCCAACTATGTTTTGGACAACCCTCTATTTTATCCCAAATACACATAGTAAAATTGACCAATTTTGGATATGATATCCTCTCCGAATAGTCTACCACATTGGCCAAAATTTCATATCACACTTCCACCCCATGCTCCAAAGCGACCAGGCCCAAACCACACAAAGCCAATTTTTGTCATCACTAACACGCAATAGATTAAAGCATTAAGAGATTTTCAGGGCTGTTGCGCGCTTAAATCACCACTTTGTAACCAGCTGACAACCAACGCGCTAAAACATATGCGCACGAGTATGCGCGTTGGGCTTGTGAAATATTTGCCAGAACGATGCTCTTTTTTGAACTTTTTACGCTATATTTGCGTGATATAAACAGCTCACCAGTGGACAATTTTTCCATTCGAGCGAAAGGAGTATTTTTAGGTGCATTGATAACACATCAAGCAATGGCAACAGTTAGCAACCGTCTATCAATAGAGCAAGTTAGGGCAATCGTCGAGCAGAACGACCGCGTGGAGATTGACAACACCACACGCAACAACATCATCGACTGCTTCCACTTTCTGGAGGCTTTCTCGAAGGACAAGGTCATCTACGGCATCAACACGGGCTTCGGTCCCATGGCGCAGTGGCGCATCGACGACGAGCACCTCAACGAGCTTCAGTATAACATCATCCGCAGCCACTCTACAGGTGCTGGCGAGCCTCTGCCCACAATCTGCGTTCGTGCGGCGATGCTGGCTCGTCTGATGACCTTCATGCAGGCACACTCGGGCGTCAACATCGCGACATGTGAACTCTTGGTAGAGTTCCTCAACCGCGACATCTACCCCGTAATTCCACAACATGGTAGCGTGGGTGCAAGTGGTGACCTCGTGCAGTTGGCACACATCGCCCTGGCTCTTATCGGCGAGGGTGAGGTCTTCTACAACGGCGAGCGCCGCAATACCGCAGAGGTGATGCAGGAGTTGGGCATCGAGCCATTGAAGATGTTCATCCGCGAGGGCCTGGCCGTAACCAATGGCACAGCGGTGATGACGGGTATCGGCTTTGTAAACCTCTTCAACGCCAAGCGCCTCCTGGATTGGTCTGTTAAGGCATCTGTTCTCATGAACGAGATTGCATCCTCATACGACGACTTCATGTCCGAGACGCTCAACGGCCTCAAGCTCCACAAGGGTCAGAACGCCATTGCCGAGGCTATGCGCGAGTTGGCATCGGGCAGCAAGATGCTCCTCAACCGCGAGGCGGAGCTATACCACCGTAGCGAGGATAGCACCTTCGTGCACAAGGTGCAGCCCTACTACTCACTCCGCTGCATACCCCAGATTTTGGGTCCCGTGTGGGATGCTGTGGCAAGCGCCGAGAGCCTTCTGTTGAACGAGATTAACTCTGCGGACGACAACCCCATCGTCGACCCCAAGAACCAGACCGTTATCCACGGCGGTAACTTCCATGGCGACTATGTGTCATTCGAGATGGACAAGCTCAAGATTGCTATCACGAAGCTCACCATGCTCACCGAGCGCCAGATGAACTACCTGCTCCACGACCGCATCAACGGCATACTCCCCCCATTCGTAAACCTTGGCGTACTCGGTTTGAACTATGGCATGCAGGCCCCCGCCTTCACCGCAACAAGCACAACTGCGGAGTGCCAGACGCTCTCAAACCCCATGTATGTTCACTCTATACCCAACAACAACGACAACCAGGACATCGTCTCTATGGGCACCAACTCGGCACTCTTGTGTCAGCGTGTCGTAGAGAACAGCTACCAGGTTATGGCCATCCACATGATTACACTTGTTCAGGCTGTCGACTGCCTCAAGATTGCCGACAAGCTCGCGCCTGCGACACGCGCACTCTATGACGCCATCCGCGCCATTGTGCCCACCTTCGTTGTCGACACGCCCAAGTACAAGGAGATTGCCGCGGTAATAGAGTTCCTCAAGCGATAAAATATTTCCAGATATGAACGAAGTAAACACCAACACCCCAGCTCGCTACGCCCTCGTTACGGGCGCCAGCCGAGGCATTGGACGCGCCATAGCTCTGAAGCTGGCATCGCAGGGCTTTGTCGTAATCATCAACTACGCATCCAACATGGCTGCTGCCGAGAAGACTCTCGAAGATATCACCGCAAATGGTGGCAAGGCGGAGTTGCTCCCCTTCGATGTCAGCAACACGGCAGCCGTTGCCGCAGCACTAGCCGAGTGGAAGGCCAACCACCCCAACGACTACATCTCGGTTGTTGTTAACAACGCCGGTATCCGCAAGGATAACCTTATGATGTGGATGCCCGAAGAGGAGTGGCGCAGCGTGCTTTCGACATCTCTCGACGGCTTCTACAATGTCACACAGCCCCTCATCAAGGATATGCTCGTGAAGAAGTGGGGCCGTATCGTAAACGTAGCATCGCTCTCGGGCATCAAGGGTATGCCTGGTCAGGTTAACTACTCTGCAGCCAAGGGTGGCCTCATCGCCGCAACCAAGGCCTTGGCGCAGGAGGTAGCCAAGAAGCGCGTTACGGTAAATGCCGTAGCCCCAGGCTTTATCAAGAGCGACATGACATCGGACCTCAACGAGGCGGAGCTCAAGAAGCTCGTTCCCGCAGGCCGCTTTGGCGAGCCCGAGGAGGTTGCCGACTTGGTTGCCTTTTTGGTGTCGGATGCCGCAGCATACATCACAGGCGAAGTAATTTCTATTAACGGAGGAATCTACACTTGATATGTCGAATAGAGTTGTAATCACAGGAATGGGCATCTATTCCTGCATCGGAAAGAATAAAGAGGAGGTCGTAAAGTCGCTCTTTGAGGGTAAGTCAGGCATCGGCATCGTCCCCGAGCGTAAGGAGATGGGCTATCAGTCGGCCTTGAGCGGCATCTTGGAGAAGCCCAACCTTAAGGGCGCTCTCGACCGCAGACAGCGTCTATGCCTCTCGGAGCATGGCCAGTATGCCTATGTGGCAACTGTCGAGGCTTTGGCACAGGCGGGCATCGACAAGGAGTACCTTCTCAACAACGAGGTGGGTATCTTGTATGGTAACGATAGTAGCGCCGAGGCGGTTATCACAGGTACGGACATCATCCGCGAGAAGAAGAACACCGTGTTGGTGGGCTCGGGCAACATCTTCCAGAGCATGAACTCTACCATTACGATGAACCTCTCGACCATCTTCAACCTTCGTGGCATCAACTTCACCGTGTCGGGTGCTTGCGCGAGTGGCTCACACGCCATCGGCTTGGGCTATATGCTCATCAAGCAGGGACTTCAGGAGTGCGTAATCTGCGGTGGCGCCGAGGAGGTCAATAAGTACTCTATGGGTAACTTCGACGCCTTGAACGCCTTCTCGTCACGCGAGGATGACCCCACAAAGGCATCACGCCCCTTCGACAAGAACCGCGACGGCCTCGTGCCCAGTGGCGGCGCTGCGAGCATCGTCCTCGAGAGCTACGAGTCGGCTGTTAAGCGCGGTGCTACAATCCTCGCCGAGGTCATCGGCTATGGCTTCTCGTCTAATGGCGACCATATCTCTGTGCCCAATGTCGACGGCCCTAAGCGCTCGTTGATGATGGCTATCCGCGATGCGGGCATCGACATCTCGGACATCAAGTATGTCAATGCTCACGCCACCTCTACGCCCGTTGGTGACTTGAACGAGGCCAAGGCTATCGCCGAGGTCTTTGGCGAGCACAAGCCCTATGTGGCATCTACCAAGTCGTTCACAGGCCACGAGATGTGGATGGCGGGAGCGAGCGAGATTGTCTACTCTACGCTCATGATGCAGAACAACTTCATCGCCGCGAACCTCAATTTCGAGGAGCCCGACGAGGCATCCGTAAACATCAACATCCCCACCAAGCGCATCGACATGGAGTTCGACACCTACTTGAGCAACTCGTTCGGCTTTGGTGGCACCAACTCATCGCTAATTGTAAGAAAATTTAAATAATTGAATAACACAAACTTATGACAATCGAAGAAATTATTGAGAAGGCTTCTGTAGTCCTTGCAGAAGAGTTTGAGATCGAAGCAGAAACTATCACTCCCGATGCCTCGTTGAAGGATACACTGGGTCTTGACAGCCTCGACTTTGTCGATGTTGTTGTATTGGTTGAGCAGCACTTTGGCGTAACACTCACAGGTCCCGACTTCGTGGGCATCGTTACATTCAAGGATTTCTACGAGCTCCTGAACCGCAAGATCAATGGCGAGTAGTTCCGAGAAGCAGTGGAGTGGCAAGTCTCGAGGAGGCAAGTTTGGTTATCAGTTTTTTGCATACACCATACGACTTCTCGGGATTCGCTGTGCTTATTGCTTCCTGGCCCTCATCGTAATCTACTTTATCCCCTTCGCCCCAAAGGCTACGCGGGCCATCTGGCGATACAACAGACAAAGGCGCAAACTTGGCATTCTCGCCTCGATGTGGGAGCTCTATTGCCACTACTATGTCTTTGGCCAGACGCTTATCGATAAGATGGCTATGCAGGCGGGACTCACCAGTCGCTACCGCTATGAATTCGACAACTATGAGCGTTTCCTCGAAATCCTCAACAGTGGCGAGGGCGTGGTCATGATTGGCGCACATGTGGGCTGCTGGGAGTCGGGTGCAGGATTCTTCGGCACCTACGGCAAGCGCATCAACATCGTTATGTTTGATGCCGAGCACCAGCGCATAAAGGAGGTCCTGGAGAACAACAACAGCCGCGAGGACCACTTCAAAATCATCGCCGTGAATCAGGATGCCATTGCCGCCATGCTCGAGATGAAGGTGGCGCTCAACAATGGCGAGTATATATGCTTCAATGGCGACAGGTTTGTCAACCGCGAGCAGGTGTTGCGTGCCGAGATTCTCGGTGGCGAGGCGTTGCTTCCCTCGGGACCCTTCAAGATAGCCTCGAAGTGCCGCGTTCCCGTCATCTTCTACTACGCTATGCGTGAGAAGCGCCGCACTTATCGCTTCATCTTCGAGGAGGCTACATTCGAGGGACGTCCCAGCCACGAGCAGCTTGTTGCACAGTATGCCGCATCGCTGGATAGAATCGTCAGGAAGTACCCACGCCAGTGGTTCAACTTCTACGACTTCTGGAACATTAATTAGAAACAACATGGTCACACGCTGACCAAATAACTTGGTAGAGATACCTAAAACTGAAATATATGAAGCTCACTCAACCGCTTGAAAAGGTCTATTGCAAGGAGCATCAGACAGCTCTCGAGGCGCAGCGTCTCGCACAGGAGATCGCCTTTGCGCCCATGGTATTTCAGGTCTCACGCCTGATGGTTAAGTTTGGCATTTTGGAGTACTTGTCGAACAACCACCAGGGCGTTACGCAGGCCGAAATCGTCGAGCACACGGGACTGTCGAACTACGCTGCACAGGTGTTGCTCGAGGCATCGCTCTCGATTGGTACAGTGAAGACCAAGGATGACAAGTATACTATCTCGAAGGCGGGATGGTTCCTGCTTAACGACCCCATGGCGCGTGCCAACATGAACTTCAACCACGATGTCAACTACTTGGGTCTCTTTCACCTTGAGGAGGCACTCAAGGAGGGTAAGCCCTCGGGCTTGAAGGTCTTTGGCGAGTGGCCCACAATTTATGAGGGTCTCTCGAGCCTCCCCGCGGAGGTGCAGAAGAGCTGGTTCGGCTTCGACCACTTCTACTCTGACGAGTCCTTCGCCCAGGCGTTGAAGCTTATCTTCGACGGCGAACGCAAGGTTAAGCGTCTGTTGGATGTGGGTGGCAACACGGGTCGCTGGGCTATGCAGTGCGTAGGCTACAACAAGGATGTTGAGATCACCATCATGGACCTTCCTCAGCAGCTCGAGATGATGCGACAGCAGACAGCAGGCAAGGAGGGCGCCGACCGCATCCACGGCTATGGCTGCAACCTCTTGGACGAGAGCGTAAAGTTCCCCACTCCCGCATTCGATGTTATCTGGATGAGCCAGTTCCTCGACTGCTTCTCGGAGGAGGAGGTAACGAGCATCTGCCGTCGTGCCGCAGAGTCTATGGACGACCACTCACGCCTCTACATCATGGAGACATTCTGGGACCGCCAGAAGTATGAGACTGCAGCCTACTGCTTGACACTCACAAGCATCTACTTCACGGCTCTTGCCAACGGCAACAGCAAGATGTACCACTCCGACGACATGGAGCGCTGCGTGAACAACGCGGGCCTCGAGGTCGAGGAGATTGTTGATGGCTTGGGTCTCGGTCACTCAATTATGATTTGCAAGAAGAGAAATGGCTAATATCATAGATCTTATCCCACAGCGCGCTCCCATCGTCATGGTCGAGGAGTTTCTTGGCATCGAGGAGAATGTGTCACGAACCCGCCTCACGGTGCAGAGCGACAACATATTCGTAGATGACGACACCCTCTCGGAGTGTGGTCTAATAGAGCATATCGCGCAGTCGGCAGCCGCGCGTGTTGGACACATCTTCAACACGCTCAACCGCCCTATACCCATCGGTTATATCGGTTCGGTTAACGACTTCGCCATCTCGGCACACGCAAAAGTGGGCGATGTCATCTACACCACGATTGAGGTTATACAGGAGGTCTTCAACATCACGCTTATCCGCGCCGTGTGCAAGGTTAACGATGTTGAGATTGCCACATGTAAAATGAAGATATTCTTGGATACGGATGAAGCGAAATCGTAAGATAGGAAGCATCACACCCGCCCTCACCAACACCACGAAGACCACCGTGCGCTTCAGCGAGGTGGACTCCATGCAGGTTGTGTGGCATGGCGAGTATGTGCGCTACTTCGAGGATGGCCGCGAGGCCTTCGGTCGTAAGTACCCAGGTATCGGATACCTCGATTTCTATGCCTATGGCTACACTGCGCCCATCGTAGACCTTCAGTTGCAGTATGTGGCGCCGCTGACGGTGAACGATGTGGCAATCATCGAGACACGCCTCATCGACACCGCCGCTGCGAAGCTATGCTTCGAGTATATCATCCACCGCGAGTGCGATGGTGCTCTTGTTGCGCGTGGCAGCTCTGTGCAGGTATTCGTCGACAGCGACGGAAATATGTGTTTGAATAACCCAACCTTTTTTGAAGAGTGGAAAAAAAGATGGCTAACCAAGTAGAGATATACCTCGGAGCATCGTCACTGCGCACGGCTCTTGGTAATAAGCTCGAGACGCTCGAAGCGATGCGTCGTGGCGAGTGCGGCCTCAAGTACGAGGAGCGCTTCGGCATGTATGCCGGCAGGTCCAATGTGGCCACCGTTGAGGGCTACTCACGCTTCGAGTCGCTGATTATCGAGCAGTTAGACAACATCCTTGCCGAGTCTACCCTGTCGCTCGCAAGCGAGGATGTGCAGCTGGTGCTCTCAACCACCAAGGGCAATATCGACCTCCTGGCCGAGGATTGCGAGAACATCGCCGAGGCTACCTATATATATACTTCTGCCGAGGCCGTAGCACGCCGCTATGGTGCTGCACGCCGCCCCATTGTCATCTCCAACGCCTGCATCTCGGGTGTCTCGGCCTTTGTCGTAGCGCGCGAGTTGTTGCAGTCGGGCAAGGTCAAGCATGTCATCGTGGCTGGTGGCGACGCCCTCTCGGAGTTTATCACCGCGGGCTTCGCGTCGTTCAAGTCTATCAGCGCGCAGCCCTGCCGCCCCTACGATGCCGAGCGTGATGGCCTCACATTGGGTGAGGCTGCGGGTGCTGTTATCCTCACTACGGATGAGGCGCTTGCTGACGAGGGCAAGGTGCGCCTTGCGGGTGGTGCTATATCCAACGATGCCAACCATATCTCGGGCCCATCGCGCACGGGAGACGGCTTGTACTACGCCATTCGCAATGCTATGCGCGAGGCGGGCGCAACGAAGGAGGATGTGGGCTTCGTAAATACCCACGGCACGGCTACACGCTACAACGACGAGATGGAGAGCAAGGCTGTGGCATGGGCAGAACTTACGGAGAAGCCACTCAACAGCCTCAAGGGCTATATCGGTCATACGCTTGGTGCTTCGGGTGTTGTTGAGGCTATCCTCAGCGCCGAGGAGCTTAAGGGCGGATATATCTTTGGTACAAAGGGCTTTACATCGTCAGACACGCCTCACACGCTGACACTTTCAGCCGAGGCGCAGAAAATCGTTGGTCGCTGCTGCGTGAAGACCGCTTCGGGCTTTGGTGGCTGCAATGCCGCTATCGTTCTCGACATGGAGTCGCGCACACGCCTAATCCCCGAGCGCACGCGCACAGCAAAAGTTGTTGCCGAGTATGCGCTGCCACAGTCGGAGTTACCCTTCGCGGAGTTTATCCGTGGCGAGTTCAAGAGCTTCGGCGAGAGCAACATGAAGTTCTACAAGATGAGCGACATGAGCAAGGCGTTGTATGTCGCTGTGGAGCGCCTCCTTGCCATTGAGAACATGGCAGATATCGAGCCTACGCGCCGCGCCATCGTGCTTACAAACCGCTCTGCGAGCCTCGATGCCGATGTCATCCATCAGCAGATTCTCAACCAGCACCTTGCCGAGGGAGCATCCCCCGCGGCCTTTGTCTACACGCTGGCGAATGTTGCAGCGGGCGAGATGTGCATACGCCACAAGATTCAGGGCGACAACACCTTCTTCATCGACAACGAGGATTGTGGTGTGGAGGAGGAGTATGCCCGCGCACTCATTGAGCGTGGCGACATGGACGTTGTCATTGCTGGCTGGTGCGACTACCTAAACGAAAATTGGAGAGTAAACGTAAAACTATTAAAACGATAAATCATTATGGAACAGCTTATTCAGGAGTTGAAGGAGCACCTCATCGAGGAGCTTAACTTGGAGGAGATCACACCCGCAGATATCGACGCTGAGGCGCCATTGTTTGGCGAGGGCCTCGGTCTCGACTCTATCGATGCACTCGAGATTATCCTTATTTTGGAGAAGTACTACGGCGTTAAGCTCGCAAACTCTGCAGAGGCAAAGCCCGTATTCTACTCTGTAAAGACACTTGCCGAGTATATCAGCGCCAACCGCAAGTAGGAGTATGGCTATTGTTGTGACAGGTGTAGGTGTAGTCTCGGCACTCGGTGTGGGTGTCGAGCGCAACCTTGCGTCGTTGCGCGAGGGTGCGAGTGGCATCTCCCAACACCCTACACTCCTCAAAACAAGCCACCGTCTCCCCGTTGGTGAGCTCGCCATGAGCAATGAGGAGCTACACAATCTCCTCGGCATCTCACCCCGCGAACACCTCTCGCGTACCGCCCTTCTGGGCATCCTCGCCGTGCGCGAGGCACTGCAAAACATCGACATGAGCAACCCCACACGCATAGGTCTCGTATCGTCGACCTCGGTTGGAGGTATGGACCTCACGGAGCACTTCTTCGAGCGTTTCATCGAGGATGACCGAGCTGGCAGGTTGCGCGATGTGAGGATGCACGACTGCGCCGCAAGCACCGATGCCATAGCACGCTACACGGGCATCAAGGGCTACACCACAACACTCAGCACCGCATGCTCCTCGGCAGCAAATGCCGTGATTACGGGAGCTAAACTCCTCAAGCACAACATCGTAGACACGGTTGTTGTGGGAGGTAGCGATGCGTTGAGTGCCTTTACGCTCAACGGTTTCAAGTCGTTGATGATTCTCGACGAGAACCCCTGCCGTCCATTTGATGAGACGCGTGCTGGACTAAACCTCGGCGAGGGCGCGGGCTACATCGTATTGCAGCGCGAGGAGGATGCTACGAACTATATCTGCCACCTGGGAGGCTATGCCAACCGCAACGATGCTCACCACCAGACAGCATCTTCGGCAGAGGGCAATGGTGCCTATATGGCTATGGCCGATGCCATCGCCATGGCGGGTATCGAGCCCAGCGCTGTGGACTACATCAACGCCCACGGAACGGGAACACCCAACAACGACGCATCCGAAAGTGCAGCCTTCGTACGCCTCTTTGGCCAGAATGTGCCACCCTTCAGCTCAACAAAGGGCTTTACGGGACATACGCTCGCTGCGGCGGGAGGCATCGAGGCGGTGTTCTCGGTCCTGGCCATCCTGCATGGCTTTAGATATGCCAACCACAACTTTAGCGTGCCCATCACGGCATACAACCTTACGCCCGTCACCCAATTCGAGGAGGGCGCAGAGGTGAGGTGCGTTTTAAGTAACTCTTTTGGTTTTGGTGGCAACTGCAGTTCAATACTCTTTACACGTTAGGCTATGAGGTGTTTTATCGAGCGCGTGGTCACCAACCACGATGTCGCAACCGACATAAAGGTGCTTATCCCCGATGCGGGACTACGCCGCCGCATGAGTCGCGTGATTAAGAGTGCCGTGACAACGGCTATTGAGGCGCTTGGTGGCGTGGAGGGCATAGGCGCTCTCGACGGCATCATCACCGCTACGGGCTGGGGTTGCCTTGCCGATAGCGAGCGTTTCCTGCGCAATGTAATCATCGACAAGGAGCAGTTGCTCAACCCCACACCCTTCATCCAGAGCACGTTCAACACCGTAGGCGGTCAGATTGCACTTCTGGGTCATAACCACTGCTACAATGTGACATATGTCAACCGCAGCCATAGTTTCGAGGACGCGCTCCTCGATGCCATGATACGCGCCGAGGATGGCGACAGCGAGCATATGTTGCTCGGAGCCTTCGACGAGGAGACACCCTCACAGCACCGCATCATGGAGCGCATGGGAGCCTTCCGCAAGGTGGCGTGTGGCGAGGGTGCCATGTTCGCCATTGTGGGTGCCAAGCGTAACGAGCGCTCCATCGCCGAGGTTGCGACGCTGGCATTCCCCACAGAGAACCTCTCGCGCGAGGAGGTTGCGGAGCAATATGCTACATCGGCTCACGCGCGCGTTATATATAATGGATATGCGGAGCATGGCCTCTTCCCCACGGCTTCGGCCATGTGCTTTGCCGAGGCGGTGAAACTCGTGGCAGAGGGCACGCCCGAGGTTGTTATATATAACGAGTATTTTGGTGCATCGCCCACAGTTATTGTCGTTAGATGTCTTGCATAGGTATCATACTTCTGGTCGCATCAGCGATTTTTGTCGCCGTCAACATCTTCATGGTGTGGGCCTCGGCAGATGTGGGAAGTAATATCTACGTCAGGGCGCACTGCAAGGGTATGAACAGGGATAGGTGCGTGGCACTTACCTTTGACGATGGTCCCAATGCCGAGAATACGGCAAAGGTGCTCGATGTGCTCAAGCGCCACAACATACACGCTACATTCTTCCTCATAGGCAAGAATGTGGACGAAAACCCCGCACTCGCCGCACGCATGGCGGAGGAGGGGCATATCGTTGCCAACCACACCTACTCGCACCTTTCGACATTCCCGCTGGGAAGCAGAGCGAAGGTGGAGCATGAAATAACGCAATGTAACGAGGCGATATATCGGGCTACGGGGCTGCGCACACGACTATTCAGGCCTCCGTTTGGTGTCACAACGCCCAATATTGGCAAGGTAGCAAGGGACTTAAATGTTGATGTAATCGGCTGGAGCATACGCTCTTACGACACCAATAGCAAGCCTACACGCGAGAGTGTTGTCGAGGGCATAGTGCGTAAGTTGCACCCTGGTGCTATCATCCTTCTGCATGACAGGTGCGATGGCGCAGAGGAGTTACTCGAGATGTTAATTACGGAGTGCACGCAACGCGGATATAGGTTTGTGGCACTCGACGAGATATTAAATATTCGTGCTTATGAAGATTAAGTTTTTGTTGGCCATGCTGGCTCTCTTCGTGGGCTTCGGCGCTTCGGCACAGAGCCTCAACGAGGAGTTCGAGCGCGAGCTTAAGGCAAAGAGCGAGGGTATAACATCTATCGTTGCGGAGATGACGCAGACACGCGAGGTGGCGGTGCTGGCCGATGTTGTAACAAAGGAGGGCGACTTCCACTTCCAGGCACCCAACAACATACTCCTCTCGTTCGACGATGGCGACTACATCAAACTCTCGGCAGAGTGGTTCGAGATGAAGAGTGGCGCAAATATCACAAAGCGCAGCGCGAGCTCCAACCCCATGCTTAAGCAAATGAGCACGATGCTCACGGCCTGCATGAGTGGCGATGTGGCGAGCATAGCGAAGGGCTTTACCCCCACCATCACCAAGGGCGACAAGGAGTGGCGCGTGGTGCTTAAGCCCGAGCGTGGCAAGGGCGCTGCAAAGATTGCGGAGGTGGAGCTAATCTTCGACCGCAAGGATATGTCGCTTGGCAGCCTCAAGATGGTTGAGAAGTCGGGCGACTACACGATGTACACATTTAGAAATAAGCAATTTAACGTGACCAAGTAGGGCCACGAGTAACAATTAACTTTTATGCGTTTAGAGGGTAACTTTTATACCATTGACAGCATCACCTCACCCGCCGAGGGTGAGCACAACGTCGTTGTGACGCTTATGAAGGAGCACCACATCTACGAGGGTCACTTCCCCTCGCAGCCCGTTGTGCCTGGCGTCTGCACCCTTACCATCATCCGCGAGTGCCTGGGCAAGATTCTCGCTCACCCCGTGTCGTTCGCCTCAATCAAGGATTGCAAATATGTCTCTGCACTCATCCCCGAGGAGGGACTACGCATAGCTATCAACATCGCACTCAGCGAGTCAAAGCTCAAGGTAAATGTTGAGCGTTGCGACAGCCAGCAGACAGTGCTTAAACTACGCGCAGAGATACGATAATGGAGAGTGCGATGCTTACACCCCGCGAGAGGCTCAAGGCCTTGAAGTGCGCAGTGATAATTCCGACATACAACAATGTCGGCACTATCGCTACGGTCATCGCCGATGTCAAGAAGTACGCTTCGGATATTATCGTCGTGAACGATGGTTGCACCGATAACACCGCCGAAGTGCTGGCATCAATAGATGACATCAAGGTCATAGATTATGGTAAGAACAAGGGCAAGGGCTACGCACTTAGGCTTGCACTGAAGCGTGCATACGAGTGGGGCTATGAGTATGCCATAACCATCGATGCCGACGGCCAGCACTATGCCGACGACATCCCCGTGTTTCTCGACCGCATCGAGAAGGAGCCCAACAGCCTGCTTGTGGGTGCCCGCAACCTCGCAGCCGACAACATGCCCTCAAAAAATACCTTTGCCAACAAGTTCTCGAACTTCTGGTATAAGGTTGAGACGGGTAAGCGCCTCACCGACACACAGTCGGGCTACAGACTCTATCCCCTCAAACCCCTGCACAACATACGCCTCATCACTCGTCGCTACGAGTTCGAGGTGGAGATTATCGTGCGTGCCGCATGGCGAGGCATCAATGTGGAGAATGTACCCATCAAGGTCTACTACCCCCCTGTTGAGGAGCGCGTGTCGCACTTCCGCCCTTTCAAGGACTTCACACGCATCAGCATCCTAAATACCGTATTGGTGCTCTACGCACTCTTGTTCTACTACCCCTGGCGCTTCTTCCGACAGCTCTCGCCCGAGAATGTCCGCAAGTTCATGGCAAAGCATGTCATCCACAGCAAGGAGTCGAACCTACGCATGTCGTGCGCCATCGCCCTGGGTGTCTTCTGCAGCGTCATACCCGTATGGGGCTACCAGGCCATCCTCGCGGCAATAATAGCACAGTTGCTACGCCTGAACAAGATTGTTGCGGCGGCATTCACCGGCATCAGCATTCCGCCACTCATCCCCGTGATTATATATGTCAGCATGGTGCTTGGTGCTAAGGTACTCGGCATAGAGAACTATGCTACGCTTGAGAATATCTCGCACCAGTCGGCATTGCAGAGCGTCAACCAGTATGTTATTGGCAGCGTGATACTTGGTGCGATACTCGCCGTCATGGGCTTCATCATCGCATATTTCATTATGCGAAAATATAGACACAACCATGAGTAGACTCTTCATCTTCATATACGAGTGGTTTGAGCGACATAGAGTAACATTCTATGTCGTGCTCGTTGCTATGGTTGCCCTCTGCACAGCGATGGCATCGCAGATGTCGTTCGAGGAGGATATCACCAACTTCTTCGGCAGCAGCGACGACAAGAAGAGCGCCTCGTTTGCAAATGTCGCAGCGAAGGATAAGATTGTGGTGATGATTAACGGCACCGACCCCGACACGATGATTGCCTCTGCCGAGCGCTTCGAGGCGGAGATTGCACCTATGGTGGAGTCGGGGCTAATTAGTTCGATTACGGCATATGCCGATGAGGATACCATAAGCGCCTGCACCGACTTTGTCTACGACCACCTACCCATCTTCCTCACCGACAAGGAGTACGCCACCATCGAGGCAAACCTCACACAGGAGGGCATCGAGGCATCCGTGGACAATGTCTACGACATGCTCACCTCGCCCTCGGGAATGGTTGTGGGCGATGTTGTCATGCGCGACCCCATAAACATTGGCACACCCCTGCTTCAGGAGTTCGAGGCCTTCGCCCCCGACATGGAGTATGAGATATACGAAGATAGACTCTTCACGGCCGACTTTGCGACGATGCTCATCTTCATTGAGCCCGCCAACGGCATGGGCGACACGGGCACGAACGATGCCCTTGTAAGCGGTCTTGAGCATGCCGAGAAGTGCGCCGAGGCTGATGGCGTGACGCTCGATGTCATCGGAGGCCCCATCGTTGCGGTGTATAACGCGCGACAGATAAAGACCGATTCCGCAATCACTGGCGGCATCGCGCTGATTGTCATATTGTTAGTCATCTTCCTTTCGTTTAGAAACCGCCGCTCTATACCCCTAATTATCATACCCCCACTCTTCGGTGCGCTCTTTGCGCTGGCATGCGTGTGGGCTATTCAGGGCGAGATTTCTACCATCGCCATAGGTGCTGGCACCGTGGTGCTGGGCATATCGTTGAGCTACTCGATACACATCGTCGCGCATCTGAACAGCTGCTCTTCGCCCAAGGAGATTCTCAAGGAGCTTACAGCGCCACTTACCATCGGCTGCTTCACTACGATAGGTGCCTTCGCCGCGCTTATCTTCACCTCATCGCCCCTATTGCAGGACATGGGTCTCTTCGCCGTATTCTCACTCATCGGCACTACGCTCTTCAGCCTCGTCTTTTTGCCCCACTTCTTGCGTGGCTTCGACTCTACGAAGCGCAGCCCGCTACTCGGTAGGATTGAGGCCGCGGTAGGCTACCGCTACGAGGGTAACAAGTGGATTATACTGCCCATACTCCTGCTTAGCATTGGTGCGCTCTTCTTTTATGACGAGGTGGAGTTCGACGAGGATATGTCGAACATCAACTATGTGCCCGAGCATATCGCAAAGGGCGAGGCCCGCTCGATGGAGATATTGGGCGACGAGACTTCCGACATCTATATCGTTACGGGCGGCGAGAGCCTCGGCACCATAACCGAGGAGTATGCCCTGCTCGACACTCTACTTCGCAACCGCCACGCGGAGGACATCGTTAGCGAGGTTGCCACCGTCGCCAACTTCGTCATCCCCCGCGAGGAGCAGGAGCGACGCATAGCTCGCTGGGAGGCCTTCTGGGCGGAGCACCGCACCGCGACCCTCGCGACACTTGAGAAGGTAGCCGTAGCCAAGGGCTTCCGAGCTGGGGCATTTGCGCGCTTCGAGGAGCTTATAAGCCGAGAGTACACCCCATGTGGATATACCGACGAGGAGATAGGCGCTATACCCATCGTTTCGGAGTGGGTGGCGCACAGCGAGGAGTTTTCATCGCTCATGTGCCGCATCGTGGTACCCGAGGAGTGCAAAAGTGCGCTCTACGCCGAGGTCGACAGACTCCCCAATACAACGATTATAGACCGCAGCTACTTCTCTGCAAAGATGGTCGAGGCTACGAGCAACGATTTTAATTACATCCTGCTGGTCTCATCCTTGATTGTCTTTGTTGCGCTGTTCATATCGTATGGCCGCATCGAGCTCACGCTGCTCACGTTCCTCCCCATGGCGATTAGCTGGGTGCTTATCCTGGGCATGATGGCGCTCTTCGGCATCAAGTTCAACATCGTTAATATCATCCTCGCCACCTTCATCTTCGGTATCGGCGACGACTTCAGCATCTTCATCATGGATGGTCTCTTGGAGGAGTACAAGAGTGGCAAGCGTGTGCTTGGAGCGCACAAGACGGCTATATTCTTCTCCGCATTTACCGCCATCGTCGGCATGGGCGTGCTGATATTTGCCGAGCACCCCGCGCTAAAGTCCATAGCTCTTATCTCGGTGCTTGGCCTTAGCATCGTTGTGCTTGTGTCCTACACCATACAGCCGCTGCTCTTCCGCCTGCTTGTGACCAACCACACCTCGAAGGGCAAGCTACCCTACACCCTTGGCGTGATACTCAACACGGCATACTCCTTTATCTACTTCCTCATTGGATGCATCTTCATGAATTTGTATGCCCTTGTGCTGATTGTCACACCCATCAAGCGTCGCGCGAAGAAGCTGGCATTCCACAGGTTCATATACCTCTTCACGCGCCTCTTCCTCGCGACACTCATTGGCATCAAGACCATTCGTCAGAACACTACGAACGAGCGCTTCGAGAAGCCCTCGGTCATCATAGCCAACCACCAGTCGTTTGCCGACATCCTGCTACTGCTCTCCACCACACCCAAGGTCGTGATGGTCACTAATAGCTGGGTGTGGAACTCGCCCTTCTTCGGATGGGTTGTTAAGTATGCCGACTTCCACCACGCTGCCGATGGCTATGAGGCACTGGCAGAGAGGGTTAAGGAGCGCATAGCGGAGGGCTACTCCGTTGTTATATTCCCCGAGGGCACACGCTCTGCAGACTGCTCCATACAGCGCTTCCACAAGGGTGCCTTCTACCTCGCGCAGCTGCTCGAGATTGACATCCTGCCCATCGTTATCTATGGCGCGGGACACCTCTCGGCAAAGCACCAGGGCTTCTACATCAACTGCGGCATCATGGCGACACGCATCATGCCACGCATCGAATATGGCGACACCACCTACGGCGCTACATATCAGGAGCAGACAAAGGCCTTGCGCCGCTACTTCGTGAGTGAGTATCGTGCTATGTGTGACGAGTTTAGCCGTGCGCATAACCCCTATTTCAGGTCGCTGCTCATACGCAACTACATCTACAAGGGGCCCATCATGGAGTGGTATATGAGGGTTAAGTGCCGCATGGATGGTTACTACGATGTCTACGACAGGCTCATACCCCGCGATGCCACAATCACCGATGTGGGCGCGGGAAATGCGCAGATGGACTTCATGCTTGCAAACCTCGCCCCCGAGCGCAAGATATACGCCATCGACTATGACGAGGGCAAGATGGAGGTGGCCCGCAACTCCTTCCTCTGTCGACGCACAGGCGTGCAGTTCATGTGTGGCGATATGTGTAGCATCGAGCTTCCCAAGTCGGACTACATACTCTTCAGCGACAGCCTCCACTACATCGACTCGGAGCGACAGAAGCGCGTTCTGGAGCAGGCCATGGAGAGCCTCAACGCGGGTGGATGCATCGTTGTTCGCGATGGCAACGCCTCGCACAGCAAGGCTCACAACCTAATAGAGCTCACCGAGCTGTGGAGCACCAAGCTGCTCAAGTTCAACAAGACGACCACCGACCTATGCTTCGTTAGCGAGGAGTGGATGCGACAGTTCGCCTCGGAGCACAACATGGATATCGAGATAAGCAAATATTGGAAGTATAGCTCCGAAACGCTGTACATATTAAAAACCAGGAGATAATGAAAAAGTATGATGTTGTAATTATTGGTGGAGGCATCGGAGGTCTTGCCAGCGGTATCATCCTTAGCAAGGAGGGTCTCAGCGTATGCGTACTCGAGCAGCATAGCATCATTGGTGGCTGCTTGCAGTCGTTCAAGCGCCATGGCCGCACCCTCGACACGGGCATGCACTATATCGGCAGCATGGGCGAGGACCAGATTATGCACCAGTACTTCAAATATTTCGGCATCACCGACGACCTGCGCCTCCGCAAGCTGAGCGACGACGGCTTCGACCATTTCCACTTTATGGATGGCGAGGTATATAGCCACGCATCGGGCAATGAGCGCTTCATCGAGACGCTTGCAGCGCGCTTCCCCGACGACAGAGAGGGCATCAAGGCTATCGTTGGCAAGATGCAGAACATCGGCGACATGATTGCTCCCGAGGTGCTGCGCAGTGGCAAACTATACAACCGTGGCGGCAAGGACTACACCTCGGTTTCGGCATACAGCGAGATTGAGAAGGCCATCTCGAATGACCGTCTGCGCAATGTATTGGCAGGAAATACGGGCCTCTACGCTGGTGACCGCCTCACCACCTCGATGTACGAATATGGCGTTATCACACACTCCTACATTCAGGGTGCCTACGCCTTTGAGGATGGCTCGCAGCAGCTTGCCGACCTTATGGTGCGCCAGATTGAGCGCAATGGTGGCGAGGTGCGCCTCAACGCCCGCGTGGCGAAGATTCACCTCGAGGGTGACAAGGCGGAGTATGTGGAGCTGACATCGGGCGAGAGAGTCTTCGGCGACAAGGTCATCTCATCCATCCACCCCTCGGCAACCTTCTCGATGCTCGAGAACAACACCATCTACAAGAAGGCCTTCTTCACACGCATGAACTCGTTGGCAAATACCTACGGCATCTTCACCACCTACCTCCTTATGAAACCCAACACCGTGAAGTACGAGAACCGCAACCACTTCTACTTCAACATCGACGATGTATGGGGCTTGGAGGGCATGTACAAGGGTGTCAACATCCCTGGCGTGCTGATGTGCATGCAGCCCAACTCGCGCAACGAGTACACCGATGTTATCAGCCTGCTTGTGCCCATGCCCTTCGAGCAGTGCGCACGCTGGGCAGACACCACCGTGGGTCGCCGTGGCGAGGAGTACAAAGCATTCAAGGAGCAGTTCGGCAATGCCGTCATCGACTTTGTGTCGCAGTTCAATCCCGAACTCAAGGGCAACATCGAGATGGTACACACCGCCTCACCCCTCACCTACCGCGACTACACCTCGACACCCGAGGGTAGCGCCTACGGCTTGGTTAAGGATTGCCGCAACCCCTTGGCGTCGCTCGTCTTCGCACGCACCAAGATTTCGAACCTCCTGATTACGGGTCAGAGCCTCAACATACATGGCTGCCTCGGCGCAACAATCTCGTCGGCTGTCACCTGCTCGGAGATTCTCGGCGAGGAGTATCTGGCAAAGAAGATTGGTAACGCATAATCTACGCTGCGATGGTCTGGATGGTTCTCGTGTGGGCGTTTGTAGCACTTCTACTGCTGGTGGTGGCATTTGCCGCCATCGTGGTTGTGCTATACCTCCGCGCGGACTTCCTCGAACCACACATAAACCTAAATATCAACTCTTTAGTCCAGCAAAACGATAGTACCCTCCGCAAAAACCGCTATGGGCTGTGGGAGGCACATATCAAGGGCAATGCCATAGAGCGTGGTGCAACCTACGGAGTCCTATGCAGCGACCTGATTAAACACCAGGAGGATGCCTTCTATCGCCGTCTGCTCGAGCTCACACCCTCGAGGCGCTGGATGAAGCCACTACACAATATCATCATTCTGTTCAACCGCGACATGGCGCGCCACATCCCCGAGGAGTATCGCAACGAGATATACGCAATGTCTCTCTCGGCGAGCGACAAGTATAACGACTACAGCACAAAATATGTGCGCCAGCTCAACTACCACGCTGCACACGACATAGGCCATGTCATGCAGGAGTATATGCTTGTTGGTTGCACAAGCTTTGCGGCATGGGGCTCTGCGAGTGCCACAGGGGAACTTATCGTAGCCCGCAACTTCGATTTCTACCTCGGTGACGACTTCGCCAGGAACAAGATTATCCACTTCGTGGAGCCGAGCGAGGGTTACCGCTTTGTGTCGCTCGCGTGGCCAGGCATGATGGGCGTTGTGTCGGGCATGAACGAGCATGGCCTAACCATAACGCTCAACGCCCTGAAGGGTGACATACCCACCACCTCGGCAATGCCCATCTCGCTCTTGGCACGCCACATCATGCAGCACGCCACGACAATAGATGAGGCATACACCATAGCCAAGCAGTCGAAGTGTTTCGTATCGGAGTCGATGCTCGTAGCCTCGGCAAAGGATGGCTGCGCTGCGATTATCGAGAAGACGCCAAAGTGTACGGCGCTACACCGCAGCGAGGAGAGTCAGATACTATGCACAAACCATGCACAATCCGAGGAGCTGCGCGAACAGAAGCGCAACCTCGAAAACATAGCGACTTCGGATAGCCCCTACCGCTATGAGCACCTCAAGGAGCTTTTCGAGCACCACGCACCGATAGATGTAAATAGCGCCATCGCCATTTTGCGCGACACGCGTGGCACGGGCAACAGCGACATAGGCCTCGGCAACGAGAAGGCTATAAACCAACTTATCGCCTTCCATAGCGTGGTCTTCGAGCCCACGAAGCTACGCCTGTGGGTATCCACCGCGCCATGGCAGCTCGGCGAGTTTGTGTGCTACGACCTCAACAAAATATTTAGCGGGGAGCTCAACAATAGGGAGTGTTACACCCTCGAGGAGCTAACCATCGCAGCCGATGATGAGGCTATTGCGGAGATATACCCACGCATAACCCGCTTCAGGGAGCTTTGCGCAACACTCCGCACACACATCAAGGAGCACACCGCAGTAGCGGATGAGTTTATCACAGAGTTTTCGACATTAAACCCCAACTACTACCTTACCCATGACATCTTGGGCGACTATATGATGGCCATGGGTGACAAGGCTGCGGCTGCGACATATTGGCAGCGCGCCCTGGATTTGGAGATACCCCATGCGCACGAGAGGCGTAGAATTGAGAGAAAAATAAGAAATATATAGAGTATGATTAAGGACACAACACTTCACTACAAGACTCACTCGGAGATAAAGGCGTTCCAGGAGGCACGACTACGCGAGGCACTTGCATATCTGCAGGAGCACTCCGCCTTCTACCGCCGTATGTTCCAGAGCAACAACATCGACATCTCCACGATAAAGAGCATCGAGGACCTCGCGCAGATTCCCACAACCTCGAAGCAGGACCTGCAGTCGTACAATGCCGACTTCTTGTGTGTAAGCCCCACAGATGTCATCGACTATGTTACCACCTCGGGAACACTCGGCGAGCCTGTGACCTTCGCACTTACCGAGAGCGACCTCCAGCGCCTCGCCTATAACGAGGCCTCGTCGTTCACCATGACGGGCTGTACCAAGGAGGATGTCATGCAGCTTATGACTACCATCGACCGCCGCTTCATGGCGGGCCTCGCCTACTTCCTCGGAGCACGCGAACTGGGCTCGGGCATCGTGCGTGTGGGTAACGGCATCCCCGAGTTGCAGTGGGACACCATCAACAGAGTGAAGTCCACGACCTGCATCGTTGTGCCCTCGTTCCTTACGAAGATGATTGAGTTTGCCGAGAAGAACGGTATCGACCACAACAACTCCAACCTCAAGCGCGCCATCTGCATCGGCGAGGCTCTGCGCACCCCCGAGGGTGAGCTCACAACGCTCGGTGCGAAGATTCACGAGAAGTGGCCCTCGCTGGAGCTATTCTCGACATACGCCTCAACCGAGATGCAGACATCGTTCACGGAGTGCAACATGCACCGCGGTGGCCACATCCCCGCCGACCTTATCATCGTTGAGTTACTCGATGAGAACAACCAGCCCGTTGCCGATGGCGAGCCTGGCGAGGTTACCATCACTACGCTTGGCGTCGAGGCTATGCCCCTGTTGCGCTTCAAGACTGGCGATATATGCATCCGCATGAGCGAGCCCTGCGCGTGTGGCAGAAACAGCGCACGCCTAAGCTCGGTTATCGGCCGTAAGAACCAGATGATTAAGTTCAAGGGTACGACAATCTATCCCCCCATCCTCTTCGACATCCTCGACAACATCCCCGAGGTGGAGAACTACATCGTCGAGGTGTTCACCAACTCGTTGGGCACTGACCAGATTCAGATACGCATCGGCAGCAACAACCACTCCGACGCCTTCGTCAAGCAGATTAAGGATATCTTCCGCTCGAAGGTGCGCGTGGCTCCCGACATACAGTTCGAGTCCGTGGAGCTTATCTCACGCATACAGACACCACCCATGAGCCGCAAGGTTGTCAAGTTCTTCGACCTACGCCATAACGACTAATTCTGCGACTATGAATATAGAGTTGATTGTTGTCGGCAAGACCGATATGAAGGAGGTCGAGGCGCTGGTTGCGATGTACACCAAGCGCCTGAACCACTATGTCAAGTTCGCCATCACGACGCTTGCCGATGTGCGTAACACGAAGAACCTCTCGGCCGCGGAGCAGAAGCGCATGGAGGGCGAGGCCATTCTGCGTCTTGTCACCGATGCTGACCACCTTATGCTTCTGGACGAGCACGGCCTGGAGTTGCGCTCGATAGAGTTTGCCGAACTACTGCAGAAGCGCATGTCGGCGGGCACGAAGCGCTTGGTCTTTGTTATTGGTGGCCCTTATGGCTTCTCGGATGCAGTCTACCAGCGTGCCAATAGCAAGCTCTCGCTCTCGAAGATGACCTTCTCGCACCAGATTGTGCGCGCCATCTTCACGGAGCAACTCTACCGCGCCTTCACCATCCTCAAAAACGAACCCTACCACCACGAGTAGGACGCTATACAACAAGGCTACTTTGGCGTTACACTCACCATACAACTTTACAAATGAAGGGACTACCCGTAGCGGCAGTCCCTTCATTTTCATTTATTTAAGTTTGGGTTAGAAGTTTTTACAAATCCGAATTCCATTCGCCGTCGGCATCCTCATATATTATCGCTCGGCTGTCACCCTTCGACTTTAGGAGCTCGTAGGCCTTGTAGAGGTTGTAGCCATTGCCCGCACGCTTACCAAGCGAGAAGGCGATGATTGAGACATGATTCTGTGCGCGGTGGTACATGCTCTCAACACGGCGCAAGTACTCATCCACCAACTCGGGAGCGTTTGCGGGCGTGCCTCCAATGGCGCGGTTGTCGGCACACGAGGGCGATGCCACAGCAGCGCAGTCGATAACATAGATGCCCACTCGGTCGCAGATATCGTAGAACCAGCGGGGCTGGGGATAGTCGGGCGTGAGGCAGTTTATGCCACGCTGCTTGAGGGCCTTAATCTCGCGCTCCGTAGTAGCCTTGTCTGCCGCAGCATTATACACTTCCTTCTTGAGTGTCAATGGCTTACCGAATGCTGTAATTGTTCCATCCTCCGTATAGCCATACTCTGCGAAGCCCACCTTCAAGGGGATATACTCCCAGAGGATGCCGCTACGCTTGACATAGAGCGTGAGGTCATATAGCTTGGGATTTGCGGGACTCCAGCGGTTGGGATTCGAGTGATAGATATAGGGCTTGAAACTCAAGGTATCGCGTGTGAACTTCTCGAGTGCGAGGTCGTTGACGCTATACTCCATAAGCTTGCCATCGGGGGCGTAGATGTCGTAGCCCACCTCGATTACCTCGTCCGAAGAGAATGAGTTGTCGACCAACACATCGAGCCTAAGCTCCGCAAAGCGCTCCAATGAGTCGGGCACGAGGCGCACATTGAAGTCGTAGACACCCAGGCGGCGCTGCGCAAAGATGTAGCAGTTGTCGAACTGCTGGCGCTGCGGCATGGTCATACCCTCGGCAACTGCGGCCATATATGGCTCCTCGACAACAACGACGGCAACGACATTCTTGCCCTGCTCGAGGTAGGGAGAGATGTATATCTCGGTGGGTGTGAAGCGGTCGATGGGGGCTGTTATCTGCGCGCCGTTAACAAAGATTGTGTAGTCGCCAGCAATGTTCTCGGTGTGGAGGTATGCGTTGTAGTCGTTCCACGATGCGGGCACCTCTATCTCCTGTTCGTAGACCGCGCGCACGCTACCCTCGCCCTCGAACTGAAGAGTGGGGCGCAGGTCGATATATTTGTCGTTATTGGTGCGAATATCGCTCTTGGCGTCGGCGCGTTTGTCGTAGCAGATAAACTCTGTGCGGCTGATTACGGCCTGTGCCGCAGCCATGTCGAGTGACACGAAGAGTGCCAAAATGGCAAATATGGGGTACAAAAAGCTCTTTTTCATGGTTCTAATTTATGACAAAGATACAAAAAAGCGATAAGTGTGCAATCGTTTGTAAAAAAATTAGTAATTTTGTGACCTAATGTGGCGTTATAGTAACGCTGCGCAAAAACGAAATAATATATAAAACGATATAACAATTATGAAACTTACACGTATCGCCGAGATCCTCAAGATGGAGGGCGACGGCAGAGAGATTACCGTAAAGGGTTGGGTAAGAACCAAGCGTGGCAACAAGAACGTAGCCTTCATCGCGCTTAACGATGGTTCTTGCGTTTCGAACATTCAGGTCGTTGTAGACCTCACAAAGATTGACGAGGCAGAGCTTAAGGGCGTTACCACAGGTGCTTGCTTGCGCGTTGATGGTACACTCGTAGCATCACTCGGCCAGGGTCAGGGCGTAGAGGTTCAGGCGTCAAAGATTGAGATCTATGGCACTGCAGACCCCGAGACCTACCCCTTGCAGAAGAAGGGTCACTCATTGGAGTTCTTGCGCGACATCGCATACTTGCGCCCCCGTACCAACACCTTCGGTGCTGTGCTCCGCATCCGTCACGCCATGGCCTTCGCCATCCACAAGTACTTCAACGATCGTGGTTTCTACTACTTGCACACTCCACTTATCACAGCTTCTGACTGCGAGGGTGCTGGTGCAATGTTCAACGTATCGACTCTCGACATGCAGAACCCTCCCCGCAACGAGGATGGCACTGTAGACTACACACAGGACTTCTTCGGTAAGCACTGTAGCCTCACAGTATCTGGTCAGCTCGAGGGTGAGCTTGGTGCTTTGGCACTCGGCCAGATCTACACCTTTGGTCCTACCTTCCGTGCCGAGAACTCTAACACTCCACGCCACTTGGCAGAGTTCTGGATGATTGAGCCCGAGATGGCGTTCTACGAGTTGCAGGACGACATGGACCTCGCTGAGGACTTCCTCAAGTACCTCATCCGCTACGCTATGGAGAACTGCCGCGAGGACCTTGAGTTCATGAACAAGATGTGGGACAAGGGCCTCTTGGAGCGTCTTCAGTTCGTCTTGGACAACGACTTCGTACGCCTCGACTACACCGAGGGTATCGAGATTTTGAAGGCTTCAGGCAAGAAGTTCGAGTTCCCCTGCGAGTGGGGTTGCGACCTTCAGTCGGAGCACGAGCGCCACCTTGTTGAGGAGCACTTCAAGCGTCCCGTTATCCTTATCAACTATCCCAAGGAGATTAAGGCCTTCTATATGAAGCAGAACGAGGACGGCAAGACCGTTCGCGCTATGGACGTATTGTTCCCCCAGATTGGCGAAATTATCGGTGGTTCGGAGCGTGAGGC
>JAZRJJ010000041.1:0-16827 GCA_045645705.1 Alistipes sp. | reverse complement strand
AGAGGCCATTCTCGGCCTCTCAATCAAAGCTCCGAATGGAATGTACGAAAAGTACTATCCATCCGGAGCTTTTTCATGTCGAGACCAAGCCTGACCACTTCTGATGCGAAATTGGATTTCTTGTGATAGCGGCGCATCTGCGGCGCTTCAATCAAAGCCCTGAATGGGACGTACGATGAGTACTACCCATCCAGGGCTTTTTCATGTCATCGCCACATCTGCGCCACTCTGACAAGAAATTCCACACAGACCTATTGCCGCCCCGTTCCCTTTCTGCCTCACCTCATCTCGTCCGCCCCGCCTATAATTTTTGCCTATACCGCCATAAGAAATATTTTGTAGACATATTGTAGAATATTCCAATTTTTTGCTACCTTTGCACCCGAAAACAGATGTGGAAGGATTTGAACTGATTGCAACCACAATAAAAAAGTGCTAAAACGGTATTCTCAAAAGCCATAATTGCTTTTTTATCGGCAATCACAGCATCTCATTCTACACCCGTTTTTAGGCCATCAACATACGATGGCACGCAACATTACGTTTATTAATAACTAAAAACAAGGTATAATTATGGCATTTTTGTTTACATCAGAGTCGGTATCGGAGGGTCACCCCGATAAAGTTGCCGACCAGATTTCAGACGCTATTCTCGACGAGTTCCTTCGTCACGACCTCAACTCAAAGGTTGCTTGCGAGACACTCTGCACAACAGGTCTTGTAGTAGTTTCAGGCGAGGTGCGCTCGGAGGGCTATGTAGATATTCAGGGCGTGGCACGCCGCGTCATCGACCGCATCGGCTACAACAAGAGCGAGTATCAGTTCGATGCAGCATCATGCGGTATCCTCTCGGCTATCCACGAGCAGTCATCGGACATCAACCAGGGTGTTGACCGTAAGGATGGCGAGGAGCAGGGTGCAGGCGACCAGGGTATCATGTTCGGTTACGCCGTGGAGGAGACACGCGAGTTCATGCCTGCGACACTCATCCTCTCGCACGTTATCCTCAAGGAGCTTGCTGTAATCCGCCGCGAGGGCGAGGTTATGCGCTACTTGCGTCCCGACTCAAAGAGCCAGGTGACAATCGAGTATGGTGACGACCGTCGTCCAAAGCGCGTACACACAATCGTGGTATCTACACAGCACGATGAGTTCATCCTCCCCACTCACACACGCTCGGAGGCAGAGGCAGAGCGCGAGATGCAGCGCATCATCGCTGACGATGTACGCAACATCCTTATCCCACGCGTAAAGGCACGCCTAGAGCGCGCAAACGATAAGCTCGCAGACCTCATCAACGATGACTACATCCTCCACGTAAACCCAACGGGTAAGTTCGTGATTGGCGGTCCTCACGGCGATACAGGTCTTACTGGCCGTAAGATTATCGTTGATACATATGGCGGTCGCGGTGCTCACGGTGGTGGTGCATTCTCGGGTAAGGACTCATCAAAGGTTGACCGCTCGGCAGCATACGCAGCGCGCCACATCGCAAAGAACATGGTTGCAGCAGGCGTGGCACGCGAGATGCTCGTGCAGGTGAGCTACGCAATCGGTATTGCAAAGCCCCTCTCAATCTATGTTGATACCTACGGCACGTCTAATGTAGAGCTCACCGATGGCCAGATTGCGGAGAAGATCAGCGCGATGTTCGACCTTCGTCCAGCATCTATCGTTGAGCGCTTCGGCTTGAAGTACCCCATCTTCGAGGCAACTGCATCGTATGGTCACTTCGGTCGTCGTCCCTACACCGAGCTCGTGCGCTTCGTAGGCGATGGCAAGGAGTTTGCCAAGGAGGTTGAGTTCTTCTCATGGGAGAAACTCGACGAGGTGGACAACATTAAGCAGGAGTTTGGTCTGTAAGCGATAAAATTTCTTGCATGCGTAAAAGGCTCGATAACAACGACTTAGTTATCGAGCCTTAAATTTTATTAAAAAAAGTTGCGAAAAAGTTTGCAGAATAGAAAATTGTTGCTACCTTTGCATCCGCAAACCTCAAAGCCCAGGTGGTGAAATTGGTAGACACGCTACTTTGAGGGGGTAGTGAGCATTAGCTCGTGCAAGTTCGAGTCTTGTCCTGGGCACTGAAAAACGGAAGAGCAATCTTCCGTTTTTTTTGTTTATATACCTAACCGCATTTTCCCTTTATCATACGAGACAGTGCAACGCCACAACGCCCCGCTGATGCAGGGTGTCGGAGGTTGTGTTATGGATGTTTGTGGGGTGGAGTTGTATATAAAAAAAGCAGCGGTAACCTTTCGATTACCGCTTTGTGACTCCGCCAGGATTCAAACCTGGAACCGCTTGATCCGTAGTCAAGTACTCTATTCAGTTGAGCTACGGAGCCATATCCTTTGCTTTTGCGAGTGCAAATATAGAGCATATTTTTTTAACCACCAAATATTTTAGTAACTTTTTTTCAAAAAAAATGCGGCGATTTTTGTCGCCGCACTCTTTTATGCTGTATATCAGTATGTTACTTGATGTGCTCTGCGAGAACTTTTTCGATGTTCTCACCGCGCAAATTCTTTGCTACGAGCTTGCCCTCGGGTGAATAGAGGAAATTAGCAGGGATAGCATTCACGTTGAGGTGCTCTGCAACGCTCCACTTGCCGTTCTCGTCGGTACCCCATACGTTAACCCAACCCATCTTGTTCTCCTTGATGAAGTTCTGCCAACGCTGCTCTGTGCCATTCTGGTCGAAAGATACGCCATAGATCTCAAGACCCTTAGGAGCGAACTTCTCGTATGCTGCAACAAGGTGAGGAATCTCACCACGGCAAGGACCGCACCATGTAGCCCAGAAGTCTACAAGTACCCACTTGCCGCTCTTGCACAACTCTGCTACGCTGATGATGTTACCCTCTGCATCGGGGAGCTGAAGATCCTTAAGCTCTGCGCCGATAGCAGTGTTCACGGCGTTCTCAACATACTTCACATGCTCGTTGTAGAGGTAGATGTGGTCGAAGTCGCCCTCAATCATCTCAACAAGCTCTGCAAAGCGAGCCTCGTCGCCACCGAACATTGTGTAGTACTGCAACATGTAGATAGAGGCTGCGTTATTCTTGTTCTCAACAACAAATTTGTCGAGGTACGACAAGAGCATCTCCTCGGTAGCCTCCTCATTGTAGAGAATCTCCATAAGGCCATCCATAGCGCCACGAAGCAAGGTCTGAAGCTCCGAGCCCTCCCACTTGAGTGACTCCTCCTCGGCGTTGTAGCTAACGGTCATATTGTTGCCATCGAAGCATACCATAGCAACATTCTCGTCGTTAACAAGGAACGATGCAAACTGCGCCTCTGCGATATCTGTCTTAAGCTCGAAGGTGAGGTCCTCGCCGACAACAGTCTCGGCAACGGCATCCTTCTCGCCCATAACTACAACCTTGACAACATCACCTGCTGCAACGTTCTCCATACCTGTGAAGTCACCATTGATGGTAACGCCACTTTCCTTCTTTACATCACTACCACCGCAAGCAACCATAAGCGCTGCTGCGAGGAACATAAAATACTTTTTCATTGTTATAAATTGTTTTAGGTTTTAATATGCTATACATAACGCTGTGTTACAGCCTTTTATTATCTATCGTTTTACTCTGTCGGGGTTCGACTTTATGAAGGCCTCCCACGACGAACTTCCCTTGCGCGACTTTGTGTCGCCACCCAGACCCTTGCGCTTCTCGCCTGCCGTAGCGCGTGTGAGCACATTCGAGGTGGTAAACCAGTGGCACAACGCCACCGCCATGCCATCCGTAGCATCGAGTCTGCGTGGCTGGTAGTCGGTCGAGAGTATCGAGTTGATGATGGTTGCCACCTGCTGCTTCGATGCCGAGCCGCGACCCGTAATTGCCTGCTTGATACGCATCGGGGCGTACTCCTCGATAGCAATGTCGTGCGACACGCTCAACACCGCAGCGATAGCCACACCCTGCGCGCGACCGAGCTTGAGCATAGACTGCACATTCTCGCCAAAGAAGGGGGACTCGAAGGCCACCTCCGTGGGGCAATAGGTCTCGGTGAGGTTGCGCACACGCTCGAAGATGTAGGCGAGCTTCTTGTGTGCATCCTTGATTTTGTGCATATCTATCTCGCCCATGACCAACGCCTGGGGCTTGCCGTCACGAATCTCGATAACGCCATAGCCCATATAGTTGGTACCGGGGTCGATACCCATTATGCGTAATGGGGTATTCACGCTACTTCTCCTCAACCTTTACGAGGCGCTTCTCCAACTCGCGCAACTTCTGCGACATCTCGGGAAGAGTCTTGAACACGGCAAACGAACGGTGGTACTGAACACCTGCAAGTGCGGGTGTACCGAAGCGAATCTCGCCATCGGGCACACTCTTATCGAGACCACTCTGTGAGCCAATCTTACAGTTGTTGCCCACGGTGATGTGGTCAGCGAAGCCCACCTGACCGCCTACGAAGCAGTTTGAACCAATCTTTGTAGTGCCTGCGATGCCCACCTGTGCCGACATAACGGTGTTGGAGCCAATCTGCACATTGTGACCAACCTGGATAAGGTTGTCGAGCTTAACACCCGAGCGGATGATTGTAGAGTCGGTCTTGGCGCGGTCAACGCAAGTGTTTGCTCCAAGCTCAACATTATCCTCGATGATAACATTACCCAACTGAGGAATCTTAGCGAATGTTCCATCCTCCTTTGGCGCAAAGCCGAAGCCGTCTGCACCGATGACAACGCCCGCGTGGATGATACAATTCTTGCCCACTACGCAGCCCTCATAGATTTTAACGCCAGGGTAGAGCTTTGTGCCCTCGCCGATTGTTACATTGTCGCCGATGTAGCACTGGGGGTATATCTGCACGTTAGCACCAATCTTTGCTGTGCCCTCAATAACGGTGAAGTCGCCAATGAAGCAACCCTCGCCAACCTCTGCACCCTCGTGGATAGAGGCGAGCTTCGAGATGCCTGTCTTGCGGGGGCGGGTTGCGTTGTACATCTCAAGGAGGTTGAGCACGCAAGCGCCCACATTCTCCACCTTGATAAGCGTAGTCTTAACCTCCTCCTTGGGCTCGAAGGTGCTATCTACGAGAACGATTGATGCCTCCGTAGTGTAAACATAGGGCTCATATTTTGGGTTTGTGAGGTAGGCAAGTGAACCAGCCTTGCCACCATCGATAGATGATACTGTTGATACTGTGGCGTTCTTGTCGCCTACGATTGTGCCGTTGAGTAAGCCGGCAATCATCTCTGCTGTAAACTGCATGATATATTATCAGATTTTAGTTATTCTTCAAAGTTTATGTAGTCGCAAAGCTCTATGCCCTCGGGCATAAGGCCCTCGACATCGCGACCAAAGGCGTGCAACTCGCGCACAAGCGATGAGCTGATGTGCTCAACCTCCACGGGAACAAGCACGATGACGGTAGATAACTCCTTGTATGCAAACCTGTTGGCATTGGCTATTGAGCGCTCATAGTCGAAGTCGGTCATGTTGCGTACGCTGCGCACAATGGCCGTGGCACCCACGCGGCGAGCCTCATCGCCCGTAAGTGTGGTGTATGTCGTAACCTCCACACGAGGGTTATCTTTGTAGACTCTTTCGATGAGAGCCTTGCGTGCGTCGACCGTAAGGAAGCCGCGCTTCTGGATGTTGTGACCGATGGCAACAACTACCTTATCGAAGAGTTTTAGCGCCTCCTCAACGACAGCCTCGTGACCTTTTGTAAAGGGATCAAACGACCCTGGGAATATTGCAACTCGCTGCATACCTATTTATATATAGATGCAAAGATAGTAAAAAATCACAATGGTTGGTATATATACCACAAGAATTTGTGGGATGAGGCGCAGTATTCTATTCAAATATCAACAAAAGGAGGTTGCCCAACCAAGCGGTAGGACAACCTCGTCGTTATGTTTTTGTTGTGCGGTGGCTAACTTCTGCCACTCTCTGTCATCTTGCCAAAGCGGCGCACCTGGGTCTCTGGTGAGTGCTTCCAGCGGTTGTGTGACCACAGCCACAGCTCGGGATGCTCCCTAATCATGCTCTCCAAGGCGCGGGCATATCGGCGCGTAATCTCCATTGGCTCAACCTCTTCCACGCCGTCGTATATCTCGTCGAAGCGTATTGCCATGTGTCCCGCCCTGACGCGCTCGATATGCACAAAGTAGATGGGTATCTTGAATCGCATGGCAATTCTCTCGCTGCCCTCGATAAATGTGGTTTTGCGATTTAGGAAGTCGAACCACTCGGTGTCGGCACGAAGAATGGGTGCCTGGTCCGAAATAAGGCCGAGTACGGTGCTGTGGTTGTCGCCGCGCGTCTGCATGTACTTGCGCAGTGTATCCTTCATCGGCACCTGATGGTAATTGGGGGCGTAGGCGCGTATGCGGCGGTAGAAGTGCTCGAAAATATCACTCTTGAGCGTGTGGTAGACACCCAAGAATTGACCCTCGCTGTCCTCGAGGCTCCACAGGGGAAAATACTCCCAGCAACCATAGTGCGATGCCATGGCTATCCAATCTCGACCCTCGGTGCGTGCCATGTGCTCATCGCGGTTTACCCATGTGACATGGTCGAGGTCGCCGCGACGCTTTGCGCCTGCAAGACATATTGTGTCGACGATGACCTCGGCGAGTGTTGAGTATGAGCCGTTTATGATATGCTTAATCTCCTTTTCGCTCTTCTCGGGAAATGCACCGCGGATATTCTGGTAGACGATTCTATGGCGATAGCGCACAATGCGTATTACGGCGTAGACAAAGGGTTTGAAGATGCCGTATCGGAACCATCTCGGCATGTATCCGATGGCACAACAGGTCATCCACAGCACCTCAAGTATAATGCGCTGGTGCCAACGCAAGCTATCGTTGTTATTTGAGTTTGTACTCATCTTTTTCTCGTTATTACTGTGCTGGAGGATTGATTTACAAATATAGCGTAAAAATGTCGTTTTTCCAAATTTTATTCCGCTATTGTATGCACAACTCACGATGCCCGTTGCCTTTCATTCTCACACAGCGCAAATATGTAAATAAATCTCTTTTTTTTGAGAAACTCGCGTTGCAAAGGTTGATTATTGATGAATGTTTACTAATTTTGTAGACTCTTATGGGGTGCAAATATGTTGCCTCGTTAATAGAATATTGCCTATGAAGTCTACTAATACATGGCGTGGGATTCGCCCACTATTGATGGCGTTGCTCTCGGTTTTGCTTCTGAGCCTCGGCTGGTGGGGTGTCAGTGGCGGTTTTATGCTCGGTGCCCTTGTGCCGTTGCTTGTCTTGAGCGAGGGGTATAGCGACTCGCGCCGCGACAGGTGGCGTATGTGTGGCTGGGCGGCGATGACCTTCCTTTTGTGGAACTTCGCCACCATCTGGTGGGTGTGGAACGCTGCGCCCATAGGTGTCTTTACCGCCAGCATCGTGGGCTCGTTCTACAACCTGTGCGGTGTTATGACCTATCACTACACCTCGAAGCGTGCACCACGCACCCTGGCATACACACTCCTTGTGACCATATGGCTCGCTACGGAGTGGACATACAACTCGGCGGAGGTGATGACATTCCCATGGCTGCTTCTTGGTCATGGCTTCTCGACAGATATTATGGCAGTGCAGTGGTATGAGTACACGGGCATCTTTGGCGGAACGCTCTGGGTGCTATGCTCAAACATCGGCATATTCGAGGCCATCCGCACACGTCAACCACGCAAGCTACTCTATGCAGTCGCTATCGTTGTAATACCCGTAATCATCTCGTTATCACTCTATTGGGGTTATGAGCCATCCGAGCGCAGTGTGAAGATATCGGTTGTTCAGCCCAATGTGCCATGCTACGATGAGGAGCGTGTTGCGGCAAATATGGAAAACCCCTTGCCTGTGCTTCTTGAGCTTATGGAGGATGTCCCCGAGGAGTCAAAGTTCGTGCTTCTGCCCGAGTCGTCGCTTGCATATCTTCCCCAGATTCGTACCATAGACGAGTCAGAAACGCGCCTATACTCATCAATTTTGAAGATGTTGCATGGCGCCGAGAACGATGATATGAAGATTATTGCGGGAGCCTCTACCGCGCGCTACTACGATGTCGCAGCAACGGAGACCGCGCGCAAATCGGACTTCGGATACTACTATGACCTCTACAACTCGGCACTCCTTGTCGATGCAGAGGGCGATGTCGAGCAGATATACCACAAGCAGAAACTCGTAATCGGTGTCGAGGCAATCCCCTTCCGTAAGTTGCTGAAAAACTTCAAGGTAGACCTCGGTGGCGTGTCGGGTCAGTTGGGCTGGGGCGAGCGACATATGGTCTTCGAGAATGGTGATGCCAAGATTGGCCCTGCAATCTGCTATGAGGGTCTCTATGGCAATCACTTTGCAGGCTTCGCACGCGAGGGTGCCGAGGCTATGGCTGTGATATCCAACGACGGCTGGTGGGGTGATACCCCAGGCCACAGACGCCTCTTTGACTTCTGTCGCCTACGCGCCATTGAGACACGACGCGCCATTGCCCGCAGTGCCAACACAGGCATCTCGGGCTTCATCTCTCCGCGTGGTGAGGTTATCGGAGAGAGCCTGGAGTGGGATGAGCGTGGCGTGATTACGGCGGATGTTGAGCTTCGCAACAATATAACATTCTATATGATGTATGGCGACTGGGTAGCACGCATCGCGACCTACATTGCTGCAATGGCACTGCTATATTATGTTGCATATCGCACCAAGCGCCGCAACAACCTTGTCGATTAACCCCTAATTATATATAATAGTATGAACTATACACAGACCCTCGAATTTCTATTCACTTCTATGCCGTCGTTCCAGCGTGTTGGTGGCGACGCTTATAAGCCAGGATTGGAGCGTATAGCCTCTTTCTGCCAGCATATCGGTAACCCCCAGCGCAACTACTACACCATCCATGTTGCGGGAACAAACGGAAAGGGCTCTGTATCACATATGCTCGCATCGATTCTCCGCGAGGCGGGCTACCGCACAGGTCTCTTCACCTCGCCACACCTCACCGATTTCCGCGAGCGCATACGCGTGGATGGCGAGATGATACCCAAGCAGAAGGTGGTAAACTTCGTGGATAAGCACCAGGATAAGATGAAGGAGCTCGACCTCTCCTTCTTTGAGATGACCGCAGCCATGGCCTTCGACTACTTCGCCCAGAGCGATGTCGAGGTGGCGGTTATCGAGACAGGCCTCGGTGGCCGCCTCGATGCCACAAACCTCATCACCCCAATCCTCAGTGTCGTGACAAATGTCAGCTTCGACCACACGGAGTTCCTCGGTGATACCATCGAGAAGATTGCCGCAGAGAAGGCGGGCATCATCAAGAAGAGCATCCCCGTCATCGTGGGTCAGCACAACGAGGCCTGCGACAAGGTCTTCGTCGAGCGTGCCACGGAGCTTAACTCGCGCATCATCTTTGCCGAGGATGAGTGGCGACTCAATGGCGTTGAGCACTTCGATGACGACAACCAGCACTTCAGCCTCACACGCATGCGCGATGATAGAGGCTATGAGCTCGACATAGACCTTCTTGGCGACTATCAGCGTCACAACATCGTTACCGTTTGCGCCGCTTCAGACTACCTCGCCGAGCATACGCCACTCACAATCTCGCGCCGTGCCTTCCGCGAGGGCCTTCAGGTGGCAGCGGCATCAACAGGTCTTGCTGGCCGCTGGCAGGTGCTCTCACGCGAGCCTTATACCGTATGCGACACGGGTCACAATGAGGATGGCATCCGCTTCGTAGCCGAGCAGCTCGCAAACCTCGAGTGCGACCGCCTCTTTGCCGTGATGGGCTTTGCCCGCGAGAAGGAACTCTCTAAAATCCTTGCTTTGCTGCCCGTAAAGGCGCACTATATCTTTACGCGCGCAAACATCGAGCGTGCCCGTGCTATCGAGGATATTGCAGCCGAGGCAACAAAGCTCGGCCTTGACTTCGAGACGGCACCCACTGTCAAGGAGGCCGTGGAGCGTGCCCGCTGCCTTGCACAGCCCTCGGATGCCATCTTTATCGGAGGCAGCAACTATGTAATCGCCGAGATGTAATCTTTTGTTACGGATAACACCCAAAAAGAAAAAGGCAGCATTCGAAATGCTGCCTTTTTTTGTATCGTGTACGCTGATTAGCGGTAGAAGATAGACGAAATTGATTTGTAGTTGTGTACGCGCTCGATAACATCTGCGAAGATGGGAGCTACGCTCAACACAGTAAACTTCGACAAATCCTCACCCTCCTTCAAAGGAATAGTGTCGGTTGTGATAACCTCCTGGATAGCGCTCTCGTTGATGCGGTCGTAAGCCTTGCCCGAAAGCACAGGGTGTGTAACAGCCGCGCGAACGCTCTTAGCACCACGGTCCATAAGCATGTTAGCTGCCATGCAGATAGTACCTGCTGTGTCAATCATATCGTCCACGATGATGACGTTGCGGCCCTCAACCTCACCGATAGCGGTCATCGAGCCAACAACGTTAGCCTTAGCGCGCTCCTTGTGTGAGATGATGATAGGTGCGTTGAAGTGCTTAGCGTATGATGAAGCACGCTTTGCACCACCCATATCAGGTGAAGCGATAGACAAATCGGGGATGTTCAACTTCTGGATGTAGGGAACAAAGATGCCCGATGCGTAGAGTGCATCCATTGGAAGGTCGAAGAAACCCTGAATCTGATCTGCGTGGAGGTCCATGGTCATCACGCGCTGAACACCTGCTGCGATAAGCATGTTCGCTACGAGGCGTGCGGTGATAGGTACGCGTGGACGGTCCTTACGATCCTGACGTGCCCAGCCGAAGTAGGGGATAACGGCGATAACCTGGTGAGCAGATGCACGGCGTGCAGCGTCGGCCATCATAAGGAGCTCCATCAAGTTGTCTGAAGGTGGGAACGTAGACTGGATGATAAATACGGTACAACCACGAATAGACTCGTGGAAGCAGGGCTGGAACTCGCCGTCGCTGAACTGCAAGACGTCAGAGTCACCGAGCTTGATGCCATACTCGGCAGCGATCTTCTCTGCGAGGTAGCGTGAGCCACGACCAGCAAAGAATTTGATTTTATGGATTGCCATAATATAAAATTAGGTTAGGTTAACTTAACTGATACAAAAGTAGGGCAAATAAGCCGAATAAACAACTTTTTCGACGCTTATTTTCTAATAATTTGCCAGGCACTCCTCGATGAAGGTGAGTATCTCCTCTCTTCCCGAGCCCTTTTCGCTTGAGGATGTGAGCATTGGGGGCAGCTCCTCCCACATCTCTGCGAGAGTCTTCTTATACGCGGTTATGCTGCGATTGAGCTGTGCCTGAGATAGTTTATCGGTCTTGGTGAAGATTATGCCGAAGGGTATGCCATTCTCGCCGAGCATCTCAATGAATTTGAGGTCTATCTTCTGGGGCTCGAGGCGCGAATCGACAAGCACAAACAGGAAGTGCATCTTCTCGCACTTTAGGACATAGTCGGTTATAATCTTCGAGAACTCGCCGCGCTCGGTCTTCGACACCTTGGCATAGCCGTAGCCAGGGAGGTCAACCAAGTACCAGCTGTCGTTTATGAGGAAGTGGTTTATGAGTTTAGTCTTGCCTGGTGTTCCCGACACCTTTGCGAGGTTCTTCACGCCCGTGAGCATATTCACGAGCGACGACTTACCTACATTGCTTCGGCCGATAAAGGCTATATCCTTAAGGTCATCCTTGGGAACCTGTGAAATCTTTTCGGAGCTACACTTGAACTTTGCTTTTATGGTTATTGCCATAATACATTTTAAGTTTAATTTCGGCAAAGTTACGAAAAAAACCGAAAAAATGCCTATATTTGTAGCAGTGAATAACATAAAACAATAAATAAGTATGAAAAAAGAGTGGAATGATGTTCGTGAGTTTCACGAGAAGTTCGGACATCCCGTGGCTGCAGAGCCCAAGATGATTGATAAGAAGCGCGCCTTGTCGCGTGCAAAGTGGATGCAGGAGGAGGTTGCGGAGTTCCTCATCGCCGATGACATCTACGAGCAGGCTGACGCTATGATCGACCTTATGTACTTCGCGCTTGGCACAATGGTCGAGATGGGCTTGGAGGCTGACGAGTTGTTCTCAATCGTTCAGCAGGCCAACATGGCGAAGCTATGGCCCGACGGCAAGCCCCACTACAACCCCAAGGATGGCAAGGTCATCAAGCCCGAGGGTTGGGAGGATCCCGCGCCAAAGATTAAGGCGTATATCGACTCTGTGATAGAGTCAAAAAAGCGATAAAATCCTATTATTAATTTATTATCATTTTTATGAGACTATTTTCGTGTATGAAAAGCGCAATGATGGTGCTTGTTGCGTTGGCAGTGGTGTTTGCGTCGTGTCAGAAGGAGCCAGATGCAAAGGTTAGTAATATTACGCTCTATGTAGAGTCGCTTGAGGCGCAGCCCGAGGGCGATACATTCCGCATCAACTACTCGATTGTTAAGCCCGTGGAGGGTGTGGAGCTTGAGGTGGCGTGCGATGCAGAGTGGGTAAAAGTGGAGGCAGTTACTGCATCATTCGTGGATGTTGCGGTGGCCAAGAATGATAGCGGCGCAGAGCGCTCTATTAAGCTTACATTTGGCTATGGTAACGATACAAAGGACCTGACAATCAATCAGAAGGCATGGGAGGAGCCTCTTGCGCTGAAGGTTGAGAATGTTGAGGCAACGGCTGTTGTTTTCAGCGTAAATACACTCGATGAGAAGACTACATGGATTGGTCAGATTGTTGACAAAGTGTGGTTCGACCAGATGAGCGAGGATGAGATTTTTGATGAGGATATGCGCTACTACATCGCTATGGCGGAGGAGAATGGTGTGACGATAGAGGAGTACCTCGCAACGATTTTGAGCAAGGGCTCACACTCTGGTATCCGCATGGCAGGACTCGACCCAGAGTGGGAGTATGTAGTATATATTTATGGTATGAACGCATCGGGCGAAAAGACCACATCACTCTACTCAGAGGCCTTCAAAACCGAGGCGCCATACGCGGGAAATGATGTGACTTTCGACTTCAACATCACCGTCAATCGCGCCATCGCACACATCGCAATTACACCTTCGCACGAGGGCGTGGCGTACTACAACAACCTTATCACCTACGAGGACTACGAGACCCTCTATGGTAAGGATATTAACGCGGCAGCAGATGCTGTGATTGCTGACATGGTTGAGGATTATGCAGCATGGGACTACACCCTCGCCGAGACCTTTGAGTACAACACCGACTACTTGGCTACGGCATATGAGTTTGAGGGCATGGCAAACACCAAGTATATCGCCTTTGCCTTCAAGTGGAACGAGGAGTGCAAGCGCCTGAGCGACGTATCATTCGAGGAGTTTGAGATTGGCTCTATCCCAGCGTCGGAGAATAAGCTCTCGATGGAGATTTCGGACATCACGCAGTCTACATTCTATGTCAAGGTCGAGACCACAAACGAGGACCCATACGCAATGTTCGCTATCCCCTCGAAGGAGATTGCTAAGTTGCGCGACGATGCCGAGATTTTCGACTATATCCTCGGCAAGTATGGCACATCGTTCCTCTACAACTACATCTTTAACGGCAACATCGAGGGCACATTCAGCGGCTTGGAGGCTGGTACCGACTACGCCGTGTTGCTCTTCGGCTACGAGGCGGGTGTGTTGACTACAAAGATTGTGCGCAAGAATATCACCACCGCTGAGGCTGGTGACATCGAGGCGTGTCAGTACAACATCGAGGTAACGGAGGTGGGCGACCGCGAGGCTCGCGTGTCGATTATCCCAACCGACTATAGCGTATGGTACTACTGGAATGTCTTCGAGGCATCAATGAGTGAGGATGATATCAAGGCATATATTCAGGATACCTACAACAGAGCCTATTATGGTGATTACTGGGAGTTTAGCTACTACGAGTTGGCGCAGGGCAAGGTTTCGAGCCGTCTCTCGCAGCTTAAACCCGACACGGAGTATCACATCGTGATTATCCCCATGAGCCCCGATAGCTTCGAGTACACAGGAACAATGCGCACGGGTGGCGAGTTCAAGACCGATGTTGCCATCATCGCCGACATCAAGATTACGGCGGGCTTCGATGCCTACTACGATGGCGACGAGGTTTCGGCTCTCGAGCCCGACTACTTGAGTAACTATCAGGGATGCGTCATCCTGCCCATGAGTGTGAATATCGAGGGCGAATACTCTGGCTACCTCTACACAATCTTCACATACCAGGAGGGCCTGGAGGACCCCGCACAGTATAGCGACGATATCCTCATCGACAACCTCTACAATGTGGGTGCTTATTGGTCACCCGCATACTTCCGTGGCGAGTGGGATGTGGAGATGATGATTGCTGCCGTGGCATTCGACCACGATGACAACCCAAGCCCCGTATATCGTGAGCGCTTCATCTGCACTCGTGAGGGTGCGGGCGATGCCCAGGAGTTCGTGGACTACTACCTGGGTGAGGTAACTCGCTCTTCGATGCCACATAATAGTCTGGTTGTCAACAATGCACCTGCACGCAGCGAGAGTGTTGTTGTCGAGAAGACTCCCGTGGTACGAAAGTCGAACATGACATTTGAGAGAAAATAGTACTAAAGGGACAAAAAAGCGAAAAAAGTACTAAAGTCGTAGTTGCGACCTCGGAGTTTTGACCAAACTTCGGGGTCGCACTCATTATATGAGTCGGCTATAACTTGTTGATTTTACAAATGGGGCGTTTCGTTGAATTTATTTTTTCAATGAAAAAGTTTAATCTATATTTGTTGCGATTAAAAATAAAATGGAGATATTGTCTATGGATATGATTAAGAAGTTGGCCTTGTTGGCAGTTGTGGCGTTTGGCTTTGTGGCGTGTGCTGACGAGGTGAATAATAACACCGCTAATCCCTCAGTCGAGGTTGAGGAGGTTGAATTGGTGATGCCTATGGCGGCTACGCGTACGGCTATCGGTCCCGATGGCATGTCGACGCGTTGGGCCGAGGGCGACAAACTCGGTGTGTGGGCTGTTGACTCGGAGGGTAACTACACTCTGGAGAATGCGCAGTTCACAATGCGCTACTTTAGCCCCGAGTTCGACAAAGCGTACTTTGTGTCAAACATCAATGCGATGGCCGAGGGCGACTACACATACTTCTTGAGTTACCCCAGGCCCAACTCGATTAATGGCACACAGGTTACTTACTCGGTGTCGTCAGTGCAGTCGGGTGCTTATGATGGCAAGTACGACATCATGATTGCTGAACCAGCTACTGCTTCGGCACTATCTGCAACCCACAGCGTGGAGCTTAACACCATCATGCGCCACCAGATGCATGCCGTGAAGATTACCGTACCCGAGAACCGTAACCTCTATGGTGGCCGCTTCTACCGCCTCGAGATTACCTTCCCCAACGATGTTGTGGGCGACATCACGCTCGATGTCACAAATCCCAATGCCGAGCCTGTCTACTCTAACACCTCGAATGTCATAGTGTTGGAGAGTGCCGAGGGCTTCGATGCAGGTAGCGTAATCTGGGCATTCGTGCTTCCAGGCACTGTCGATGGCGATGTCAACTACTTCGTTAAGGGCGAGGTCCGCAAGTCTTATCCTGCGACATACCCCATCTCGAAGGAGTTCGTTAAGGGTCATGTCACACCCATCAGAATGGCCATCCCCGAGATTTACCCCTACTACACAGCGGCAGAGTTTACCGTTGCCAACAACTTCCTTGGCGAGGAGTACAACACTGTTACAATCCTCGCAGCCGATGGCACCTCGTTGGGTACATTCAACCGCAGCGAAAATGGCAAATATCTGGTATATGCCGAGTCGGATACGTTCGACGTAGATGTCTTCGATAATACCACATGGAAGCTTGTCTTCGATTCGGATAATGCTATTGTAGCGGCAGAGGTGCCCATGGGCGACATGACCGACTTCACGGAGCACTTCTATACAACCGATGTTCCATACATCCTGTTCGAGAACTTCGAGAATGTGTCGGAGAGCGAGAGCTATGGTAACAACTCATACGCGTCGGAGGACCGCGACCAGCCTGGTGTATCGTTGGACGGCGCAATGCCTACAAATGGCTGGAATGCTGCGCGTTACTGGCTCAAGCCAGGTGCTATGCGCCTAAATGCACGCTATCAGTGTGTAAAGATTATCATCGCGTTCGCATCAACACACTATGGCCGTATGGATACGCCACTATTGTGGAATGGTTCGTACGGTATCAAGCCAGGTAAGGATGTGAAGATCAAGTTGCAGTTCGATGCGGCATTGCATGAGCACGATAGTAGCACGTCGACGATTACAAGCTCGGGTATTGCTGTTGCTATGCACACCAACGCAAACAATCCTATCGATGGTATCCCCACAGGTACCAAGGGCCTCGGCTCAACATACGACACTACACTCGAGGACTTCGGTACAACATTGTTCTCTAAATCTATGAGTAGCACCGTGGGTGACAATGCGTTCGGTCAGACATTCCCAACATATAGCACCGAGTTTACTGTTACAAGCGAGTCGCGAATCTGCTTCTATCCCACACTTTCATGCGAGGATAGTGGTGTCAACAACGCCGAGGTTAATGTCTACTTGGATAATATAAAGGTGCAGATTGCAGAGTAACCCCCAGCAATCAGCACTATCTTAATATATAATATAAAAGAGTTAAAATATTAATTAATCAAAATCATTATGAGAAAGTTTTTTACAATTGCTTCGCTTATGGCGTTGACTCTTTCGGCTTGCTCGAAGGAGGCGACTCAGAGTGAGCAGGAGGGTAAAGGACAGGTGACTATCAACTGTAAGACTGAGACTATGGTTGATACGCGTGCCAACATCAGCTGCACACTCCC
>JAZRJJ010000040.1:0-31780 GCA_045645705.1 Alistipes sp. | reverse complement strand
TGTTGAGCTTTACTGCTCTGTGTAACAGAGGAAAATCGTGCAAGCCGAGAGCAGAGGAAATTAGTTTGCTATGCCGAGGCGCCGCCGATTTAAGCCGAGAAAAGATTGCGTAGCAATCCTCGGCAAGTTAAGCTCACTGTTACCCTGTCCATCCTTTCCTGTTATACAATCCTCCCCAAACCCCTCCCTTTGAGAAGGGAGGCTTTGTTGTAAGCCTACGACTTACCTCTCCTGCGGTGAGTGTTATCTATGTCGCATATATCTGTTAGGATTTTGTGTATTGGAGAAAATTTTGCTAAATTTGTGTGGCATTAGCATCTTTTCTATATGGTGTTGCGATGCCGAGCTATTAGATTTAACCTTTAAATACTCGCACTAATGGCTAACGAAACCCGAGACAAACTCTTTACGCGAAATTACATATTAGTCTGTTTATCGGCATTTCTAATGTCGTTCTCATTCTTTATCCTTGTGCCAACGCTGCCGCTATATCTTAAGGATACCTTCGGTATAAGTCAGGCGTTGGTCGGCGTGGTGCTCTCGTGCTATGTCGTTGCGGTGCTCTCGGTACGCCCCATAGCGGGATTTGTGGCCGACACATTGCCGCGTAAGAGTGTCTATGTTGCGGCCTATGCCATATTCGTTGCCTCATTCACGGGCTACTTCTTCATAACGCAGACCCTGGCTTTGTTCATCCTCTTGCGCATATTCCACGGCTTTAGTTTTGGAATGCTTACCACGGCGGGTAACACGCTCGTCATAGATGTTATGCCGTCGTCGAGGCGCGGTGAGGGCCTTGGATACTATGGTGTTACGAATAACCTCGCGATGGCCTTTGGCCCTATGGCGGGACTCTTTGTCATATCGTTGGGCGACTATACGCTACTATTTCTTACCTCGCTTGTTACTGGTGCCATAGGTTTGGTTCTCGCCTCGGTGGTGCGTGCTCCGCGCAAGGTCTTGGAGAAGACCGAGTTCAGGCTCTCCTCGGACCGTTTCTTCCTCAAGGAGGGCATTCGCGCCTGCTTCGTATTCTTCCTCTTGGCCATGCCCTATGGTATGACGACAAGCTACATGGCGTTGTATGCTCGTGAGGTGGGTATTACGCAGAACGCGGGACTCTTCTTTACGGTTATGGCGGCGGGACTTATTGCCTCGCGCCTACATTCGGGAAAGCGTGTGGATAGGGGCTTTGTGACCGAGACGATACGCCTGGGCATCTGTATAGCCTTCTTTGGTGCTATGGGCGAGGCGGTGCTCTCTATTGTGGCGGGATGGAGCATCGCGGCGGGATATGTGCTCTACTTCCTTACCGCCTTCCTGTTCGGATATGGCTACGGAACTATGTTCCCAGCATATAATACGCTATTCATAAACCTCGCGCCCAACTCGCGTCGTGCAACGGCAAATGCTACATACCTCACAGGATGGGATGTTGGCATAGGCTGTGGTATGCTCTTTGGCGGTATCCTTGCCGAGGGTGGCTACGAGCACTGCTACATGCTCGGCACGGTGCTGGTGGTTGTGGCACTATTATTCTTCATGCGTGTGGTAACGCCACATTTCCACGCTCACAAATTGCGTTAGGGAGGACTACTGCCATGGTGTAATCTGCATGCCGAAGTAGTCGAAGGTGGCGGTACGGCCGTTTAGTGCGACTGCGGATGTGCCGTCGTCAACATTGAACTCGATGCTGTCGTACTTCATCTCTATAATATATCTGCCACATCTGTCTATCATGCCCCACTTGTGGTCGTGGCTCTCGACGATGGCGCGATCTTCAGTGAAGTCGCTTGCGTTGTGGTAGATAGCCCCAATTACAATCCTGCCATTCTCATCCTCGAAGCCGTAGCCCTCTGCGGTTTCAAAGCGGTGTATGCCCTCACTCGCAGCATAGACCGTGCGACCACTATCCTCGCTCACACCATATGGTGCAAACTCCTCGTGAAGACAATCCTCCGCGATGGTGCTCGGTTGTGTGTATCGCGCTATTAACTCCGCAAGTTTGTCGAAGGCCTCCGTGTCGTTGCCATAGCCGCATGTGGCATAGTAGGGGCGTATGATGTGCCAGAGGTGTGTGCGGTCCACGATGATACTATTGGGGTGCAGGTGGTTGATGCTTATGTCGTGGCGCTGCAACTCATCGCGCAGGGTGTCAAGTCCCGCCATAAGATGCTCATATGTATGGGTATATAGCGCCTCGCTGAGGGGTGTTCCCTCGGGAAGCTGCTCTATTATAAGTGGCGCGTAGCTACGTTGAACACCCAGGCATAGCATCTCATCCTCTACGACTTCCAACCTCGTGACACAACGGCTCACGGCGGGAAGAGCGTAGTTTGCCCTCCTTATCAAGAGCATTGACTCGGTTGTTATTGGCGCATAGACCATAACGCTCGCACCGTGGTACTCGGCGCGGCACTCGGCAAAGTACTTGGTGCGGGTGAAACTCTCAATGTCGAACACCATGTCGCTGCAGCTGCGCAGTGACTCTTTGGGGTGTAATGCTGCGTTGCGAAACGCTACTATGGAGCACTCTGTCATGGCTACAAATATCTTATGTTGTTAACGCTTTCGGTGCCGATGTTTAGGATGGCAAGCAGGTCGCATGGCGAGGTATTGAAGGCTACACCACGATAGGGACCTCGGTGTTTGAGCTTCAGTAGGTAGGCCACAAGTGGTTCGAGTGTCTTGGGTATTACGCTCGACATCTGAAACAGTATTGTGCGGTCGCGGTGGTCTGTCGTGAAGCTCTTTGCATTGGGAAACATCTCGTTGTAGTCGTCCTCTGTGTCCGACGACAGGTGTATGTTGAACAGCAGAGTGTTGCCATCCTCGGTGTGAGTATCGGTTATTCGCTTGGCGATGTCGAGCAGAGCTGCCTCGTTGGCATCGCTGCAAGCACCATCGGTGACATGGAATACCATCGGCGGAAAGCTGTATCGGTTATCGATATTGCGGCACCACTCGTCAACAAGCGTATGCACATATGCGAGTGCCTCGTGCATGGGTGTCGACCCTGCTGCGCGCGGCTTTATCCACTCGTGGAGTGTTATGGGTGCCTTTATCGTGCTGCTGTCAGCGTCATGCTGTTCGATGTAGATTGTTTTGGGCGCTGGGCTCATCTCTATGAGCCTGTCTATGGCGATGAATCCGTCGCCATCGCCTGGGAGCAGCGAGCGTACCTCTCCCATCGAGTAGCCCAGCACAGCGATGTCGTAGTAGTTGCGCACCTTGTTACCTCGCACTGCACGCAGCACAAGTTCGTCAATCATCATGTTGCAGATAAGTTCTACAATTTCAATCTTCGAGCGTATGAGGTTGCCAATCTTTGCCGATTGCAACATTGATATGGAGCAGTCCAGAATAAAGATTATAGCTGTGCGCTCCTTGTGGGTAATGGGTTGGCGGTACATATTGTGGGGGGGGGATTGTGCACCTGATGCCTATGTATGGTTTAGTCGCGTCGGAAGAGGTCTCGTGTGTAAAGTTTGTGCTCTATGTCGCTAAGGTCCGTGTGGTAGCGGTTGCTTATGACCACATCGCTCTCGGCTTTGAAGCGGGCAAGGTCGTTAATGACCTCCGAGCCGAAGAACATCGCGCCATCCTCGAGCGTAGGCTCATAGATGATGACCTTTGCACCCTTGGCCTTGATGCGCTTCATGACACCCTGAATGGAGCTCTGGCGGAAGTTGTCGGAGTTGGACTTCATCGTAAGGCGGTAGACGCCCACCGTTACCTCACGCTCCTTCGCCGCATCCCACATGCTCGAGCCTGTGTAGTAGCCCGCCTTGCGGAGCACCTGGTCGGCGATGTAGTCCTTGCGTGTGCGGTTGCTCTCGACGATGGCCGTCATCATGTTCTGTGGCACGTCGCCGTAGTTCGCCAAGAGCTGCTTCGTATCCTTCGGAAGGCAGTAGCCGCCATAGCCAAACGAGGGGTTGTTATAGTGCGTGCCGATGCGGGGGTCGAGGCCCACACCATTGATTATAGCCTCCGAGTCGAGGCCCTTCATCTCGGCATATGTATCGAGTTCGTTGAAGTAGCTCACGCGCAGTGCGAGGTAGGTGTTGGCGAAGAGCTTCACCGCCTCGGCCTCCTTGACGCCCATCATAAGCACGGGTACATCCTCCTTTATCGCACCCGCCTTAAGCAACTCTGCAAAGGTCTCGGCCTCCTGCTCGAGGTGTGCAATGTCGGCAATCTTGCCTATCGCCTCGTTCTCCGCCTCGAAGGCCTCACCCTCGATGGTGCGGGGTATGCCCACTATGATGCGTGAGGGGTAGAGGTTGTCCTCCAGTGCGCGGCTCTCGCGCAGGAACTCGGGCGAGAAGAGCAGATTGAGGCGCTCAACGCCCTGTGCCGCATACTTCGTGTAGAGGCTGCGCGAGTAACCCACGGGCACGGTGGACTTTATGACCATCGTAGCCGCGGGGTTTATCTTGAGCACCCTATCGATGACATCCTCGATGTTGTGCGTGTCGAAGTGGTTGAGCGCAGGGTCGTAGTTCGTGGGCACGGCGATAACCACGAAGCGGGCATCGCGATATGCCTCCTCGTCGTTGAGTGTTGCGCGTAGCGATAGGCTCTTGGTGCGCATATACTCCTCGATGTAGTCATCCTGAATGGGCGAGATGCCGCGATTGACCATCTCGACTCTCTCGCGGAGAATGTCCACGGCGATAACGTCGTTATGTTGGGCGAGTAGGGTGGCGATGCTAAGTCCTACATAACCTGTTCCTGCAACTGCTATCTTCATATGCTATAACTATTTATCTTCCTATATGATGCGTCTTGATGTGCTCTCGGGGGTTAGGCGCATGGCCTGCATATCGAGACCCGAAATCACTGCCAGGCCTGGCTGCTTGCCCACCTCGATAGAGCCTTTGCGCTCTGCGATGCCGAGGGCCTTTGCTCCGTTGAGCGTGGCGTAGGTGAACAATTCGGCAAGGGGGACATCGCCCAAGAGGCGCATGTTCTCCACCATCGAGAGGTGGCGTGCCGAGGCGAGCGAGTCGGTGCCGATGGCAATCTGTGCCCCCATCTCACGATAAAGCGATACGGGGGGTGTGATACCCGAAATATAGCGGTTAGACTCGGGGCAAAGTACCCAAGTAGGTTGCATATTAAAATGCCTGTCTAACAATGAGATATCCTCCGCCGTACTCTTGCATCCATGCACCAGCAATGTTCTGCGTGCGGCGGGTACGCTCTCGGCGATGCGCTTTGCGGGGTGGCCATAGTGCAGGAAGTCGCACTCCCAGCCCATGCGCTCGTACCACTCCCAGAGTGACCCTTTTTTATTATATAGCGCTATCTCATCCTCCGACTCAAGAAGGTGCACCGAGAGGCTCTCGTTACCCTCGTTGGCTATGTCGCGGAAGAGGGCATCCTGAAGCGAGTAGGTGGAGTGTGTGGTAACATCGGTATGGCTATATTTTGATGCCATAGCACGCTGTGTGTCACACGATTGCGCCATTAGTCCGAAAGCCTCAAATAGCGTGTGGTACTCAATTTTTGAGCTCTCCTTGATGGGCATCACAAGGTCGTCGTTGGCGATATCCATGACTGCCTCCACGCCCTCGTACCACATCTCGCTGTCGGCAACCGAGGCGGCGTGTAGTCGCTCCTCGAGGGTGTAGTTGCCTCTCACGCGGCCAATCTCGCGTGCGAAGCCCGCAAAGCCTGTGCCCTCCGCTATTGCACCGCGCAGGTACGACAGCTCGAGGTGGCTATGGGCGTTAACCATGCCTGGGATAAGGATGCCAGGGTAGAACTCAACGCTCGCGAGGTTGTCTATTGTGTCGTGGCGCGAGACGCGAGTGATTGTGCCGTGGTCATCAACCTCGACAACAATACCTCTCTCCAATGCCCCATTAATGAGTGCGTAGTGCGATGCTATCCTTCTCATTATCAACCTCTATTGAGTCGCGCTCCACAACCTTGACCGTGTCGGCCGTAAAGCCCATCATCATATCGTAGTTCAAAAGGCGTATGTCGAGCTGATGTCTGTAGAGGCTATCTACAGATTGCTCGGTAGGCAGCACGCGCACCACCTTGAAGTTCGTAATCTTCATGTCGGGAACCTTCGACTCCTCGTTGCGGTGGTGGTAGTACATGTCGATGCGTATCTCTGTGTGGGTGCTGTCGATGAGGAGTTTACGCGTGTAGGATGCATCGCGGAAGCGACTGAGCATCATGGTGTGGCGTAGCGTCTCGATGGTGTCGTTAACCATGGCGCATACCAGTACGCGCGAACTGCGGTTCTCGTCGAGCGTGTCGATGAAGTAGTCGAAGGAGATGGTGTACTCGCCCGCTGTGAGGTCGTCGAGCGTGATGCGCAGCTTCGATGTGTCGCGCAGGCGCTTTGCACGGATGAGCGAGTCCTCGTATATGGTGCGGGTGTATCGGCGCTTGGCAACATTGTCGATGGTGTCGAGTACCACAATCTTGCGGTTCTCGTGACGCGACTCCTGCTCGAGCTGAGCGCTTACCTCCATCATGATGTCGCTAAGGAGGGCACTCTTGCGCTTCGAGAATGTCTTGAGCGTGTGCTGCATATCCTCAACCGTATATCCATAGCGCTTGAAGATGGGCTCGTAGAGGAATAGTGAGTCTTCGTTGATGCTCGTCTCGCCGATGTAGGCATTGGCAAGGTAGGCATCGTGGAAGATCTTTACGAGGTCTTCATCGGGAATCTCGCGCTGACTCTGACAGCCAGCACCCAGTAGTGTGACCACTGCACCCAGCAGCAGTATAGTATATCTCTTAATATTCATAGACGTGTGTCATCTTCTAGACGTGTGTTATCTTCTTCGCTGTTAGGCTCTTCTGCGCAATTTCGCGCGTACGGTGAGGGTCGATATGCTTAGACCTATTGCTATCATTATGGCGTTTACAACGATTATGTCCCAGGGGTTGATGTCTACAGGGTAGCTCTCTACAATCATGCTTCCTGGAATCTGTATCCAGCCGTAGTGCAACTGACCGAGGGCAAAGCCCACGCCGAGGAGTGTGCCGAGTATGCAACCCGTGATGGTCAGTAGCATGCCCTCGCCCACGAATATGCGCTCTACAAGTTGTCTGTTAGCACCCATGGCGCGGAGTGTGGCTATGTCGCGGCTCTTTTCGGTGATAAGCATGAGCACCGTGCCTACGATGGAGAATGCTGCGACGGTGGCGATGAGGATGCCGATGAGCATAATCGCGAACTTCTCGATGCGGAGTATGGCGTTGGTCGCGGCATTCTTATCGTCGCGTGTGAGTACCTCGAAGTCATCGCCCACGACCTCCTGAAGAGCATGCTTGACGCTCTCGGCATTGGCTCCACTTGCACACTTTATGGCCACGCACGACAACTTATCCTCATAGTTCAGGAGCCTCTGAACGCGGCCAAGGTCTCCGAGAGCCAGTGTGGCGTCGTTCTCGGTGTTTGTGATAAACTCGCCTCCGAAGTGTGAGGTGGTGCGCGAGATGCCACTCGTGGGTAGGAGTGTGGATATCTGCTTGCGGTTCAGGGCGTAGAGCTCTATGGTTGCACCCATGCTGTAGATAGCCAACTCGTTGGCAACAGCACTGCTGAGTATCAGGTCGCCCGCCTTTGTGTGGTTGATGTCGCCCGAAATGAGGTGTTTGTCGATGGGTATAACATCGCAGTAGGTGGTGTCGATGCCTCGCAGCGAGATTGTCACGCGGTGGCCATTTGTCGAGGCCATCACGCTCTGCTCAAGGTAGCAGGTCATGGCGGCGACGCCCTCCGTTGAGCCTATGCTGTGGTAGTCTATAGCTTCGCGGTGGAATGTCGTACCACGCAGTGGCACAATCTCTATGTCGGCATCTACGGCGCGGTTATACTCCGCAATGGTGCCCGTAAGTCCGTCGAACATCGCCATAAGTATAATCATCGCGGCCGTAGGTATAGCCACCGCGAGGAGGCTGACCAGCGCAATGATGTTTATCACCGAGTGTGACTTCGGTGAAAACATATAGCGACGTGCAAACTTTAACCACACCATAGTGCGTAGGGGTTATTATTTGTTGAGGAGGTTGTCGATGTTCTCGATATACTCGAGTGAGTCGTCGATGAACCACTCCAACTCGGGAACGACCTTGAGCTGGTTGCGGATGCGTGCGCCGAGAATCTTGCGTATAAGCCAGCTCTGCTCCTTGATAGCCTCGAGGATGGCGTTGCTACGCTCGAAGGGGAAGACGCTGACGTAAATCTTTGCGTAGGCCAGGTCGGGTGATACGCGTACCATGGTGATGGTAACGAGTGAGCCGCGAGTGGCATCTGCCATCTCCTTCTGTACGATCTCTGCGATGTCGCGCTGCAAGAGGCGCGCAATCTTCTGCTGTCTTGTTGAATCCATAATCTTATGCTATTTTCCGTTGTTATATGCTTGACTGTTAGTTGTTTTGCTTGTTACCTGCGAGGAGTTCCAGTTGTGGGGTTGCCGCCGCCACGCGAGTTGGGGTTCGAGCCTCCATTGTTCGATTGTGCTGCCGAGAAGTTGAATGTCTTCATGCGGGGCTCCTTCTTGGGGCGCACCACATACCATGCGTCGAAGCCACGCTTGCTGAAGCGCCAGCCGACGGTGAACATCGCCGTGATGTTGTCAACAGGCGAGCGCAGAGGCGTGTAGTAGAAGGGGTTCTCGCGGCCGTCTGTACTATTAGAGTAGTACTTGTTTCGGTTCTTCAGAAGGTCGGAGTAGCCGAAGTTATACTTCGCCTTGACGCCCAACTCCACACGGCCAAGAAGCACGGCGAAGCCCGCACCGCCCGACAAGCCATAGGCGAAGCGATTGTCGCGGGGCACCTTCCACTCATACTTACCCGCGGGGTAGCGGTCCTTCTCGTAGCTGTAGTTCGACGATATGTTGAACGAGAGCACAAATGCCGCCTCGACAAAGAGGCGCAAGCGGTTATTTGCCAAGTAGAAGTGGGGCTGCCACACGATGGGCAGCATCAGCGAGTTCACATGGCGGGTGTAGTACTGATAGTGGCGTATCTCCTTGTCATCCTTATACTCGGGGATGTAGGCGTAGCCATACTTAAATCCGCGCTGTAGGTACTCGAGGTCGACACCCACGCAGCCCACAAAGCGGGGCTTGTCGCTATAGTAGCGCCATGAGATACCCGCGCTCTCCATTCCCCAGAGCCACTTTGTCTGCTCGGCGGGGTAGAAGCGTGCCGTGCTGAGTCCCGTACCACCTGTGAGTGTCAGGGTGTGCTGCGCTGTGGCACGCTCCGCGCCTACGAGGCTAAAGAGCAGTACCACAAGCATCAATATAATCTTTTGATTGCGTTTCATCGCGTTTAAGGTTTCTGTTTTTAAGTTTATCTGCGCATGTTGCCCATGCCACCCATACCGTTCATACCGCCCATGCTGGTGTTGGTATTGGTACTGCGGCCACCCGTAGAGCCACCAATACCGCCGAGGCCACCCATGCCACCCATGCCGCCAAAGCCCATGCTATTGTTGTTCTGGTTCTGTCGGTTAGCCTCCTCCTGGCGCTTCTTCTGGCGCTCCTCGTAGACCTTCTTGAGGCGCTCGTCCTCGCGGTCGTTGAGCATCTGTATTACCGACTCCATGGTCACAGGGGCGAAGAGCTGGTCCATGTCGACATCGATGTCGAACTCCCAGTTCGCCTTGGTGGTGATAGCCTCCACGCCCTCCTCATTCTTATAGATTTCGGTGCGCTCGGGTTGGCGCATAAGCACCATATCGCCCGTATCCCACTTGCCGTTGCCGTTCATGTCCTCCACCACGCGAAGCATGATGTCGCCAGGTGTAACATACTCAAATGTATAGTCGCCAGGTGTCACATTCGCCAGTGTCTTCTGTGCATGGCCCTGGGCGTTTGTGAGTTGCAGGATGTAGCGTGCGGTGGGGTGCGTGCCACGCACCTTGACCCTCACGATGGCATACTTGGTGGGGTCAGAGGCTGTGTAGTTGCACTTGATGGTGTCGTTGCTCTCCCTCGCCACATTCTCGAACATGCCCTCGGGCATCACGAGTTCATACTTAGCATTGGGCTGCCAGTCGGCACGCAGCGTGAACTTACGGCGGTTGATAGAGTCGTGCACAATCTCAAACTTCGCTCTCTCGGGCTCGGTAGCGCCCTCGGGAATCATGGTGAACGATATCGCCGTGGTGTCGAACTTCATTAGCGGGTAGTCGAAGGTGAAGTCAACATGCTTATCTTTGTTGACTTCGCCAGAGGCAGGGATAGTCACTTTGAAGGGGTTCTCCTTCTCGGGCTCTACCCACTCCTCGCCATTCTTCTTCGCCTTCTCGCGCTCCTTCTCGAGGCGCTCACGCTCCTCGCACTCCTCCTTGCTCTCGACATATGCCCACGCGAGGCGTAGCTTATCCTCCGCCTCTACGAGGTTGTTGATGGAGTCGTGTTTGAAGTATGTGATGCGACCAGTGATGGTGTCGGGAAGCTCCTCTGCGGGGATGTCGAACCACAAAGCCACGGTGTCGCGCGTAGTGTTCTGTGGGTCGTAGATGACCTTGTCCGAGGGTATAGAGTCGAACTCCAACTTCGTAACATCGGGATACTGTGCACCGAAGTAGAGCATCGCCTTGTGGCGGTTGATGCGCTCATGGCTGCTCAACACCTGGCGTGTGAAGCGCCTATCCATGAACATGCGGAAGTAGAGCTGTGGCTCTGCCGAGGGGTAGTGGCGCAACGAGTCGTACCAGATGGTGAAGCCTGGCATCTCCATGGGGTTGTATGTGCTGTCGAGGAAGCCAATCTGGTCTACCGAGGGCTCATACTCCATATTGCCATTGGTATCCTCAAAGGCGTAGATGCGGTACTTTACGGGCTTGAGGTTCTGCGCGATGAAGATACCGTTCTTCTCGGCGCGTGCGATGACCTGGGGCTTATACTTGAACATTGTCGAGTCCCACTCGTTGGGGCGCTCCACGCTGTCGGCGATGAAGTAGTAGATGAACGACTTGCTTACCGAGTCCGACTTCATGGCGTCGGCCGTGTAGCCCGACATATACATCGAGTCAATCTCCGAGCCTGTCGAAAAGACATAACGCATGGAGTGCAGAGGGTTGGACTCGTTGTTATCCTGAATCGAAGAGCCGAAGTTGATGGCGTAGGTGGTGTTAGGGCGTAGTGTGTCCTTGATTGTAACCAAGATGCCACGACCGCGGCGTACCACCGAGGGCTTCTTCTTCATTGCAGGCGAGGTGTATAGCTCCTTCTGCTGGTCCTTAATCTGCACATACTCGTTGAACTCCACATATATCTTCGGCGGATTAAGCGTGTCGATGTTTGTGGTGAAGTTGTCGGGATTCATATAGACAATGACAGGGGGAATCGTATCCTTGGGTCCTCCCGTGGGTGTCATCGTAGATGCGCACTTTGTCAGTAGCAGCGCACCAAACATCATGGCAAAGACGAAAATCGCAGCCGAGGCGATGCGTCCTATCGTATGGTCTATTCTTCTCATTATATCGTATTAACTTTTCAGCAAATAGGGTTACTCATTCGCATTCACCTCTTCCTCCTCGGTTGGAACAAGGGGCTCGCGCACATCATCGGGGAAGGGGTTTGTTACATCCCAGCCATTTGCCGTACCCGACTGTCGCCACGCATAGAGGTGGAGGTGTACGAATGTCTCGGGGAGGTTCATGGGTGTCTCGTAGGTGCGTGTCGCATATATGCGGTTGGTCTTGTCCACAATCACAATGAAGGTGTAGCGCGACCACAACTCGAATGTTAGCTGATACTCCGCCTCGATGTCGTACGTAGCAATCACATCGGGCTCGGTGAGCACCTCGCCTGGTTTGTCCTTGTTGGTGGCGCATTTGTCGAGGGCATCCTCCCATGTCTTGACCTCCCACTTTGTGCCCTTGGGAACATAGAAGGCGTAACCCTCTATTTCGGATGTTGTCCTCATAACGGGGTCGTCCTTAACATTCTGGGAGCTAAGCTCGATGCGCATGCGTGTGCCCTGCTTCTCCTCCTTGAAGCAGCCTGTGCACGCCACTAACGCCACTAATACAACTAATATTTTTGTTATATGCTTCATAATCAACTATTTGTTCTTTTATCCAACGCCTCGAGCATCTCGGCCGTAGTGGAGCCAAGTGCTGGGTGGGCAAAATGGGGTACTACCTCTGCCACGGGTCGCAGGGCGTAGCCACGCTCGGCGAGGAAGTGGTAGGGGATGGTAAGCCTCTCATCGGCAAACGTATCGCTGCCATAGAAAATTATATCTATGTCGATAGGTCGCGAGGCGTAGGCCTCGCCCTTCGCACTCTTTATGCGCATCTCCTCGTCCCTGTCTCTGCCCAGCAGTGCCTCGATAAGGTTTATGCGGCGCAACACCTCATAGGCATCGCACTCCACCATTACCACCACGGCGCGGTTAACGAACTCCCTCTCTGCCGTGAAGCCGTAAGCCTCGCTGCGATACTCCCTCGATGTGCGCACCACCTCGCCCACGCTGTTGGCGATGATGGCGATAGCGCGCTCGACGATTGTCGCAGCATCTTCGGCATTAGAGCCGAGTAGTAGGGTAACCTCCGTAGCCATGGTTAGAGTCTGTTTATCTGCTTCGACACCGCGAGTGCGAAGTGTGTGAATACTATGCGTGGCGAGCCATTCTGCTGTATCTGCAACATGGCGCGCTCAATCTCCTCGACCAGAATCTCGATGTTCTGGTTGCCGATGTAAGGGGCAAAGTTGCGGCAGAACTTAAGCTCCTCGCCCCACAAGTAGCTTATCGAGCCGAGGCCCGCGTGTATCATATAGGCCTCGCGCAGTAGGCGCACGCTATGCAGGAAGAACTGACGCTGACCCTCGCGCGTGAGTGCCGAGATGTCGTCTGCCCACTCGAAGAGCTCGAGGTGTTTGTCGTTGTATGCCAAGCGCATAAGGCGTGTAAAGAGCTCAAACGACTGCGCGCGTGCCTCATCCGTAGCGCCGTTTATCAGCTCGCGGAGCTCGAGGATAGAGCCTCCCGCGAGGCGTGCCATGTTGAGCGCCTCATCCTCGCCCTTACCCGCGGCGCGTGCCACGGACATTAGTGCGGGTATCTCGATGCGACCCACCGATACCTCCTGTGTGCGTGAGGTGATGGTGGCGAGCAGCTGCTCGGGGCGCTCCGAGACAAGGATGAAGAGCGTCTTGTCCCATGGCTCCTCAAGGATTTTGAGAATCTTGTTTGCCGCCTCCTGGTTCATCGCCTCGGGCAGCCACACTATCATCGCCTTGTACTCCGCCGAGTAGCTCTTGAACGACAGTTTCTTAATTATATCCTCCGACTCCTTGGCTGTGATAAGACCCTTCATCGTCTTGCCCAAGTCGAGTTTCGCGTACCACTCATCTGCCGAGAAGATGCCCTCCTTCTCGCGCCATGCCTCGCGCCATGTGTGGATGAACATATCGCTGATGATGACCTCGCCACTCTTCTTTTCGCGCTTGTTAACGGGGAAGACGAAGTGCAGGTCGGGGTGCGCCAAGGCTGCCACCTGACGGCATGAGGGGCACTCGCCACACGAGTCGCCATCGTGGCGGTTGGGGCAGAAGAGATACTGCACATATGCCAATGCGAGGGGTAGTGTGCCGTAGCCCGCCAAGCCCGTGAAGAGCTGTGCATGGCTAACGCGTCCCGCATCTATCTGTGCTGCGAGGCGACGCTTAAGGTCGGTGTGTCCTATGATATCTGCAAATCTCATCGTATAAACTTTCCAATTATGGCCTTTGTGAGAGCCTTAACATCTATCTTCTCGCGCCATACGGCATATGCTATCGCGGCCATAAAGAGTACTATATTAAGCACGGTGTGGAGTGTAGCGCCGAGGCCTATAAAAGCGTACTCCGAGGCGCAAAATATAACCGCCGCCACAGCGAAATACTCGCCGATGCGCTTCAAGTCATAGGGAATGGGGTAGTGCTTACGGCAGAGGGTGTAGCTCCACACCACCATTGCTGCCTCGGCAACAAGGCGTACCCATGCAGCACCGCGGTAGCCCATCTTTGGCACAAGCACAAAACTCAAGCCCAGGGTCACGGCAAGACCCAGGAAGGTGACATATGCCGCATATTTTGTCTTCTCCTCGCGCTTATACCAGAACGAGAGGTTGAACCATATGCCCGCCAATACATTCGAGGCAAGAACGACGGGGAGGATGTCGATGCCCTCGCGGAAGTCCCTGCCCACGATAAGGGCGAAGAGGTCGCGGAAGAGCACGATGCCGAGGAAGATGACCATCGAGGCCATAACGAAGTACTTCATCGATGCGGCATTTGCCTCCTTGAAATCCTCCTTCTTGAAGCTCGAGAGGAAGAATGGCTCGGCAGCCAGGCGGTACATCTGCGTGAAGAGTGTCATCACAACGGCAATCTTGACGATAGCACCATAGATGCCGAGGTCGGCCATAGCGCCATCGCCTGGCGTGAGGTACTTAATCATCTGCCTATCGAGGAACTCATTCGCCGTGCCCGCAATGCCACTAATGAGGAGTGGCAACGAGTAGACGAATATCCTGCGCAGCAGCGCGCCATCTATGCGTGGCAGTGTACGGTTTGTTGTGGGTAGCAGTGCGAGGAATGTGAGGAGGCTCGCTGCGAGGTTTGCGATAAGAACCCAGCCGATGCCGAACGATGTGTCGTACAAGCCCACAACGCCAAATGCTATGGCCAGACCTACATTGAGCAGCACGCTCATGGCCTTGAGCAACACGAAGCGCATCGCTCTGCCCTGCTCCCTCAAGCGCGAGAATGGGATGATGGACCATACATCAATCATCACGATTGCCGCCACGATGGTCACATACTCGGGGTGGGCAACATATGCCTCGCCCATGGCGTGCGATATGGGGCTGTTGAAGAGCCAGATGAGACCGAAGAACAGCGTTGCTGCGAGCGAGGTGATGCCCCATGTTGTGGCAAAGACCCTGCGCTTGCCCGCCTCGATGTCGCCACCCTCCTCCTCAGCCTTGGTGGTGAAGCGAAAGTAGCTCGACTCCATGCCCATCGAGAGCACAACGAGTGCGAAGGGTATAAGTGCGTATATATCAGTGATTACGCCATACTCGCCCTGCGTGAAGATGCGGGTGTAGTAGGGGGTGAGCAGATAGTTCAGAAACCTGACTACTATCGTGCTGATACCATATATTGCTGTCTGTTTTGCTAACTTCTCTAACATTCTCTTTGCGTGCGCACGCGGTATGTGTGTGCGCATAATCGCACAAAGTTAGTATAAAATACTAAAACGACAAAAAAATAGCGCGTCAATGCTATTTTTTTATCGTTTTATTCTGTTCGGTTATCACGAACCTATTAGAGCCTGTCCAATGAGCGGTGGATGATTTTGCAGCACTCCTCGATTTCTGCCTCCGAAATTGTGAGTGGCGGAGAGATGCGGAAGGCGGTGTCGCAGTAGAGGAACCAGTCGCTCATGATGCCCTCCTCCTTGAATATCTCCATCAGGCGGTAGAGGTACTCGGGCTTGCCAAGTTCTACGGCAAGCAAAAGTCCCGAGCGACGAATTTCCAATACGCGGGGATGCTTCGCCATGCGCTCCTCAAACATCGCCCCTTTTGCCTCTACGCTCTCCACAATCTTGTTGTTGGTGAGGTAATTGAGGGCGGCAAGACCTGCGGCGCAACATACGGGATGACCGCCAAAAGTGGTGATATGGCCCAATACGGGATTATTGGTAAAAGAGTCCAAAATATTCTTATTTGCCACTACGCCGCCAAGGGGCATTCCGCCACCAAAAGCCTTGGCCAAGCACATCACATCGGACGTCACACCATACTTCGTTGAGGCGAACATCTCGCCCGTGCGACCCATGCCTGTCTGTATCTCATCGAAGATTAGGAGTGCGCCCACCTCGGTGCATCGTGCACGCAAGGCGCGTAGCCACTCGGGGTTGGGAAGGCGTACGCCCGCCTCGCCCTGAACAACCTCGCACAACACGCCCGCGGTGCGCTCGGTAATCTCGGCCAAGTCCTCGAACGAGTTGAATTCTATGGACTTAACATCGGGGAGCAGGGGCCTAAACTCTGCCTTCCACTCCTCGCCCTCGGGGGTGCCCATCATCGACATCGCGCCATGTGTCGAGCCATGGTAGGCGCGGCGCATGGAGATGAGTTCGGTGCGACCCGTATAGCGTTTCGCGAGCTTGAGTGCCACCTCTACAGCCTCGGCGCCAGAGTTGACAAAATAGACGCAGTCCAAGTCGCCTGGGGCGAGTTCCGCGATGCGGTGAGCATACTCCACCTGTGGGCGCTCTACCATCTCGCCATAGACCATAACATGCATATAGTCAGCTGCTTGCTTCTGTACGGCCTCGACAACTGCGGGGTTGGCGTGTCCCACATTGCTCACCGAGACTCCCGCCACGAGGTCGAAGTAGCGCTTACCCTCGGGGGTATAGAAGAATGAGCCCTCGGCGCTTGCCACCTCCACCATCATGGGTGAGGGCGACGTCTGCCCCACATGCTCCAAAAATTGCTTGCGTAGTGTCATCGCTAATTGCTAATTATTCATTGACAACAAGTTTGCCACTCTCCTCGGCGCGGCGGAGGATGCGCTCATAGTCGCGCACAGAGGACATTGTCCAGCGGGTGAGTAACTTGAGCTGCTCCGAGTCGCTAAGCTGCCAGCCGTCAACGGTCTGGCGTATGCGCTCCGAGAGCATATATATAAGGATGGCAGCAGATGCCGAGACGTTGAGGCTCTCGACCATGCCGCACATGGGTATCATAAGGAAGTCGTCAGCAGCCTCGATAACCTCGTCCGAGATGCCCGCATGCTCCGTGCCGAAGACGAGGGCGAACTTGCCCTTTGTGACATCGAAGGTCTCGGGCGTTGCGCTACAGCGGTGGGGTGTGGTGGCCACGATGCGGTAGCCCTCGGCCTTGAGTGCCTTGAGTGCCTCGGCGGTATTCTCGTGGTGCTCGACATCTACCCACTTATGCGTGCCGCGCACGATATTCACCGAGGGGTCGAACTTGCAACGGTCCTCGACGGTGTGTATCTGCTGGATGCCGAATGCCTCGCAGTGGCGCATGATGGCGCTGGCATTCTGTGGGTGGAACATATTCTCGGTCATGATGCGCATATAGTGTGTGCGCTGCGATACGGTGCGCTGAAGCACCTCCTTACGCTCCTCGGTGATAAACTCGTTCATATAGTCGAGTCGCTCCTTGAACCACTCGTCGCTATGCTCCTCGGTGCGTAGTCTACTTGCGATATTTGTCATCTTCGTCTAAAATTTTCAGGTAACTCTCATAGCGTGACCATGCCACCATGCCCTCCTTGACGGCCTCGACCACGGCGCAGCCAGGCTCGTGGGTGTGTGTGCAGTTGTAGAAGCGGCAGTCGGGGGCTATGCGCATCATCTCGGGGAAGTAGCGGCAAAGCTCCTTGTCGTCAATGTCGATAAGGCCGAAGCCCTTGATGCCTGGCGTGTCGATGATGTAGCCGCCCTCCAGGGGGTACATCATCGAGAATGTTGTGGTGTGCTTGCCCTGATGGTGGCTGTCGGAAATCTCACCCGTGCGTATCTCCAGCGTGGGGTCTATAGAGCCGATAAGTGTAGACTTGCCCACGCCCGAGTTGCCCGCAACAAGCGTTGTGCGGTCGCGGAGCATGGCGCGTATCTCGTCGACGCCCTCGCCCGTAACCGACGACAGGCGCATCACCTCGTATCCCGCATCCTCGTATATTGCGGTGAACTCGTCGGCCTCCTCAAGTGCCTCATTTTGAAGCGTGTCGGCCTTGCCGATAACGATGGTCACAGGGACTTTGTAGGCCTCGCATGTCACAAGGAAGCGGTCGACAAACTCGCGGGGTGTGGTGGGCGAGTGGAGCGTTATGAGTAGTAGCGCGCGGTCGATGTTTGCGGCTATGATGTGCGACTCCTTCGAGAGGTTTGAGGCGCGGCGAATGACATAGTTGCGGCGTGGTAGAATCTCTACGATGGCACTGTTGTCGCCATCGGGCTCCACCATCACGCGGTCGCCCACGACAACGGGGTTTGTCGAGCGCACGCCCTTGAGCCTTAGACGGCCACGAATACGGCAATTAAGTCGCCCCTCCTCGGTGGCGACCTCATACCAGCTACCCGTAGAGCTGATTACCGTGCCCTCAATGCGTATTGTGTCGTTATTCTGCTGTGCCATAGCTCTCTGTGCTCTGTGTGAAGTTCTCCTTTACCAACTGCTCAACCTCGGCGGTGGCAATCTTTTGCATCTCCTCGATTTCGGGGCAGATGTTGTTGCCTATCCACAAGAAGCGCTCAAAAAGTACCGACTCATCGAGTGTCTCATACTCTACATATCGTGGCTTGAAGTACTCGCGCATTGTCGACTTCTTGTTGATTATGTCGCGCAGGTTGTCGATGCTCTCGCGAAGCGCCTCCTCGCCCTCAGCATCGCTGCACTCGTTGGCATATGCCTCTATCTTTGCGGTGTCGGGCTCGCCGATGTTTGCGGTGTTGAACATGGTGCTCGCGGCCGAAAGCAGGAGTATCGTGGTGGCAAATGCTACGCACGCGCCGAGAAATGAGTTTATCCTGCTCAACGTCTTACCTATGATAAGCCTCTTGATGAGTGGCGCAATGAGCCATACGAGGATTACTGCGCCAAGGAGCATGATGCCGAAGCCTGCGGTGAATGCAAGCAGTTCGTTATCTGTGAATAGCAGGCCTATGGGTGTTGCCACGGTGGGTGCTACGAAGGCTGTTGCAACCAGCGCGATAAGCATGAAAATTTGGGTTATAAGACCCTGGCGTATGCCCAGGATGATGGCTATGAGTAGCGCAACAATATAGATGATATCTATAACCATAACCGATAAAGTTGTGTTGAAAGTGTGCCGTTAATATAAATATTCTTCGCACGAAGATACGAAATTTTTTTCTTTATTCGTATCTTTGCAACAACAAAAGTCTAAATATATGCGACACCTGAAATATTTTATACTTATTGCCGTGCTCCTCGTGGGGGTGTTTACAGCGGATGCAGCATCGCCCTCGAGGGAGAGTTACAATCTCAACGACGGCTGGCGCTTCTTCTTCGCTACGGAGCCCGATGCTGCTGATGCAGACTATGTTACGCTGCCCCACACTTGGAATGTCGGTGCCGAGGAGGGTGGATACCTGCGCACTACGGCAAACTATATGCGCGATGTGTATGTCCCCGCGGAGTGGCAGGGCAAGCGCCTCTTTATGCGCTTTGGCGGTGCGCAGAGCGTCGCCGAGCTCTTTGTCAATGGCAAGTATGTGGGTGAGCACCGCGGTGGCTTTACGGCATTCACCTTCGAGATTACCGACTTTGTGCGCTACGGTGCGGATAACCATCTGCGCGTTATCGTGTCGAACAGCCAGCGCAACGATGTGCTGCCCTTGTCGTCGGATGTGGACCTCGCGGGAGGCATCTATCGCGATGTGGAGCTTATGGTTACGCCCAAGAATATCATCTCGCCACTTTACTATGGCTCGGAGGGTGTGCTTATCGAGCAGCACAAAGTATCGCGCGACAAGGCGGAGGGTGTCGTTAAGGTATATCTCTCGACCAGGGACATCGACCACACAGCGCTCACCGTGCGCTTTGTGGGTGAGGATGGCTACGAGGTGGTTAGCCGCACGGTTAAGGTGTCGAAAATCTCGCCCGACCGCGCTGTTGAGGTGCCCTTCGAGATTATCAGCCCACAGCTCTGGAGCTTGGATAAGCGCACGATGTATCGTGTAGAGGTTACGCTGGGCGAAAGGAGAAATCCGTTGGATGAGTTGGTTCTCCATACGGGCCTTCGCTCGATAAGCGTGTCGGAGGATAATAGGCTGTGCATCAATGGCGTACCCGTTGAGGTTAAGGGCGTTAGCCTGCCACACGACCGCGAGGGCTTCGGTACTGCAATAACTCGCCAGCACATAGACGAGGACTTCGCAAAGCTGTGCGATATGGGTGCAAATGCTGTGCGTTCGATTATCGGCCCACACGATGGCCATCTCTACGACTTGTGCGACAAAGAGGGTGTGCTTGCATGGGTCGATGTCCCCTTCTCGCGCTACGAGCACGCCTTTTCGGATATATGCTACTATCCCACTGTGGCACTTCGCGATAACGGCTTCGAGCAGCTTAAGGAGGTTGTGGCGCAGAACTATAACCACCCATCGGTTGTTATGTGGGGCATCTTCTCGCTGGTATGGCAGCGTGGCGATGACCTGCTGGGCTATGTAGGCGAGCTCAATGACCTTGCACACTCGCTCGATGTGTCGCGCCCCACGGTGAGCTGCAGCAATAACGATGGCGCTATCAACTTCATCACCGACCTTGTGGTGTTGCGCCAGAATGTGGGCTGGATGAAGGGCTCGATTGAGGATGTCGATATATGGTGTGAGCAGCTCTCGTCGAATAAGTCGTGGTCGTCGCTGCACTGTGGCGTAGCCTATGGCGAGGCGGGAGTGCGTGGTCACAACACCGAGCGCATGGAGCGCGCCTCACGCAATACGCGCCACTTGCCCGAGCGCCGACAGACGGATATGCACGAGCGATATATCGAGCAGATTGACGAGGCTGGCATCTTCTGGGGTGTGTGGCTCGACAATATGTTCGACTACGCCTCTGCGCGCCGCGCCTATGGCATGAACCTCGCGGGTTTGGTGGAGTATGACCATGCCCAGAAGAAGGATGCCTACCACCTCTATCGTGCTCGCTGGAATAGCGCTGCGCCTACGCTGCATATCGCCGACAAGGGTTGGCGCGAGAGACGCGATACGCTGCAGACGGTAGATGTGTATAGCTCTGTGGGTGAGCCTATTATGCTCGTTGATGGCGACACCATCCCCGTGCATCGTGTTGGCGAGGCTCACTATCGTGCCGACTCCGTTGTTGTGCATGGCACAAAAACAATTCGCGCCACCGATGCATCTGGCCGATACAGCGATAGCGCGACTATTAAGGTTGTTCGTTAGTTATAGCTTTGCCCTTCGGAGGTAGTTGATTGCCTCGGGACCCTCGCACATCAAGAGGTCGAATATCGAGAGGTTGGGGGCAAATGGCAGGCGGTCATCAAAGACCTGGATATATGGCTCGGCACATAGTGTCGAGCCTCTCTTTTTATCGCGTAGGTCGAGGTCGCCCTCTGCGGCAGTGATATATGTTTCGGATATGCGCGGTATCTTGATTTTGAGCGTCTTACACACCGCCTCGAGGGTCGCCATGTTGAGCTCTACGAGGCGCTCCCATTCGCGCTCGAAGAGGGGCGTGAAGCGGTCGGCGTAGTAGTCGTAGTAGGGTGATGAGCGGTATGCCGACTCTATGGCCACGAGGTGCTGATGCTGCCAGCGCTTCGAGTAGTCTATGCGCATCGTGCGCATGGGCTGGCGTGGGCGGTTGGCGTGGGCAAGTTGCACAGAGAGCTGCATGACGCCTCCCGATGTCATAATCTCGGTGCGGTTGCGCTCCGAGCGCTTCACATAGTTCTCGCCGATGTCGATTATGGCATCATCTCCCGCCTGAACAAGCGCTGTCCAATACTCTATCGTGCCGAAATATACTGATGGTAGAATTGTCATTGTCGCAATCGTTTATTTCTCCTTTTTGAATGCTATGGCCACCCAGCCCTCCTCCTCGAGTTGTGCGATGAGTGTGAGGTTGTGTGCCGCCGCAGCCGAGGTTATATGCTCCACATCCTCGGTGAGGAAGCCGCTGACAAAGAGGTTGCCTCCTGCATTTAGTGCTGCGGTGTAGCGCGCGATGTCACAGAGGATGATGTTGCGGTTGATGTTGGCATAGATGGCGTCGTAGCTCTTGCCCTCGATTGCCTCCACCGTGCCTGTGATGATGTTTATGCGGTCGCTCACGCCATTGAGCTCTGCGGCGCGAGCTGCACTCTCGGCTGACCATGGGTCGATGTCTATAGCGTCGACAAATCCCGCTCCGCCCTTAAGCGCCACGAAGGACAATACGCCCGTGCCACAGCCTACATCGAGTGCACTCTTTGCGGGCTCTGAGGCGTGGATAAGGCGGCACATCATGCGTGTTGTATGGTGGTGTCCCGAGCCAAACGACATGGTGGGTGCTACGATGATATCCATGATTGCTGGGTCTTCGGGTGCGGGGTGTGTAGCCGCGCGAATCACAATCTTACCATCTATATCCACGGGCTGGAAGCTCTCCTCCTCCCAGCGTGCGTTCCAGTTCTCATCCTCAATCTCCTTGATTGCCGTGAGCGTGCCATAGTCGTTGATGATGTTCGTTGCCTCCTCGCCGCACTCTGCCCACTCCTCGGGCGCCATGTATGTCTCGACAACTACGCCCTCGTCGGTGGCGTTGTCGCTGAAGCACTCGAAGGGGTAGTCCGACAGAAAGGCGGCAAGAATTTCGGCACTCTCCGCATCGGGGCAGGTTATGGTGAGGTGTGTATATCGTTTCATGGTATAGAATTTTATCCCGATATTATATTATGTAAAATAATTTTTGTATCTTTACCACAAAGATAGCGATTATATGGCAGATATAACGAAAAAGTGGGAAAAAATTCGCAACGATTATGTGCGATACCTGAAGCTTGAGCGTCGCCTCTCGGCAAATACTGTCGAGGCATACAAGCGCGACCTCGAGGAGTTCTCGCACTACATACTGCGCAACTACGATGTGCTCCCCGAGAGTGTCGAGCAGCCCATGATTGAGCGCTTCATGGCGTGGTTGTATGAGCGTAATAGCAGCGCTGCGTCACAGGCTCGTCGCTTGAGTGGCGTTAAAAGTTTCTACAACTACCTATTAATCAACGATAAGATTGAGCAACTGCCTACGGATAATGTCGAAAACCCCCGCCTCGACCGTACGCTCCCCGATGTGCTTACGGTAGCGGAGATAGATGCCATGCTTGCGACATTCGATATGACCACCTCGAAGGGTTGCCGTGATAGCGCCATGGTTGAGGTTATGTACTCGTGTGGCTTGCGCGTCTCGGAACTTACATCGCTCAAAATCAGCGACCTCTTCTTTGGTGAGGGCTACATACGCATCGTGGGTAAGGGTGACAAGCAGCGCCTTGTGCCCATCAGCAGCGTTGCGCGCGACAAGATTCAGCTCTACATGGAGCACCGCACGCCCACCTCGCGCTCCGAGGCCACGCTATTCCTTAATAACCGCGGCAAGCCCATCACGCGCGTCATGGTCTTTAATATCATCAAGCAGGCGGCGCTGTTGGCGGGTATCGACAAGCAGATAAGCCCCCATACGCTGCGCCACTCCTTTGCTACGCATCTGTTGGAGGGCGGTGCAAACATCCGCCAGGTGCAGGAACTGCTTGGTCACGAGAGTATCCTCACAACCGAGGTATATACGCATGTCAACCGCAAGCAGTTGCGTGGCGTTGTGGAGGAGTCGTTTGCAAATGTAGATAACTTAATTTCAGGGAATTATGAAGAGCGTTAAGGTATTGTTGTGTGGCGTGTTTATGTTGCTGGGTTTGACAGTTTTGGCCCAGCAGCGCGAGGTCGTTGTGGAGTGCGAGTGGGGCACTATAGGTGCTACGATGGATATGCCCGAAGAGGGTAGCGATACGGCTGTGCTCATCGTTGCGGGCTCGGGTCCTACCGACCGCAATGGTAACTCTGCTGCGGGACTCAACACCTTCTGCTACAAGATGTTGGGCGAGGCGTTGGCCGAGAGCGGCTATGCCGTTATGCGTTACGACAAGCGAGGTATCGGTTGCAGCCCCATCCCCGCGGAGGATGTGCCAAACCTTGTGCTCGAAGACTACATCGACGATGCCCGCACCTGCGTGGAGTTTCTGCGCGCGGAGGGTTATGACAGAGTTATCGTGGCGGGACATAGTGAGGGCGGACTTATCGCATTGCAGCTGGCTGCGGAGGTGGAGTGTTGCCCCGATGGCGTGGTCTTGCTCTGCGCCCCAGGCTACAACATGGCCGAAATTCTCAACTTCCAGCTCTCGCAGCAACTTGTGCCCGCATATATGGGGCTAATGATTAAGAGCACCAATATTATAAACTCGCTCAAGGCGGGCAAGATGGTTGCCGAGGAGGATATTCCCGCCGAGCTGATAAGCCTGTTTCATCCCGTGGTGCAGCCCTTCCTAATCAGCAATATGCGATACGAGCCCACGGAGCTTGCTGCGAAGTGTCGTGTGCCGATGTTTATCGTCTCGGGAGGCAGGGATGTTCAGGTCTCGGTGTCGAATGGCAAGCGTCTGCACGAGGCTAATCCCGCTGCCCAGCACTGTGTGTTTGAGAATATGACACATGTGCTTAAGGATGCCGACACCTCCGACCGCGTGATGCAGGTAATGAGCATATATACAAACGCAAACCTCACTATTACTGAGGCACTTGCGCCCGCAATCTCAGAATTTATTAACAACATAAAATAGAGCAAATATGGGACTATTAAGGTGGTTATTGTTCAAGAAAAAGTCTACTCCAAGCTACCCTTGCGACGAGTTGGTTATTAATGGCGAGAAGCTCAAGTTGACCTTCTTTGCGCACGCCTCGCTGGCGATTGAGTATAATGGCAAGCATATCTATGTCGACCCCGTTATGGAGAACGCCGAGTATGACAAACTTCCCAAGGCGGATGTCATCCTCGTGACACACTCACACTACGACCACTTCGACATGAAGGCAATCGAGCACTTGCAGAAGGAGGATACCCGTATTCTTCTGGATAAGACCTCGGCGGAGGGCTTTGCGGGCGACTGCTACACAATGTTGCCTGGCGCTGTGGCAGAGCCATTTGGCGATTTAAAGGTTGAGGCCGTGGCGGCGTATAACACCTCGGAGCATCAGTTGCAGTTCCACCCCAAGGAGCGTGAGGATTGTGGCTATGTGGTTACGCTTGGCAGTGCTGTGCGCATCTATGTTTCGGGCGATACCGAGCCTACGGATGAGTTGCGCGCGGTGAAGAACATCGACATCGCCTTCATCTGCTGCAACCAGCCCTATACCATGACTCCCGAGCAGGCTACGGAGGCAGTCAAGGCCATTCGCCCCACAATCTACTACCCCTACCACTATGGTCAGGTGGACGAGCCTACCGATGTGGAGGCGTTGGCAAAGATGCTTGAAGGCGTGTGTGATGTGCGCATCCGACCACTCGCATAAAGCGCTTAGTTTCAGTACACTTGGGCATCGGCTGCGGTCGATGCCTATGTTGGTTGTGCTTCTTCCATTCGTGGCGGGAATACTCCTTGCAGAACACTTCGTTGTGCCACTATATCTCGCCGTGGTGCTATTTCTCAGCTCGGTCATTGTCGCCTACCTCGCCATGCCTCGCAGGGTGGTGTGGGGATATGTCGCCTTTGCGCTGGTGGCCTTTGGATATGTCGTTGCCGAGCTGCGCGAGCCGAGAGTCGCTATGCCCTACGACGCGGAGTGCGCTATGATTGTGGATGTTGTGGACATACCCTCAGCGCGCGATGGCTATCGTGTGGCAGATGGCCGCCTTGTGCAGTGGCATGATGGCGAGCGCTGGCACGATAGCGAGGCGAGCGTTGTCGTGTGGTTGCGCTCGGATAGTGTAGGCCATGGTGATAGGGTGCATATCTGCGCGCGACTGAACGAGGATATTTCGCGCTATGGCGACTATAACCGCCTAATGCACCGCCGCGGTTTTGTGGGCGGAGTGGGTGTCAGCGATTATAATATTGTTAGCGTAACACGCTATGCACCAACAGATTTGCAGTCGAGGGCTATAGCGCGATTGGATAAATATGCCACCGATGATGCCTCGCACGCTACGGTTGTGGCTATGGTTGCTGGCTCGCGCCATGCCATGCCCATCGACCTGCGTGAGGCCTACTCCAGGACGGGATTGTCGCACCTTATGGCGGTGTCGGGTCTGCACCTTGGTATCGTGCTTATGGTCGTGAGTTTCATGCTGCTGCCACTGCGCTTTGTGCATGGCGGCCACCGCATTGCGGCGCTCCTTGCCATTGTCGCAATATGGTTTTATGCCATTATGAGTGGCGCCTCGCCCTCGGTGGTGCGCGCTGCCGTTATGCTCTCGGTGTTGCAACTCTCGCTTGCTACCTCTGCACGCTATAATAGCCTTAATGCGCTGGCTGTTACGGTGTTTGCTATGCTTGTCTATCGCCCGAGTTACCTCTTCGACATAAGTTTCCAACTATCTGTTGCTGCCGTCCTCGGCATCGTGGCGTGGGCAGTCCCCCTGATGCGCACCTCGCGCATGTGGCCACGCCCTGTTAAGAGCCTCTATTCACTAATTGTGGTGGGTGTCGTGGCATCGCTGTGGACACTGCCAATCGTGTCGCATACCTTTGACAATCTGCCTCTTGTGGGCGTGGTAGTCACTCCGTGCGTCTTGTTCCTTGCCTACGCCATTGTAGCGTGTGGCATCCTCGCCGTGATGCTCCCTGCGCCTGTGGGTTACCCCTTTGCAGCGGTGGCGGAGTGGTCGGCGCACATCCAGAATATCGTCGTAGAGTGGGCGTCGAATCTCCCCTTTGCCTCGGTGGAGTACACCATGCCGACATGGGGTGTGGTGCTCTGCTACCTCGCATATACTGCGATTACGATGCTTTATTGGAGCAAAAATCAAAAAAAAGTGATAACTTTGTATCGTTATGCTAACCCTCAATGACCTTGACATACTGCGCACGGAGGAGGTGCGCCGCGCGATAGATGAAAATATCGAGCGCGACCCCGCAAAAATCGCCCTGAGTAAGGGCGTGCCCCATGCTGCGCTTGTCGCAACGCAGGTCAAGTATCTGCAGCGTGCACGCCGTAAATTGCCCGCGCTGTATGAGGCACGATGCATAATCCCTCCTCGCGCCTTCGAGCAGTGCTCAAGTCAGGAGAGTGCACGCCGTAAGCCCCTCGCAGGAGGTGCGGTGCTGGATATGACATGCGGCCTCGGCATAGATACGATGGCCCTTGCCGAGCACTTCGAGCGCGTTGTGAGCATTGAGCGCGATGAGGTGCTTGCGGAGGTTGTTAGATATAATATGTCGCTTCTGGGCATTACGAATGTGGAGGTTGTCACTGCCTCGTCCGAGGAGTATGTAGCCTCGACGGCGGAGCACTTCGACTGGGTCTTTGTCGACCCCGATCGTCGCTCGGCGGAGGGCAAGAAGATGGTCTGCATGGAGGATTGCTCGCCCAATGTCGTGGCGCTAATGCCCCGATTAAGAGAGATTTCCGAGCGTGTGGCGATAAAGTTATCCCCTATGTTCGACTGCGCCGAGGCATTCAGGCTATGTAGCCCCGCGGAGGTGGAGGTAGTGTCGATTGGTGGCGAGTGCAAGGAGGTCAACATCTACACCAATGCCCCACAGGATATGCTACGCATCGCGGTAATTGGCGATGGCGAGTGGTCGTTCGGTAGCGAGGCAATGACCGCCGAGCCGAGTGCGGAGGCCTTCACGCCCGAGGAGTATCGCTATCTGCTTGTTCCCGATGTGGCACTGCAGAAGGCGCGCGTGGCAATTGCTGCGCTCAAGCCCTATGCCTCAATATGGAGTAATAACGGCTACGCCTTTGCGCGGGAGTTACCCACGGAGGCGCTCCCAGCACGCATATTCGAGATTGTGGGCATCGAGCCCTATCGCCCCAAGGAACTTAAGCGCAGGCTAAAAGGTGAGGGTGTAGAGTTTATGAAGCGCGACTGTGCGCTATCTATAGATGCTGTGCGTCGTGCCACAGCGACACGCCCAGGTGGTGAGAGGCTCATCGCCCTTACATCAGTCGCGGGCGATACATGGATTATAGAGATTAAACAACTGCAATAATGAGGATTGTAGAGAAGATAAGGAGGTCGTTGAAGCATATGCAACGACTCATACACCACAACCTGTTGAGTGTGGATGCTGCCGAGCGTAGCCATCTGCGCCGTGGTTATCGCCTGATATACTATACGTTGCGTGGTGTCAATGTGCATCGCACTATGGTCGATAGTGCTGCGCTTACTCTATATACGCTTATGGCGCTTGTGCCGATGCTAACGCTTGTGCTGCTCATTCTTGGCAAGGTGGGTGTTGTGGATAGGTGTGTGACGCTTATCTACGCCAGCGTGCCCGAAAAGTGGAATGTGGTGCTCGACAGCCTGCTCAATATGGCGCGCGCCGCGGTGGAGAACATCGCCCCAGGTTTTTTGGCAATCGTGGGTATCGCGATGCTGCTATTTATGGTCTTCACACTCTTCCGCACTGCGGAGAGGTCGTTCAACCTTGTGTTTGGTGTGCTTGCCAATCGCGGTTTCTTCCATCGCTACACGGCATATATCATCATCGCCCTATTTGTGCCCACGCTGCTTCTTGCGTCGATGACCTTTGCCTACGATATGCTCGTTATGGTGGGCCTGAGCGATGGCATAAACAACTTTGTTGGCAGCCTTATCTCGATGACTCTTGTTGCAGCAGCTACTATGCTGATGTACAAGTATTTGCCCTATACGCGCGTCAAGTGGCGCAATGCTCTCTATGCGGGTATCTTCTCGGGTGTGGCGCTCTCGTTGTGGATGCGAGGCTATGTCTACTTCCAGCATATGATGACATCGTATAACTTTGTCTATGGTAGTTTGGCTGCCGTGCCATTGTTTATCATCTGGTTGCAGGTGTCATGGAATATCATACTTATAGGCTGCGAGTTGTGCTCCGTGTGGCAGTATCGCCAGCGCTACGAGAGCATCGACCGCCGCCGTATCCGAGTCTCTACGCTACGCAAAGGCACTGATATTAGGGTTGTTCTCGTGGGCTCGGGTAATGTTGCGGAGTCCTTTGCTCGTACCATGGGTAGCGCCGAGGGTGTGGAGCTCGTGCAGGTGCTTGCCCGAAATAGCGTGCGCGGAATGGCTGTTGCTGAGATTGGTGGCTGCGAGTGGGCGGCAGATCCCGAGGAGCTGGCAGAGGCCGATATATACATTGTCTCGGTGAGTGACCGTGCGGTTGAGAGTGTCGCAGCGACGCTTGCCATCCCCGAGGGGGCCATCCTTGTGCACACCGCAGGTAGCGTCTCCATAGATGCCCTTTCGAAGAAGCGCGGTGGTAGAGGCATCTTCTATCCGTTGCAGAGCTTTAGTTCTGGTCGCACGGTGTCGCTTACGGATGTGCCAATCTTTGTTGAGGCCGACAGCGAGGCTACGCGCGAGACGCTTATGGAGCTCGCCTCGAGGATATCTTCGCGTGTGGAGTACGCCAATTCGGAGCGCCGCAGGGTGATACACCTCGCGGGTGTCTTTGTCAATAACTTCGTAAATCACCTCTATGCCACTGGTAGTGAGCTGCTTGCGCAGGAGGAGCTGGATTTCGACATATTGAAGCCGCTCATTGCGGAGACTGCGGCCAAGGCCCTCGCGACAGATGACCCCACAACGGTGCAGACGGGTCCCGCTGTCAGGGGTGATGCGGTGGTTACCAATCGCCACATAAAGATGCTTGCCAATGACAAGCGTAGACAGCAGATATATAAACTGATAACTGAAAGTATATGGGAAACTTCAAAGAGGATATAGCACGTGTCGAGGCGATAGTTCTCGATGTTGATGGCGTGATGACCGATGGCGGTATTATCCCCACGCCCGATGGCGACTTCATTCGTCGCTACAATGCAAAGGATGGTTATGCCATCGCCTCTGCACTGCGCGAGGGCTTGAAAGTGTGTGTTATTTCGGGTGGCCGTGGCAGGATGCTCGAGAACCGCTTGACTATGCTCGGCGTGACGCGTATGTATCTTAATTGCATGGATAAGACCGTGGCAATCAACGAGTTTATGTCCGATTATAACCTCAATCCCGCCGATGTGATTTATATGGGCGACGACATCCCCGACCTCGAATGTATGCGCCTTGTGGGCATCCCCGTGTGTCCCGCCGATGCCGCTATGGAGGTCGTCGAGGCGTCGCGCTATGTTTCGGAGTTTAATGGTGGCCACGGTGCTGTGCGCGATATCGTCGAGCAGGTTATGCGTGCGCAGGGTAAGTGGGCAAAGAACCTCAAGGGCGTGCTCGGCATTAATCATTAAGAGTTGAAAGACCGTCCTCCCTAAAATAAAAGATGCTATCCGCTGTGGATAGCATCTTTTGTTTAGAGGGCTTGGCTCTATTAGTGGCAACCGTTGCAGTCGCAACCATCACCGCACTCGTGGTCGCCGCAACCGCCACCGCAGTCACCCCAGCTGCAACCGCCACCCATGAACTTTGCGAGGTCCTCGGGCTCTGTGTCGCGTACGTCAACAACTGTAACCTCGAAGTTGAGGGTCTTGCCTGCCATAGGGTGGTTGAAGTCCATCATTACGGTCTCCTCCTTAACCTCCTTAACAACACCCATCATGTGCTGGCCATCAGCTGTAGCCATAGGAATCTGGCTGCCTACGAAGAGGATGTCCTCTGCAACCTTGCCGTCCATCATGAATACAGTCTTGGGCAACTCAACGATAGCCTCAGCGATAACCTCGCCGTAACCATCCTTAGCCTCGAGTGTGAATGCTACAGACTCACCGGGCTCCTTGCCCATGATAGCCTCCTCGAACTTGGGCAACAACATGCCCATGCCGCAAATAAACTCCAAAGGCTGACCAGGCTGTGACTGATCTGCAATCTGACCATCTACAGTGAGCTTGTAGTCAACGCTCACCATCTTGTTCTGCTCTACTTTCATATTTTTTTATAGTTTAATAGTTATATGCTTGGTGAAAACCGGATGCAAAGATAACGACAAAGAGGGTAGTTGCCAAATTTATGCCCCATATTTTCTATCAAACTTCCGAATAGTCGTATAATCTTCGTCGATATGAGCAACATTTTGGGCGCTGGAGAGCAATTCTCATATTATATATTAATATAGGTATAGGTCGAAAAAGCGGGGATATACTAAAAAAATGTGGGGTAAAGCGAAAAAAAGTTGTTGTTCTGTTTCGCGATTAACAAATTAGTTGTATATTTGCACACGATTTTGCGCTAAGACCCTGCAAAAGGGTGGCAAAAAGTTCTTTGAAAGAGTAAAAATGAATTTTTTTTGAAAAAAGTTTGCAAAAAGTTTGCAGATTAAAAAAAAGTTCTTACCTTTGCACCCGTTAAGAGAAACGCCGATGTAGCTCAGTTGGCCAGAGCAGCTGATTTGTAATCAGCTGGTCGGGGGTTCGAATCCCTCCATCGGCTCTTAGATAGCAAAGCTCCTCAATGAGGGGCTTAAATATTGGGAAGATACCAGAGTGGCCAAATGGGGCAGACTGTAAATCTGCTGGCGCACGCCTTCGGTGGTTCGAATCCATCTCTTCCCACAAAGAAAACGACGCCGTCGGAGTTGCAAAGAAGTCATTCAGAAATGAGTGAGGCATACTCTGAACGGTGTATTTTTGCGGAAGTAGCTCAGTTGATAGAGCAGTAGCCTTCCAAGCTACGGGTCGCGAGTTTGAGCCTCGTCTTCCGCTCGAAAGAAGACAGGTGTAACACTCGAGAGGTTCAAGCGACCGGCGTAGTGTTGCGCATTGTTTCGTAAAACAAAGTGTAGAAGTAACTTTAAAAACTTAAATACTTATATTACTATGGCAAAAGAAAAATTCGATCGTTCGAAACCACACGTGAACATCGGTACTATCGGTCACGTTGACCACGGTAAGACTAGTCTTACTGCTGCTATCACAACTCTTCTTGCTAAGAACGGTCTTTCACAGCTTCGTTCATTCGACTCTATCGACAACGCACCTGAGGAGAAGGAGCGTGGTATCACCATCAACACTGCTCAGGTTGAGTATCAGACTGCAAACGGTCACTATGCTCACGTAGACTGCCCAGGTCACGCCGATTACGTAAAGAACA
>JAZRJJ010000039.1:0-11812 GCA_045645705.1 Alistipes sp. | reverse complement strand
GATGATCAACGCATAGTTTGTTGTGATAAGGGGGCATCTGCGGTGCCAAGCTCATTGCCACGAATGGGAAATACGCCAAGTATGTCCCATCCGTGTCAATTTCGACTTGACATCACATCTACCCCCTTCTGACAACAAACTGGGGCGCGTGACCAATTGCTGATTTTAGCGTAGTTAGTGCCCTGTAATATGACCCATGGTGGACTAAAATCCCGAACAACAATGAATCTAAAACTTAAGCGTCCAATAATATTCTTCGACCTTGAGACTACGGGTGTGGATACTGCAAACGACCGCATCGTGGAAATATCGATGGTGAAGATTGAGCCCGACGGCTCGAAGCAGGTAAAAACACGACGCATAAACCCCGAGATGCCCATCCCCGCAGAGGCGACAGCCGTACATGGCATCAGCGACGAGGATGTTAAGGATGAGCCTACATTCAAGCAGATAGCAAAGTCGTTGGCAAAGTTTATCGAGGGGTGTGACTTCGGTGGCTTCAACTCCAACCGCTTCGACCTGCCCATGCTCGTGGAGGAGTTCATGCGCGCAGAGGTAGATGTAGACTTCCGCAAGCGCAAGTTTGTGGATGTGCAGAACATCTTCCACAAGAAGGAGCAGCGCACACTCGTCGCGGCGTATAAGTTCTACTGCGACAAGGACCTCACAAATGCCCACTCGGCAGAGGCCGACACCCTCGCGACATACGAGGTGCTCGAGGCACAAATTGAGCGTTATGGCGACATCGGAGATACTGTAGAGGAGCTTGCTGCGTTCTCTACACATAGCGAGGTTGTTGACTTCGCGGGTCGCATCGCGCTTAACGACAAGGGCGAGGAGGTCTTCACCTTTGGTAAGTACAAGGGTCGCAAGGTGGAGGATGTCTTCCGTGACGAGCCCAGCTACTACTCGTGGATGATGCAGGGTGACTTCCCCCTCTACACCAAGAAGGTGATAACCGAGATACGCCTACGAACAAAGTAACCGCAAAAAGGTTGAACTATTGATACTCAAGATGAAAAGACTACGACTCATATTGGTTGCACTTGCTGTGATGATTGTCTCGGTGTCGATGGCGACAGAGCCGTCGAAGGTCACTGTGCGATACCATGGCAAGAGATATTATATCCACCAGGTCAAGGAGGGTGACACGCTCTACTCCCTCTCGAATGTCTATGGCGTGAGCCAGGAGTCTATAATCGAGGTTAATGGCCTGAAGAGTGACCAGTTGCGCCTGGGTGACAGACTCTATGTCCTGCATGGCAATGTCAAGGTTGAGAACAAAAAGAGTGCGAATCAGAACAAGCCTGCCGAGGGTGAGGGTGCGCATGTGGTATGCCCTGGTGAGACGCTATACTCGTTGTCACGCACCTATGGCATGACGGAGCAGAATCTCCTTGACCTCAATGGCCTCAAGGACCACACCGACATCAAGGCGGGCATGACGCTTATTGTCAAGGACAATAGGAGCGAGGAGCGCAACAATCGCGGTGCTGCGGATGGTGCTGTAGCCGAGGCGGAGAGGCCAGAGAGTGAGGCTGAAGCCCCAGAGTCGGAGGAGCGTGCACAGGAGGATGGTGAAAGTGAGGTTGCCGACTCGTTGCAGTGTGACGGCTGCGATGTGTTCATTGACAGTCTGCCCCCAACGCCCCGCTTTGAGCCGCTGGCACCATACATGGAGCTCAAGGTGGCGCTGCTGCTGCCCTTCCATGCTCGTGGCGAAGCGAAGGAGAATATCGTCGACTTCTACCGCGGTGTGCTCCTTGCGATGGAGGATCTCAAAAATGAGGGTTACTCCATAGAGCTTGCCGTGCTCGACACCAAGCGAAGTAGCGAGCGTATAGGCTCTATTATCGAGCAGGGTGTGCTCGATGCGCAGCTTATCATAGGTCCTGTCTACGATGAGGAGTTTGAGCCCGTGCTGCGCTATGCCGAGATGAACAACATCCCCGTTGTGTCGCCCCTGCAGTATGTGGCGCATGAGAGCCCCGTGCTCTTCAACATGCCAGCACCCGCAACTCTCAAGGATGACCCCGTAGCAGAGTTGCTGGATGGCAGCCGCGAGGTTGTGACCATATATGCCGTGAACAACGACAATAACTTTGTGAACGAGGTGCGCTCGCTTTCGACCAGCACCACAGAGAGGGCTCTCAACTACCGTTTCAACCGCGGCTCGTTCTTCTATACGCGCAATGCCGATGGCACAAGTGGCGCGGAGGTGAACATCGAGGAGCTTATGCGCACGGAGCAGAATAAGGTCTTTGTAGTAATGGCGCTCTCGGCTACGGATGTCGACCGCATCCTCACAACACTCTCATCTACAAAGTCTTCGATACGAGGTCGTGGCCTGACATATGGCGACTACATGGTCGTGGGCAACCGCGAGTGGCTCAAGATGAACAGCATCGACCGCGACATCTTCTTCCACAACGATGTGGTCTTTGTCGTGCCCTACTATGCCAACCGCATTGATGAGACCATGCGCCTCTTTGATGGCCGATATGTTACAAGCTACAACGCACTGCCTTCGCGCACGTCGTACCGTGGCTACGATGCCGCGATGATATTCTGTCGCATGATGTATGAGGGCTTCGAGGGTTTCCTCGGTAAGACCCATACACCGCTGACTACGCCCTACCGCTTTGAGTATCTCGACGGCTCGTATACGAATACTAACTGGGTGCGTCAGCACTACCGCCACGACTCGAAGATTGTTGTCGAGTAGTCTAAAGTAAAGTTTAACATGGCAAACAACACTATAACCTCTCCCATTCCCGAGAAGACCATCGAGCGCCTGAGCGAGTATCGTCGCACGCTCGTCAAGTGTCACGCCCAAGGTATCACACACATCTTCTCGCATGTCTTGGCGGGTATGCACGGCATTACGGCTGTGCAGGTGCGCCGCGATCTTATGCTCATAGGCTTCTCGAGCGATACGAAGAAGGGCTACGATGTGAAGGTGCTCATCGACTTCATCAACAGCATCCTCTATAGCGAGCAGCCCATGAATATGGCAATCATAGGCATGGGTCACCTCGGTCAGGCCGTAACAAAATACTTCAACGGCAAGGGCCTTAAGTTGCGCATCACGGCGGCCTTCGATGTCGACCCCAACAAGGTGGGTACTACGATTGACAACATCCCTTGCTACCATATCGACGAGTTCGAGGAGAGGGTGGATGAGCTGGATATAAGCATCGCCATCGTGTCGCTGCCCACGTCGCAGGCGTCATCCTTGGTGCTGCCCATCATCAATGCGGGAATCAGGGGTGTGCTTAACTTTACCTCTGCGCCGCTGAACTTCCCTCAGGGCATCGTCGTTGAGAACTACGATATCACAACCCTCCTCGAGAAGGTGGCCTACTTCGTTAAGGTTGCCGAGGAGAGTAACAACTAACCTCTAACTTATGTTGCAGTACGGCTTCGATACTACGGCCGCGCCGCGCCGCTCGGTGGTCACCATAGGCTCGTTTGATGGTGTGCACCAGGGTCATCGTGCCCTTTTGGAGCACCTCAAGGCTATGGCCCAGAGAATGGATGCCGAGAGTGTCGTTGTCACCTTCGACCCCCACCCCCGCATCGCTATGGGGCGCGCCGAGGGTATGCAGCTGCTCACAACCATCGAGGAGCGTGCACGACTACTCGAGGAGGTTGGCATCGACCGCATGGTCGTTGCGCACTTCGACGAGAAGTTCCGTAGCCAGCCCTACGAGAACTTCGTGCGCGATATGCTTATCGAGCGTCTGGGCATGGTGGGCATGATTGTGGGGTATAACCACCGCCTCGGTCGCGGTAGCGAGGGTAACTTCGATAAGTTGCAACCTCTGGCTGCGGAGTGTGGCTTTGAACTGGAGTGCGTGGCGCAACATAGGGAGGATGGCGAGGAGAAGGTTAGCTCTACCGTTGTGCGCAATGTCATCGCCGAGGGCGACATGGAGCGTGCCGCGCGCCTCTTGGGTGCACGCTATATGCTCTCGGGTGTTGCTCGCGAGGGCGTTATTGCTGATATTAGCGAGTATAAGATGCTTCCCCCCTCGGGCGAGTATCGTTGTAGCGTGGAGTGTGAGGGCGTTGTAACCCCCGCGATCCTGAAAATCGCAGACCGCACTGCCTCACTCTCGGCATGTATCAGCGGCCGCGTAATCGTGATTTTTTAGTTTCTACCATATACAATTCCCATTATGAAGAGATTTATCACCTTGCTTTTTGCTCTGTTCATAACTTCTATAAGTGTAAGCGCACAGGAGTATGAGATTATGCGTACGCAGAATGGTACAATGGTATATAGTGTTGGAGATGGTACTTGGCTACCTCGTGAGGCGTGGATTGAGAAGTTTGGTAGAAAGACTTTTAGGTCGATTTTCCCCTATCCAAACTATTTCGACCATTTTGTTGAGCAAGGATATATTCGTACCTATGTTCAAAAGTCATTCAAAAACGTTGTTGGTGGAGATATTCAGTGGTCACGTGTGCTGGAGTCCAACAAATCTATTGAATAGCTTAAGCGAGAGGCAGCTAGCAAATTGAATGATGTGATATATGAAGATGAGGAGAGTATCTCTGGCGTAATTGAGGATAGAAGTTTTGTCCCTGATCATCGGGGTAGATATTTCCTGATGTATTCATACCTATGGAGAGCTAATGTAACTTATGAGTTTAGAGATGGTAGATATAAGGTTACATTATCAAATATCTATTGCGGTTCAACCACTTCATTAAGTCTATATAGTGGTTTAGGTTTTTCAGTAAATAGTAGTGATGTGCCAGAGCCTTTGAGTAATTTTCTATACGTTTACGACATTGAGGGCTATAATGAGTATTGGTTGTCAGTGTCTAACTTCTTCGATAGGAACTTTACTGCGGCGGTGATATTGTCTTCAATTGATATTGAGAACGACGCAGATAATGATTGGTAATCAGAATATTATAACTATGAAATTGGTAAAGTATATCGTTGCTGCGGTGGTTGCAGCAGTTGCGCTTTTGGGTGTTGAGGCATCGGCGCAGTCGTTGTCTAAGTCTTCAACATGGCACTGGGATAAGGGTACTATCGTCGTGGATACGCCCGAGCGACCCGAGGGTCAGCAGCATGTCGTGGGTCTCGCCGTAGAGCCCATTGAGACGCTACGCGTGGGCTTTGTAGGTCTCGGTATGCGTGGCCCATGGGCGGTGATGCGCTTTGTGCATATCCCTGGTGTTGAGGTCGTTGCGTTGTGCGACTATGAGCGCGAGCGTGCCGATGCGTGTCAGCGCTTCCTCTACGAGGCGAGCATGATGCCCGCGGATGTATACCATGGTGAGCATGGCTATGAGGCGTTGTGCGAGCGCGACGATATCGACCTTGTATATATCGCTACGGACTGGAATCACCACTTCCCCGTGGCTAAGTATGCAATGGAGCGTGGCAAGCATGTGGCGATTGAGGTGCCCTCGGCGATGAACCTCGAGCAGTGCTGGACACTCATCGACTTGGCGGAGCGTGAGCGTCTCCACTGCTTTATTCTCGAGAACTGCTGCTACGACTACTACGAGCTCACGGCGCTCAACATGGCGCAGCAGGGACTCTTTGGCGAGATTGTGCGTGCCGAGGGTGCATACATCCACACGCTCGACATCTACTGGGACTCATACTGGCACGACCCCAACGATAACGATACAGATGGTCTAAATTGGCGCTTGAAGTACAACATGGAGAATCGCGGCGACCTCTACGCAACGCACGGCCTCGGCCCCGTTGCGCAGTGCATGAACATACACCGTGGCGACCGCTTCACGACATTGGTGGCTATGGACACCGAGAGCTTCGTGGGTAAGGAGCTCGTTGAGAGCCGCACGGGCGAGGAGTGCAAGGAGTTTCGCAATGGCGACCACACAACGACACTTATGCGCACTGCGCTGGGCAAGGTTGTTGAGATTCAGCACAATGTGATGACGCCACAGCCCTATAACCGCCTATTCAAACTCACGGGTACAAAGGGCTATGCTACGAAGTACCCAACACCCGAGTTCGCCCTCTCGGCCGAGGGTCTCAAGAGTGCGGGTGCACCACAGATGGACAACCTCAATGCTCACGGCTTCGTTACGGCGGAGCAGCGCGAGATGCTTATGGAGACCTACCGCCACCCCTTGATTGAGCAGTTTGGCGAGTTGGGTCGCGAGATGGGTCATGGCGGCATGGACTACATCATGGATGCCCGCCTTGTCTATTGCTTGCAGAATGGTCTGCCTCTCGATATGGATGTCTACGACATGGCGGAGTGGTGCTGCTTGGCGGAATTAGGCTCATTATCAATGGATAACAACTGCGCGGCTGTAGCCTTCCCCGACTTTACGCGTGGCCACTGGAACGATGTTCAGGGATATCGCCATATATACTCTGAAAATGAGACTGCTACGGCGGCAAAGGCTGAGGCTTACACCGTGGCGCAGCGCGAGGTAACGGCGGAGCTCAAGTTGTGGGATCTCTACTTCGTTGCGGCAGAGGCACGCATTGAGGGTGATGTAAAGGCCGAGGCAAAGGCTCAACGCCGCCTCGACGCAGCAAAAGTTGCCGCGCGCAAGGCTATTGCAGAGCGACTCAAATAGGATTTGTAAGATGAAAATATAAGGCCCCTACTTCGAAAGGTAGGGGCTTGTTTTTTATAGGCTCTTAAGGTACCAGCGCACGGTGCGGCGGAGGCCCTCATCGAACTCCATGGCGGGCTTCCAGTCCAAGTCGCGCTGCAGCTTTGTGGAGTCTATGGCGTAGCGTAGATCATGTCCCGCGCGGTCCTCTATGTGCGTAATAAGCGCGAGGCTCTCGCCATCCTCTCGCCCTAACTCGCTGTCTACAACGGCGATAAGGCGCTTTATAAGCTCTATGTTGGTCCATTCGTTATCGCCGCCGATGTTGTACGTCTCGCCATCGGCACCGCGGTGAAATACCGCGTCAAGCGCTGCGGCATGGTCGCCAACATATAACCAATCGCGCACATTGCATCCCGTGCCATAGACGGGCAAGGGCAGGCGCTTCACGATGTTATTTATAAATAGAGGTATCAGCTTCTCGGGGTACTGCCTCTCGCCATAGTTGTTCGAGCAGTTGGTGATGACCGTGGGGAGTCCGTATGTGTCGTGGTAGGCGCGCACAAAGTGGTCCGACGATGCCTTCGATGCCGAATATGGCGAGTGGGGCTCGTAGCGCGACTCCTCCCTAAACTTACCGCCCTCGAGGGGTAGTGCTCCATATACCTCGTCCGTGGAGATGTGGTGGAAGCGCTTACCCGCATACTCTCCCGCCCACGCCTTGCGTGCCGCCTCCAGAAGGGTAATAGTGCCCAGGATGTTGTTCATGGCGAAGAGCATGGGCGCGCTTATTGAGCGGTCTACATGGCTCTCGGCCGCGAGGTGCATGACGCCATCTATGTGGTGCTCCGCAAAGATGCGCTCAACAAGCTCCTTGTCGCAGATGTCGCCCTCCACGAAGGTGTGGTTGGGGCGCTTCATGGCCTCGGCGATGTTGTCGAGGCTACCCGCATAGGTCAGCTTGTCGAGGGTCACGATGTGGTAGTGGGGATACTTCGTTGTCATAAGCTCCACAACGTGGCTGCCAATAAAGCCCGCACCACCCGTAATAAGTATATTGCGCTTCTCCATAATTACTTCTTTATTAGTGATATAACCTCGCGTAGTCGCTCCTGCCATGGGGCTATATCTATGCCTTTGATTGCTGCTATGCGCTCGGTGTTGAGCACTGAATATGCTGGTCGCTCGGCGCGCATATTACGCTCCGCTGTTGTGCATGGCTCAACGCGACATGCCAAGCCCGCCTGTTGCATAATCTCGCACGCAAAGTCGTGCCATGTGCACGAGCCACCATCGGTGTAGTGGTAGATGCCTCGCATGGTATCTATCGCAGCGGTGTCAACCATTAATATTATCGCGCGCGCGAGACCTAATGCCGAAGTAGGTGTGCCACGCTGGTCGTTGACAACGCTTATCTCGTCGCGCTCTCGGCCGAGGCGCAACATTGTCAAGACAAAATTCTTGCCCCAGGGAGCATATAGCCACGAGGTGCGAATAACGATGCCATCGTGCTCTGCGACAGCCACTTCGCCCTCGGCCTTACTCCTGCCGTAGATGTTTAGTGGCGCTGTGGTATCGCCCTCGGTGTAGGGCGTTCTGCGCTCGCTGTCGCCACCAAAGACATAGTCCGTGGAGATATGTATCATCCTCAAATTGAGCCTATTGCATACTTCTGCCATATGGGCTACGGCGGTGCTGTTTATGGCGTATGCCAGATTCGCGTTATCCTCTGCGCCCTCTACATCGGTGTATGCGGCGCAGTTTATGATGGTGTCTACCTCGTTCTCTGTGATATAACGCTCCACATCTGCGCCATTGCAGATGTCCAACTCGTCGATGGTAGCAAAGGTGTAGTGGTTTGCGCTACCCTCCGCGGCGCGACGTATAGCCTCGCCGAGTTGTCCGTTGCCACCTGTTACGAGTATCCTACGCATAGTAGTCGGTGTTGTAGTCGAAGAGCCTCTCGCACTCCTCGAATAGGGGATTTGACTTATCCTTTGCCGATACAACGGCCTCGTTATGTGCTATGTGCCAGTCTATTGCGAGCGTGGGGTCGTCCCAGCGTATCGCACCCTCGCTCTCGGGGGCGTAGTAGTTGTCGCACTTATACTCCACGACAACATCGCCCTCCAGGACGCTGAAGCCGTGGGCAAAGCCACGAGGGATGAAGAGTTGGCGGTGGTTATGCTCGCTGAGCTCCACGGTGACATACTTTCCGAATGTGGGTGAACCACGGCGTATGTCCACCGCGACATCGAGAATAGCACCTCGCACAACACGCACGAGCTTCGACTGCGCATGAGGTGGCAGCTGGAAGTGCAGACCGCGCACCACACCCTTCGCCGAGCGCGACTCGTTGTCCTGCACGAAGCGTGTGTCGATGCCAGTAAGCTCTGCGAATTTGCGCTCGCTGAAGGCCTCGAAGAAGTAGCCTCGCTCATCCTCAAAGAGTTGTGGCTCAATGATGTATACGCCCTCTATGTCGGTGTTTATCAGCTTCATATTTTGAGTAGGTATTGTCCATATTGGTTTGCGCGCATGGGCTCTGCGAGGCGGTGTAGCTCCTCGCGCGTAATCCAGCCGTTGCGGTAGGCTATCTCCTCGATGCAGGCAATCTTCTGTCCCTGACGCTTCTCGATGACCTCCACGAAGATGGATGCCTCGGCCAGTGAGTCGTGCGTGCCTGTGTCGAGCCATGCGTAGCCGCGGTCGAGAATCTCGACGTTGAGCTCCCCGCGCTCGAGGTATGTGCTGTTTATGGTCGTAATCTCTAACTCGCCACGCGCCGAGGGTGTCACGCCCGCTGCGATGTCGACGACGCTGTTGGGGTAGAAGTACAAGCCCGTCACTGCATAGTTCGAGCGTGGTGCTGCGGGCTTCTCCTCGATAGATATCGCCTTGCCGCTCTCGTCAAACTCCACAACGCCATAGCGCTCGGGGCGGTCTACCTTGTAGCCAAATACCGTTGCGCGTCCCTCCTCCACGGTGCGCTTTGCTGCGCTCTGCAGACGCTCCTCGAAGCCTGCGCCATAGAAGATGTTGTCGCCAAGCACCAAGCACGCAGCATCGTCGCCAATGAACTCACGGCCAATGATGAAGGCCTCAGCAAGGCCATTGGGCTGTGGCTGCTCGGCGTATGAGAATGTCATGCCCAGCTCCTCGCCGCTACCCAAGAGACGGCGGAAGGATGGCAAGTCCTGGGGTGTAGATATGATTAACACCTCGCGTATTCCCGCCATCATAAGCACCGAGATGGGGTAGTATACCATGGGCTTATCGAATATTGGGAGCAGCTGCTTGCTCACGCCCTTAGTTATGGGGTATAGGCGCGTGCCGCTACCACCTGCCAAGACAATACCTTTCATTGTTCCAATGCTTTGTGAGTTTATCAAGCAAATATAAGAATTTTACTTCATAAATGCAAATATACCTTTTATATATGTGAATGGGTGTTAAATGAGCCAGAAATATATTCGAGTTGTAAAGTGTTGATATACATTGAAATATGCTGCGTAGGTGTTGGTAGCTTAGAAAAAATATGAAATAATTTTTGCGAAAAAGTTTGCAGATATGAAAAAAGTGTGTATCTTTGCACTCGCTTAAGAAAAGTTAAGCACAAATGATGGTGCCATAGCTCAGTTGGTAGAGCAAAGGACTGAAAATCCTTGTGTCCCTGGTTCGAATCCCGGTGGCACCACAGCAAAGAAAAGCAAAACAACGTAAAATCCTGATTTTCAACGAAAATCGGGATTTTTCATTTTCCCCAAAAACGCAAAAAAGTGCGGTTTACGACCGCCTTTGGTGGAGCAGAAGGTGGAGCAAACTGGTGTTCCAAACATCTCCACCTTGAAAGAGTATTTTTCGCTGATTCACAACATTTTGCATAGCGTTAAAACGGGTTCGAATTCCTACTTTTGCCAAATAAAAGTTTAACTTAAAAGTAGGAGAAAATGAGACGAGATTCATTTAATGTGCTTTTCTTTATCAAGAAAACCAAGCTGCTGAAGAACGGAGAGGCTTCAGTATGTATGCGAATCACAGTCAATGGCGCAAGAGTAGAAACCAACATCCGCAAAAGCATCGAACCGGTGTCGTGGAACCAGGCAAAGGAGTGCGCGAGGGGTAAAAGTCGCAAATCAACCGAGCTAAACAACTACATCGAGGAGAGCCGAATCAAACTCCACCGAATTTACACGCAACTTGAAGAGAATGGGGAACTTATCACTGCCCGAATATTGCAGGAAAAGTTCTTTGGAGTGGACAAAAAGGTGGAGCAAGTACGCACCATCATCGGCACTATGCGCGAACACAACGAGCAATGCCGAGCGTTGGTGGGTAAAGATTTTGCCCTAATAACCGTAAGACGCTACGAAAGTTGTACCCGTTATTTTGCCGAACTAATCAAACTGAAATATGACAAAGAGGATTTGCCTATCACCGAGGTAAACGGCGAACTTGTGCGAGCATTTGAGTTCTATTTGAAGACCGAGAAAAATTGTCAGCAGAATACCGTTATCCGCTATATGAAGTGCTTGAAGAAGATTATCAATCTTGCACTTGCCAACGAATGGATAGACAAGAATCCTTTTGCAGGAATTAAGTTTCACGAAAAAGAGGTTGTGCGCGAGTTTCTGACTATGGATGAGCTTATGACAATATACCAAAAGGAGTTTACACTGCCCCGCCTTGCATTGGTGCGCGATGTGTTTATCTTCGCTGCCTTTACGGGGTTGGCATTTATAGATGTTCAGCAACTCGCCGCGGAGCATATTGTGGAAGACAACAACGGACACTATTGGATTCGCAAGCCACGCCAAAAGACAAATAATATGTGTAATATCCCGCTGTTGGATATCCCATTAGCAATTCTCAAGAAATATGAGAGCAACCCGACATGCATTAAGCGTGGCGTATTACTCCCCGTTCCTTGCAATCAGAATATGAACAGCTACCTGAAAGAGATAGCCGATGTCTGCGGAATCCAGAAGCACCTCAGCACACACGTTGCCCGCCATTCCTACGCCACATCTGTGTGCTTGGCTAACGGCGTGAGCATAGAAAATGTGGCAAAGATGCTCGGGCATTCAAATATCAAAATGACCCAGCATTATGCCAAAGTGCTTGACAGCTCGATATTGAAGGATATGATGAATGTGAAGAGTGCGATAGTGAATTTAGGATAGAAGTCTGCGGTACGCTTCACTTGCTTTCGCCCCATTATAAAGTTAACTCGGAGGGCAATACCTGC
>JAZRJJ010000038.1:0-21439 GCA_045645705.1 Alistipes sp. | reverse complement strand
CTGTTGAGGGAGAATGCCGAGCGCATAGGCTACACACAGAGCTACACCATCTACGAGCCCAACGATGTCAAGAACCTCGTCAAAGCGATTGCAATGGATATGAAACTCTATGTAAGGGAGATGGATCCTAATAGTAGTGTTTATAAACCACAGAATGTCGCTGCCCGCATCTCTATGGCGAAGAACAACCTCATAACCCCAGGTGCTTATAGAGCAAATGCAGTGCTTATTGATGAGGACAGAAAAGCGAAAATGCCAGCGTTCGTTGATATCTATGGCGAGTATTGCAACCGCTGCAAGCGCAATGGCGCCATGGATTTCGACGACCTCTTGTTGCAGACCAACATCCTCCTGCGCGATGCCCCCGATGTGCTGGAGCAGTATCAAAATCAGTTCAAGTACCTCCTTGTGGACGAGTATCAGGACACCAACATGGCGCAGTATATCATCGTGCGCCGCATGGCGTTGAAGCACTCCAATGTCTGCGTCGTGGGTGACGATGCCCAGAGCATCTACGCCTTCCGTGGCGCAAAGATTGAGAACATCCTCTCGTTCCAGAGGGACTACCCATCGGCCAAGGTCTACAAACTCGAGCAGAACTATCGCTCTACGCAGACCATCGTCGAGGCCGCCAACTCGCTCATCAAGAACAACTCGCGCCGTCTGGATAAGAAGTGCTTCTCGGCTGCGGCTATGGGCGACAAAATCGCACTTGTGCGCGTGTTGGAGGACAGTTACGAGCCTGTTGAGGTGGCCATGGACATCAAGAACAAGGCTCGCGAGGGTGCACAGTGGAGCGACTTCGCAATCCTCTACCGCACCAACAAGCAGCATGGTCTCTTCGAGTCGGCTCTCGCACGCAGGGGCATCCCCTATCGTGTCTATAAGGGCATGTCGCTCCTCGAGCATAAAGATGTCCGCAATCTCATCGCCTACTTCAGCGTCATTCTGAACCCCAACGACGACGAGTCCTTCAAGCGCATCGTGAACTACCCCGCGCGCGGCATCGGTGACACCACTATCGCCCGCATCGCGGAGATTGCAGCGCAGAGGGGCACGTCCATGTGGCACGCCGTGCACGAACTCGTCTCGGCAACAACTCCCATGGAGCAGGTCGAGAAGGTCGTGGTGCGCAAGGTTGGCGACTTTGTGCGCCTCATAAACGAGCTTTCGGCACTACGCCACGAGATGGGTATCTGCGACTTTGCCAAAGAGGTTATGACACGCTCAGGCATCCTCCACGCCCTCGAGGCCGAGAAGAAGCCCGAGAACGACACAGCAAAAGATTACCTCGACCAGCTTTTGGCTATGATGAGTTCCTATGAGGATGAGTGCAACCGCGAGATGGAGGATGGCCTGCGCGAGACCGACTACACACCCTCGGTGGATGAGTGGATGCAGAATATGATGCTGCAAAATGACCAGGACACCGAGGATGATGGCAACAAGGTTACGCTTATGACCGTGCACTCGGCAAAGGGCCTTGAGTACGACTATGTCTACATCGTGGGCATGGAGGAGGGCTTATTCCCCTCGAGTCGCTCGGCAGAGTCGCTTGCCGATTTGGAGGAGGAGCGCCGATTGATGTATGTAGCCATCACCCGCGCCAAGAAGGGGCTCATGCTCACCTACTCGGAGATGCGCCGTGTGTGGGGCAAGACCGAGAACACCTCGCCCAGCCGCTTCCTCAAGGAGATTGATGCCGACTACCTCGATGCCAACTTCAACATCGAGGAGCTCTCGGGCCGCAACCGCTGGGAGCGTACCCTTGATGATGGCGATGCCCGCCCCAAGTTCGAGTCGCTCAAGAGTCGCTATGGTGGAGGCAACGCCCGCCCAGGTGGAGGAAATGCCCGCCCAAGCAGTGGCAACGCCCGTCCCCGCCCCGAGGTTGTGAATACCCCTCCTCCCATCGACCCTGCACGCGCGGGAATGCGCTCCGTTGGTGTGCACCGCGATGGCGAGACTACACAGTTGGGTGACTGCATATACAAGGTTGGAGAGCGCGTGTCGCACCCCAAGTTTGGTGCTGGCAGGGTGGAGCGCGTAGACCCCCTCGCCACCGACCACAAGGTGACCATCGTGTTCGACACCTATGGCACGAAGACGCTCCTTGCCAACTTTGCAAAACTAACTAAACTATAACGAGTTATGCGTGAGGTGATGCTCTCGGTGGTCATGACCACCTACAACCACGAACGCTACATCGCCACGGCGATAGAGAGCGTGCTGCGCCAGCAGACCGACTTCCCCATCGAGATTGTCATCGGCGAGGACTGCAGCACCGACCGCACGCTCAACATAGCCCTCGACTATCAGAGGCAGTACCCCGAGGCGATACGCATTGTGCGCTCGGAGAGCAACGTGGGGTGGCGTGCCAACTACCGCCGCACCATCGCCGCAGCGCGTGGCCGCTACATAGCCCTTCTGGATGGCGATGACTACTTCACCCACCGCAAGAAGCTGCAGATGCAGGTGGACCTCCTCGAGGCAAACCCCGATGTCGGCATGTGCTATGGTCGCTCGGAGCGTGTGGATGAGAATGGTACGACGACGCTATACCCCGAGGGTGAGTGCGCTACGACCTTCGAGGCGATGCTCAGGCGCAACCCCGCAGAGAACTGCACCGTCGTAGCCCGCAAGGAGTTGGTGGAGCGCTACTATGCCGAGATACGCCCCGAGGAGCACCCCGAGTGGCTGACGGATGACCTGCCCATGTGGCTATGGTTCGCTGCCAACAGCCGCTATATGGCCATCGACTGCCCCATGTCGGTACACCGCGTGCTTACCTACAGCGTCAGCCACAACCCCGACTACCGCCGAAAGATAGAGTTCGTGGACTCGCTCTACGACATCAGCCTATGGTACGATGAGCGATATAACGCCTCGCGTATGCGCCACGAGTTGCTCACCACAAAGCACAACACGGCGCTATGGGTGTTGTCCTACAACGGCAGCGTGGGCGAGTACCTCAAGCGCTGGCGCAGGGATGTCCGCGAGTATGGAGAATTATGGAAGAATATAGCCTCATACGGCCTCTTCGCCAAGAAGGTGCTGTGGCGTATGTGGCACAAAACCAAGCGATAAGGATGACTACAAAGGAGCGATATCAGGGTGTTGTGGAGTACTTCTCCGCGGCTATGCCCACGGCGGAGAGCGAACTCGACTTTCGTAATCCGTTTGAGCTGCTCGTGGCCGTTGTGCTCTCGGCGCAGTGCACCGATAAGCGCGTGAACCTCACCACGCCCGCACTCTTCGAGGCATATCCCAATGCCGAGGCGATGTCGAAGGCCTCGGTGGAGGAGATTTACGAATACATCAAGAGTATCTCCTACCCCAACAACAAGGCGAAGCACCTCGCCGCCCTCTCGCGCCAGATAGTCGAGCGTTTCGATGGCGAGGTGCCCACCGACCCCGATGACCTACAGTCGTTGCAGGGTGTGGGACGCAAGACCGCAAATGTGGTGGGTGCCGTGCTGTGGGGCAGGGAGGTGATGCCCGTAGACACGCATGTCTTTCGTGTTGCCGCGCGCATAGGCCTTAGCCGCAATGCCAAGACACCCCTCGCCACAGAGCGACAGCTGGAGAAGGGTTTTCCCAAGGAGTTGCTACCCATCGCGCACCACTGGCTCATACTCCATGGCCGCTACACCTGCATGGCACGCAAGCCCAAGTGCGAGGCGTGTGGCATAACCAAATACTGCAAATATTTCAATAGTAACAACACAAGTAAGTGATATGAAGCGTATTGCGATACTCTTAACTCTGCTTTTTGCGGCGTGCACATCGCCCTACTATCCTGGTTTCGACAACCCTGGTACTACGCAGAACAGCCAGACCGATAGGGATATCATAGCCTATATCGACCAGCGCCTTTTGGAGGAGTACTACTGGCTCGATGAGGTCGAGGAGAAGTTCTATCTCTTCGATGGCGAGCACCTAAAGTGGGATGAGTACCTCGGTGCCTCGCTCAGCAGGCTTAAGACCAACACCGACGATGGCTACATCAACGCCAGCGGTAAGCGCGTCTACTACTCCTACATCCGCAAGGTGCCCAACGCCACACGCGCCGAGGTGCAGGGCTTTGGCATCGACCTGCATACAACAATCGTGTGGTACAAGGCGGACGAGTACTACGGCTTCCTCATCGAAAATGTCGTACCAGGTTCTGCGGCTGCGGAGGCAGACATACGCCGTGGCGATGTCGTGGTGAAGATTAACGGCAGCTATATCAACTCGCAGAACTATGTCTCGCTATTCAACAAGGTGCAGGTTAATGGCAACCTCTCGAAGGTCGATTTGCAGCTATGCCGCCGCTTGGGCGATAGTGGCGAGGTGGAGCTGTTCGACATATCGCTCAATGCTACCACCTTCACCGAGAACACCGTGGCATATAGCGAGATTATCGAGGGCACGAAGCGTGTCGGCTACCTCGTATATACGGGCTTCGAGACCTACTCCGACGATGCTCTATTGGAGGCCTTGCGCCAGTTCGACGAGGCGGGCATCAAAGAGGTCATCGTGGATTTGCGCACCAATGGCGGTGGCGCTGTGAACTCGGCTGTTAAGTTCGCCTCGGCACTCCTCCCCGCATCGTATGAGGGTGCTGTGCTCTGCGAGGTTAGACGCAACCCCAAGAATGCGCGATACTCTGAGAGTCAACTCTTTACGCTCACCGCTTCGGAGTTCAGCCTCGACCTCGACCACCTCACCGTCATCACCTCGAACCAGAGTGCCTCGGCTTCGGAGCTTATGATTGCGGGACTCAGGGGCTTGGATATCCCCGTTACGGTGGTTGGTGCAACGACAAACGGCAAGAACTGCGGTATGGATGTCACCTACCGCACCATCGGCACGACATACCTCGAGTATGCTCCCATCACCTTCATGTGCCTCAATGCCAAGGGCGAGAGCAACTGGGGCGATGGCATCAAGCCCGATGTAGATGTCCAGGCGCTGGACGAGACCTACCCCTTGCCTCTTGCACCATGGGGTAGCCGCTACGATGTGGCGTTGTTGGCAGCACTCGAGAGCGTAGGCTGCACAGGTGTAGCACCCACGCGCGCCATGTCGCATGCGCGATTTGAGCCAAGTGCAACCATCGCCGAGCCTGTTGTGGGCATGCGCCTATATCCCGACGACGAGGAGTAAAATAGAAGAAATTTATATAACTTTGCAATATTAAGCAGGCTGGGTGCGTTTCCACAATACAACATCGCAAACCTACAGGAGAATTAAAACGAAACAATAGTATAAAACAATGAATGAAGTAGTTAACATCAAAGAGCTCAATGCGCAGATTCAGGAGGAGTCGGTATTTGTCGACACACTGCGCAAGGAGATGTCACGCGTAATCATCGGCCAGCAGCACCTCGTAGACACGCTGCTCATAGGCCTCTTGTCTGATGGTCACATCTTGTTGGAGGGTGTGCCGGGCTTGGCCAAGACATTGGCTATCACCACATTGTCGAAGGCTGTGGATGCCAAGTTCGCGCGTATTCAGTTTACGCCCGATCTTCTTCCCGCCGACCTCATCGGTACGCTCATCTACTCGCAGCGCAACGAGGAGTTCTCCGTAAAGCGTGGTCCCATCTTCGCAAACTTCATCCTCGCCGATGAGATTAACCGCTCACCCGCAAAGGTGCAGTCGGCACTCCTTGAGGCTATGCAGGAGAAGCAGGTGACTATTGGCGATACAACATATCCCCTTCCCCAGCCATTCCTTGTGTTGGCAACGCAGAACCCCTTGGAGCAGGAGGGTACCTACCCATTGCCCGAGGCGCAGGTAGACCGTTTCATGCTCAAGGCCAAGATTTCATACCCCAAGCGCACCGAGGAGTTGGAGATTGTGCGCCTCAACATCTCTGGCGCAGGCATGCCCGAGATTAACAAGGTCATCTCGCCCGAGGACATCATGCGCGCACGCGAGATTGTAAACAAGGTCTACATGGACGAGAAGATTGAGAAGTACATTATCGACATCATCTTTGCCACACGCGAGCCCGCGGAGTACCACCTCAACCAGCTTCAGTCGCTTATCGCCTATGGTGGCTCACCCCGTGCCTCTATCGCCTTGGCAAAGGCTGCGCGTGCCTATGCCTTCATCCAGCGCCGCGGCTATGTCATCCCCGAGGATGTGCGCGCCGTGTGCCACGATGTATTGCGCCACCGCATAGGTCTCACCTACGAGGCCGAGGCTAACAACATCACCTCGGAGCAGATTATTACCGATATTCTCAACAACGTTATCGTACCCTAATGCACCTCACCGAGCAAGACATACTCAAGCGCGTACGCCAAATCGAGATTAAGACGCGCGGACTCTCCGACGAGATTTTTGCGGGTAAGTACCACTCCGCCTTTCGTGGCCGTGGTATGTCCTTTGCCGAGGTCAGGGAGTACCGCATAGGCGACGATGTGCGCGATATCGACTGGAATGTTACGGCACGCTCGGAGCGCACCCATGTCAAGGTCTTCGAGGAGGAGCGCGAACTCACGATGATGCTCGTTGTCGATGTCTCGCCATCGCGTATGTTCGGCTCCAAGGAGCTGACAAAGAAGAATGTCATCACCGAAATTGCCGCGACACTCGCCTTTTCTGCTGCCAAGAACAACGACAAGGTGGGCTGCATACTCTTCTCGGATAGGGTCGAGAAGTTCATACCCCCGAAGAAGGGACGTGCGCATGTCATGATGATTATCCGCGAGCTTGTAGGCTTCGAGCCTAAGGGTTCGTCGACAAACATCTCGGAGGCACTGCGCTACCTTGTGGGCGTGAATAAGAAGCGCGCAACGACATTCCTCCTCTCCGACCTTATAAACGCCGAGAGCGACATGGCGAAGCTCGATGATGCCCTCAAAATCGCATCGTCGAAGCACGACATCATGGCCATCAAGGTGCACGATGAGCGCGATAGGGAGCTGCCCAATGTCGGCATCGTGGAGGTTGAGGACTCCGAGACGGGACGCCGTGAATGGCTCGACACCTCGTCGCGTGCTGTGCGCCGCTTCTGGGCGGAGAACTACGACGAGCGTGCCGCAGCGATGAAGAGCCTCCTGCAGCAGAACCGTGTCGATATGGTCGATGTAGCCACCGACGAGGACTATGTTGTGGAACTTATAAAGATGTTCAAACAACGATGAAACAACGACTTATAAATAGAGCAAATATGCTCCTTGGTCTGTTGCTCCTTACCTCTATATGGGGTTTTGAGGCCCATGCCCAGGAGCCTGTTGTGAGTGGTAGCCTCTCGAAGGAGAGTGTCGAGGTGGGTGACCCCTTCGACTATACCATCGATGTGGAGGTAGACATAGCCACACGCTGGGTGCCCCCCACATATGGCAAGCTGCTCACCCCACAGGAGAAGGAGAAACTGGCCGCAGCGAAGCAGAAAATCTCGACTTACAAGGAGTATAACGACGACATCCTCGAGGTGATTGAGGAGTATCCCATCGACACGCTCAAGGTTGAGGGTCGCCGTGTCCACCTGCGCAAGCGCTACCGCATGGCGGCAATGGAGACGGGCGATATACCCTTCGTGCCCGTCATCGCCTACTTTGCGAAGAACCGCGACGAGGCCGACACGCTCTTCTCGCGCGACACTTTGCGCCTGCATGTCAAGGGCTACGAGGAGCTCGACACCACGCTCTTCCTTATGGCCGACCCAGCGTCGGGTGTCCCAATCGTCGATAGCGTCATGGCGCGCGAGAAGTTGCGCGACACGGGTATACACACGCAGAAGGACCTGCCCTTTATCTTTGCCGAGATTAAGGACTACGCTACATATGGCGCTATAGGCTTGATTGTCTTTGCGTTACTCGTGTGGCTCGTGGCATGGCTCATCATCCGACATATGCGCAAGCGTCAGGCTATGCCTCGCCCCGCGCCCAAGATTCCACCCCATGTCGTGGCAAACAAGGCCCTCGTGGAGCTGGGTCACCGCAAGCTATGGCAGAAGGGCAAGTTCAAGGCCTACTACACCGCGCTTACATCCATCCTGCGTACCTATATCTCGGGTCGCTGGGATATTGGAGCGCTGGAGATGACCTCGGATGAGATTATCATGGCTCTGCGCGATGTCGAGATGCCCTCGGCAAGCCGCACCGACCTCATCACCATCCTCCGCACTGCCGACATGGTGAAGTTCGCAAAGGCCGAGCCCGAGGCCGAGGAGAATGAGGAGAGCCTTAACCGCGCTATCTACTTCGTCGAGAACACTAAACTCGAGGACAAGACGCGCTACGCAGGAAAGCAGGATATTAACATCGAGACAAACATCGAAGACTAATGAGAAAACTTCAATACATATATATAGCTCTTGGCCTTGTGCTTCTCGGTGTTGTATTGCCCGAGAGCGCTGTGGCACAGTACTTTCCAGAGCGTAAGTTGGTGCGCGATGGCAACGACCAGTTCGATGCGCGCAACTACAACAACGCCCTCAAAAAGTATGACGAGGCCTACCTCAAGGACTCGACAAAGTATGAGGTGTTGTACAATCGCGCTAATGGCTACTATCAGAAAAAGGCCAACACGCCCGACGATGCGGAGCTGACCTACGAGACCTCGAATGCCCTCTACGAGAAGATTGCTGCCGACACGCTCCTCACGGATAAGCAGCGCGCAGAGGTATATCGTAACCTTGGTGAGAGCCTCTTCTCGCAGCAGGAGTATGAGGCGGCGCTGAACACATTCAGAGAGTCGTTGCGCCTCAATCCTGATGACAAGGAGACGAAGTATAACTATGTGCTAACCAAGCGCATAGTGGACCAGAAGCGCGCCGCACAGCAGCAACAGCAGAATCAGAACCAAGATCAAAATCAGGACCAAAATCAGGACCAGAATGGTGGCGGTGGGGAGAATAATCAGAACAATCAGAATAACCAAAACAACGAGAATTCTGACCAAAACCAGGACCAGAATGGTGGCGACAACCAGCAGGATAATAAAGACCAGCAGGGAGATGACAACCAGCAGGGCAACGACCAGCAGAATGGTGACGGTGACAAGGAGCAGGAGGGTGAGAATGATTCCAATGGTGGCGATAACAACGATGGTAATGGCGAGGAGGAGCAGCAGAATGGCGCTCCACAACCCAAGGAGTTGAGCCCCGACAAGGAGCGCTTGCTTGACGCTATTCAGGCCGAAGAGGATAAGACACAGGACAAGCTCGGCGAGAAGAAGAGGGGCATAATAATTCCTGGAAAGAAGAATTGGTAGAGTATGAACTTTTTGTATCCTAACATATTGTGGCTGGCGGTGTTGATACCGCTCATGGTGGCCTACTACATCTTTGTGGCGCGCCGCAGGGCCTCGCTCACCGTCTCTACAATCGGCGGTAAGCGTGCACCCCGCACACTGAGATATTGGCTACGCCCGCTACCCATCGTGTTGCGCATGGTGGTTATGGCGATGTTCATCGTGGCCCTTGCCCGCCCCGTTAACATCACCGAGGAGCACGAGACAACAACCGACGGTATAGACATCGTCATGGCGATGGATATCTCGGGCTCGATGCTTGCGCGCGACTTCACGCCCGACCGCCTCACCTCGGCAAAGCACCTCGCAGCCGAGTTCGTGGCAAACCGCCGTGGCGACCGCATCGCAGTTGTGGCATTCGCGGGCGAGGCGTTCACTCAGGCACCCCTCACTTCGGATCAGGCGACCGTCGAGACCATGCTCTCGCGCCTGCGCAGTGGTGTGGTGGAGGATGGCACTGCCATAGGCAATGGTCTGGCTACGGCCATCAACCGCTTGCGTGAGAGTGGCGCGAAATCGAAGGTCGTAATCCTGCTCACGGATGGTGTGAATAACCGTGGTCAGATATCGCCCCTTATGGCGGCGGAGATTGCCCGCGACATGGGCATCAAGGTCTATACGATTGGTGTCGGTACGCGTGGTCGCGCCCCCTATCCTGCGGTCGATATGTTTGGCAACAAGACAACCGTGATGGCCGATGTGGAGATTGACGAGGAGCTGTTGCGCGAGATTTCGTCGATGACGGGCGGTAAGTACTATCGTGCGGTGAACGACGAGGCGTTGCGCGAGATATATGCCGAGATTAACGAGTTGGAGAAGAGCAAGGTGCAGGTTACAAACTACCAGACCTACGACGAGCTCTTCCTCATGTGGGTTGTATTGGGTTTGTTACTCTTGGCGTTGGAGTTTATGTTTGACAAGGTGGTGCTCAACCGCCTACCCTAAATGATGCTATAGATGAACGAGATAGGTATATTCGAATTTGCAGCCCCCGAGAGGTTGTGGTGGTTGTGCCTCGTGCCCGCCATCATCGTAGCCTACGGGCTGATGAGGCTATGGGCGAAGCGCAAGCTATGTCGCTTCGGCAACAAGGCGACACTCCGAGAGCTTATGCCCGACTACTCCGCAGCAAGGGGTTGGATTAAGGTTGTGTTGTTCGCCCTTGCCGTGGGCTTCGCAGTGTTGGCCGTGGCACGCCCACAGACAGGCTCAAAACTGCGTAGCGTGGAGACCGAGGGTAGGGAGATAGTCCTCGCGGTGGATGTGTCGAACTCTATGCTCGCCGAGGATACCGAGCCCAGCCGTATGGCCCGCACCCGCTATGCCATACAGCAGCTCACACGCCATATGACCTTCGACCATGTGGGTATCGTGGCCTTTGCCGATGATGTTGAGGTGTTGCTGCCCATAACCTCGGACTACAAGATGGCGGAGTCGAAATTGCGTAGCCTCTCGCCCGCGCTTATAGCCAATCAGGGTACCGATATAGGTGAGGCCCTCGAGGTGGCTTTGTTGTCGTTCTCGAACAACGCACGCAATGCCCGCAACCGTGTCGTTATCCTGATTACGGATGGCGAGGCGCACGACGATAAGGCTCTGGCTGTTGCCGAGCGCGCCAAAGAGGAGGGTGTCATGATATGTTGCATAGGCATCGGTACGCCCGAGGGTACGACGCTCAAGATTGATGGCAAGATGATTGAGGATGAGGATGGCAAGATGGTCGTTACGAAGCTCAACGAGCAGCTGCTCATGGATATAGCCTCGGCTACGGGTGGCGTCTACCTCCGCTCTACGAATGCCAACTTCGGCCTCGAGGAGGTCGTAGCGCAGCTGGACAAGATGGAGAGTGCCGAGCTTACGCACCGCAACTTCGAGGAGTATGATGAGGAGTATATGTGGTTCTTGGGCGTGGCTCTGTTGTTGCTGATTATCGAGGGTCTGGTGCTTGGTCGCCGCAACCCGCTGTTGAGAGGTGTGAGCCTCTTTGAGAGAGAAAACTAACAAATAATACTTAAGTATAACTACTAAAAAACTACAACTATGACAATTAGAGAGTTGGAACCCAAACTTATCTGGGAGCAGTTTGATGACATCACACGCGTTCCCCGCCCATCAAAGAAGGAGGAGAAGATTATCGCATGGCTCCAGGAGTTCGCCGTTAAGCATGGCTTCGAGCACGAGACAGATGCTACAGGCAATGTCGTAATCCGCAAGGCAGCGACTGCAGGCTTCGAGAACCGCCCCGCAGTTATCCTCCAGTCACACATGGATATGGTATGCGAGAAGCGCTCTGACGTGGAGTTCGACTTCGAGAACGACCCCATCCGCACATTCATCAAGGATGGTTGGGTATATGCCGAGGGTACAACGCTTGGTGCTGACTGCGGTATCGGTATGGCTGCAGCCTTGGCAGTATTGCTCGACGAGACTTTGGAGCACCCCGCAATCGAGGCGTTGTTCACCGTGGACGAGGAGACAGGCCTTACAGGTGCTTTCGGCCTTGGCGAGGGTATGCTCACTGGCAAGTATCTTATCAACCTCGACTCTGAGGATGAGGGCGAGCTCTTCATCGGCTGCGCAGGTGGTATCGACACCGTTGCAACAGCACAGTATGAGACCGAGGAGGCTCCCGAGGGCTACACCTTCGTGCGCCTCGAGGTAGGTGACTTGTTGGGTGGCCACTCTGGTGACGACATTGACAAGGGTCGTGCAAACTCTAACAAGCTCCTTGCCCGCTTCCTCTACAACGCTATCGACACCTTCCAGGTTGTCCTTGCCGACTTCAACGGCGGTAACTTGCGCAACGCTATTCCTCGCGAGGCATACGCTATCGTGGGTGTGCCCACAGAGTCGAAGGAGGATTTCGAGGAGCGTTACTTGGAGTTCGGTCAGGCTTTGATGGAGGAGTTCAAGCACACAGAGCCCGATATGCGCTTTGCTGTTGAGGATGTGGAGAAGGCTCCCGCAGTTGTTATGTCTAACGACGACCTCTGCTACTTGCTTCTCACAATCGTAGGCCTGCCTAATGGCGTGTTGGCTATGTCGTTCGCTATGCCTGGCCTCGTAGAGACATCTTCGAACCTCGCATCTGTGAAGTTCAACCACGAGGAGCAGAAAATCACTATTACAACATCGCAGCGATCATCTGTTGAGAGCGCGAAGCTCTACGCAGCGCAGACCATCGAGTCGGTATTCTACCTCTCGGGCTTCGATGTAGAGCACTCTGATGGCTACCCAGGTTGGGCTCCTAACCCCGACTCACAGTTGCTCAAGACATCCGTGGAGTGCTACCGTCGCCTCTTTGCGGCAGAGCCTAAGGTGCGCGCCATCCACGCAGGTTTGGAGTGTGGCCTCTTCCTCGAGAAGTACCCCCACTTGGAGATGGTATCGTTCGGTCCTACCTTGCGCGGCGTACACTCGCCCACCGAGCGCCTCGAGATTGCAACTGTAGACAAGTTCTGGAAGTTGCTCGTTGAGTTGCTCAAGGTTATCGAGTAACATACTACTATTGTGGCAACACTCTTTGATGTGTTAAACTCGCTTCGTGCGGGCGTTGCCACCTTTAGAACGTTAACACCACAGCATATTACTCCCAACATGTTGCATGTAGGTAATAATGCTGTGGTGTGTCGTTGTGAGGTGGCAGGGGTGGTGCATGCCCTAAAGTGCTACCCGCGCCATCGCCGCAATGCCAGAGCGATATATGGCAGTGCGTACCACGAGGCGGAACTCGCGGTATATACCATCCTTGGCGCAGTGGAGTATACAGATGTCGTTGCTATGCCATGGGTGGAGGGCCGAACCCTTGACACGCTTCTTGGCGAGCCAAAGACGGACTATCGCAACCTCTCCGAGCGCTTCGAGGCCTTTGCACTTGAGATATTGCGGGGCGAGGGTGCGCATGGTGATATAAAGCCCGAGAACATCGTTGTCACGCCCGAAGGTGATTTTCGCCTCATAGATTTCGACTCGGCGTGGCTGCAGGGCTTTGTGCAGAGCGATATGGAGGAGGCGGGAACACCCACCTTCAGCCACCCAATGCGCGAGGAGCGCCGCTTCGATAAGAGCATCGACGACTTCTCCATCGCGCTTATCGTTACCATGCTTGCTGCGCTTGCCTACCGCAGTGATGACTTTACGCCATATATCGACGCGGAGGGCTCGCTCTTTGTGCCTCGCGACGTGGTTTCGGGTACCGATGTTATGCTCAACAGGGCGCTCTCGGTCTTCGAGCGCAAGGGCGACAGGAGACACTATGCCATAGCCTTCGCGCTATATGACTGCAACGGCTCAATCCCCAACCTCGCAGAACTGCTCTCCACTTGAATATAGCCGATGCACCCTCAAAATTATATGATTTTGAGCGCCATGTTTGGCATTTTGGAGGGTAGTATCTCAAAAATAGTCGCCTTTTATGGTGGCTATATAATAAATTATGACTATCTTTGCCGCCAAATTTTGGATAAACCAGATATGCTTAATTATAAAACATACGAAAATATTCCAGGTGCAAAGTGGGTTGTAATGATTCACGGCGCTGGTGGTAATATGGAGGTGTGGTATAAGCAGATTTCGGAGTATTCGCGCCACTTCAACCTCCTGCTTGTCGACCTTGCATGCCATGGCGACTCAAATAAAAAGGAGGTATTCTCTACATCGTTTGACTTCGACATGGCGGCACGCCAGGTGTTGGAAGTGGTTGACCACCTCGGCATCGATAAGGCTCACTTCGTTGGTCTTTCGCTCGGAAGCATCATTGCCCATGCCGTTGTTAAGATGGCTCCAGAGCGTGCTTATAGCATGGTTTTGGTGGGTGCGGTGACATGTCTCAGCGCGATGATGCGTACATTGTTCGGTTTCGTTCGCACCTTCCGACGCGTTCTACCCTTCGCAGTTATCAAGCGCCTATTGGCAGATGCAATCATCCCACAGCAGAAGTACTCTGCATCCAAGAACCTCTTCTTGCGTTGTGCACAGAAGGTTACCTTCGACGGTTTTATGCAGTGGATGGGTCTGCTCTCTATTGCTGATGGCTACATCCGCCACCTTGTTCGCGAGGAGCTTGTTATACCTACACTCTATGTTATGGGCGAGGATGACCGCCTCTTCTTGAGCAATGTGCGTTCGCTTGTTGAGAGCAGCGGTGACAATGTATCGCTCAGCATCATTCAGAATGCAGGTCATGTCTGCAATGTAGACAATAAGGATGAGTTTAACCGCGTGTCGTTGGGCTTTCTAACGCAGTGCTAATCAGAACTATATCTAAGAAATTGGGGATGACCTTTAGGCCATCCCCATCTTTTTTCTATACCTAAAATACCTCCCTCAATATGCGTATCGACTCTACGGCCTTGATGGACTCGAGGTGGTAGGCGTAGTATCGGAGCATCGCATCGAGGAACTCCACGCGCTCCGTACGGTTGAGGCCTATCTCGGCGAGGTAGCGCACATCGCACTCGAGCATGTCGTGCAGTATGCGGGCATTCTCGGGCGTGAGTGCCATGCTTGGAATCAGGGCGTGGGGCGTGAAGTGTCCGTCGCGCATATCGAGCCATGCGCCATCGCGATACTCGTTGTCGGGCGAGAAGCCCAAGGGGCGACTGAGGTTGGCAAGAAACCATAGGTGGAAGTTCGCAATGCCCTCATCTATGGCGTCGAGTGCCGCCACGCAGCCCCACACGAAGTCGAAGAGTTCGTGCGCAGGCTCGTTGTCCCTGATGAGGCGGTACAACACCTCGGCCATAAATAGTGACATCGTCGACTTGCGGATGTCGAAGGGGGTGGATTGGAGCACTATGCCGGGCACAAGGTCCTTCATGCGGTGCATCGACATCTTCGAGGACTGCAATCCCTCAAACTCCACAGCAAACATAGGCTGCAGGAGTGCCATTTTCGAGCCCTTTGCCGAGGGCTTAACTCCCTGAACCATATAACTTTGGCGTCCGTGTGTGTCGGTGAGAATATGCACGATGAGCCCCTTCTCGCCATACTTTAGTGTGCCGAGAACTATGCCACGTGCTTTATACGACTTCAGCGCCATAGTGTTTCGCTATTCGGGGTCGTGCCACTTGCCGTCGGCCTTGATAATCTCGATGAGGTGGTCGAGGGCCTCTCTCTGGTGGATATTGCGCTCCACAACCTCGCGACCGCGGTAGAGGGTGATATGCTCGGGCGACGAGCCTACATAACCGTAGTCGGCATCTGCCATCTCGCCTGGACCATTCACTATACAGCCCATAACGCCGATTTTGAGGTCCTTGAGGTGCGAGGTGCGCGCCTTGATTGCTGCCAGTGTAGACTGTATGTCGTAGAGCGTGCGGCCGCAACTTGGGCAGGCAATATACTCCGTGCGCGAGAAGCGTAGGCGCGAGGCCTGCAAAAGGATAAGTTCTATGTCGTTGATGGCCTCCTCGCTGAGTGCTGGGGCATCAATCCACACGCCATCTGCCAGACCGTCGATAAGCAACTGACCCATATCTGCCGCAGCGTATATAGCCACTAATGTTGGGTCGCTCTCCTCGTAGCGGCGACGGAGCACCACGGGGCGGTTGTCCGTGCGGTTGAGTATCGCTGCGCGCCACTCGTGCGTAGGGTTGTCGCTCACGGCATCCACGATATCGTAGTCTGCGGTTATCTCGCTGTGTACTATGGGCTTAGCGTTTGTGCGGGGCTTGAATGCTGTGGGTGAGTAACCCTCCAACGATGCCACCTCGAACTCGCCACTGCGCTTTGCGAAGTGGTCGACTATGATGCGACCCACGGGAACCTCGTTCTCGGGGTCCTCGGTGAGCGATACGCGCAAGGTGTCGCCAATGCCATCGGCAAGCAACGCACCTATGCCCACGGCACTCTTTATGCGACCCTCGATGCCGTCACCCGCCTCCGTCACACCGAGGTGTAGGGGGTAGGTCATGCCCTCGCTCTGCATAGCCTCGACAAGCAGGCGGTAGGCGTGTACCATCACGCGCGTGTTGCTCGACTTCATCGACACCGCGACATTATCGAACTTCGCTGCACGGCACATCCTCAAAAATTCCATTGCCGAGGCCACCATGCCCTCGGGGGTGTCGCCATACTCATCAAAGATGCGCTTTGCCAACGAACCGTGGTTTACGCCTATGCGCAGCGCCACGCCACGGCGACGACATATATCTATGAGGCGCTCCAGCTCGCCATTCGAGGTGCGGAAGTTACCAGGGTTTATGCGCACCTTGTCCACCACCTCGGCAGCCATCATCGCAATCTCGGGCGTGAAGTGTATGTCGGCAACTATGGCCGCAGTGCATCCCTCCTTGCGCAGCTGCTCCATGATTGGGCCGAGTGCCTCGCCCTCCTTCTTGCCCTGCGCAGTTAGGCGCACAATCTCTGCTCCCGCCTCGGCGATGCGCTTTGTCTGCGCCACCGAGAGTGCCACATCTGCCGTTGGTGTGTTGGTCATAGACTGCACCGCGATGGGGTGTGTTGAGCCGATTTTGACACCGCCAAATGTCACCTCGTGAGCCTCGCGACGACTATATTTTAGTGTTGTTGCCATAGATGTTTTTATGTTTTGTAGCAAAGGTAACTCTTTTTTCGCGAATAGAGGAGCATCAACCCTAAATAAATTAACGACTTCAAAATAGTGCTGATTATCAAGGTGTTATGCGGATTGCTCTATCGTATTCGTAACTACCTGATTATCAGCACTATGAAAAACTCGTAAAAATGCGTTTTGTAACTTACTGTAAATCAGCGTGTTTTGAGCGGCATCGCGGAAATAAAAACGCCTAAAAAATTTGGTGGAGGCTACTTTGTTTCGTAAATTTGCAGTAGAGAAATCAATAAAATCGAGAACTATGAAAAGGCTTATCTATTTTCTTTTGACATTGCTTGGTTTTGGTGCAGTGAGCTGTGAGGGTGGTGGCAATTTGGATGCTTACGGTTGTCCAACGGCCGATTATCACATGTCGGCTCGAGTGGTTGACAGCGAAGGTAACTCTATTGCAGGCATCGAGGTTGGAGGTTATTATGGTAAGGTGTTCGGAGTGTCGGATGCGGATGGTGTCGTCGACATTAATTATAGGGGTGGCTCTATAAGTAAGATTACATTTACAGATGTTGATGGTGCGGAGAATGGTGGCGAGTTTAGTAAGGTGGAGTTCGATTGGGATTACTTAAATCGTAAGGTGGAGAAAGTCGAAGATGGTGAAGGCTGGTATAAGGGTAAGTTCAATATCGAACTTGGTGATGTTGAGATGACACTCGTGGCTAAGGATAATGTCGAGGAGACCCCCGAAGAGTAATGTATAATATAAATATAGTATAGCGATGAAACGATTGATACTTTTGGCGATGGTGCTTTGTGGCTTGGCGTTGTCGTCGTGCGAGAAGGAGCCAAAGCATAGGTCATACTATGTGCTCTACTTCTCGGCACATGTGGTAGATGAGGCGGGCAACCCCATTCAGGGCATCTATGCCTACCCCGAGCCTAATGCCTTCTATGGCCGCTCGGGATATAGCGACTATCAGGGTGTGATTTCGGGCTTTGCGCACCTCCACCCCAGCGAGTTGCATAATATCGTATTCGAGGATGTCGATGGCGAGTATAACGGTGGCATCTACGAGATGGTTACGGTTAACATCCGAGAGCAGCTCGCAGGCCTCGATAACAAGCCCGACGAGTGGGGTTTTGTCGGTAGCGATGTGGTAGACCTCGGCGATGTGGTGATGAGACTTAAGGAGTAACCTATAAACCTTATATACTATGAAACGACTTATTTATATACTATTAGGCCTGCTTGGCCTTACAAGCTGCGAGCACTTTATGGGTGCTGCGGAGTATGGCTGTCCCAATGTTACCTTCTCGCTCAAGGCGCGCGTTGTGGATGAGGCGGGTACGCCCATTCAGGGTATCGAGGTGCGCACCGAGGGTGACGGCAGATTTGAGTACAACACCGGCTTCTCGGACTATCAGGGCTATATCGATGCTCGTGGTAGCTTCTGGCCTGGAACTGAGAATGGCAAGGTGCAGTTCATCGACATAGATGGCGAGGCCAATGGCGGTGAGTTCGAGACGCTCACCGTGGACATCGAGAACGCAACACAGACCGAGGAGGGTAGCGGCAGCTGGTATGAGGGTGCTTACACCGCCGACTTGGGTACTGTGACCATGAAGCTCAAGGAGAAGGGCGAGGAGATGCCCGACGAAAACCCCGAGGAGACCCCCGCAGAGTAGTTAACGATAAATTTGTAACATTATGACTGGTAGACTTTTAACACGACTTTTTGCGCTCTTTGGCATGACGCTCACCTGCGTGGCATGCTATGGCGTGGAGTACACCGAGTTCAACTCCGAGTTCGGAGCCTCGGGTCGCGTTGTCGACGAGGCTGGCACACCCATCGAGGGCATCAGGGCACGCGGTGGTACCATGGAGACTGTGACCGATGCAGAGGGCCGTTTCTATTTGAGAGATATAGAGCCATTTGTCATACTCACGGATGTCGACGGTGAGGCCAATGGTGGCGAGTTTGAGGAGAAGGCTATATCGTTCAACAGCACAGGCACGAACATCGACCTCGGCGACATAGAGCTCACGCGCAAGTAGCGAGCATGGGCCGAGTATCTAATAATCAATAAATTAAGGACTATGAAACGAACAATTCTTATAGTGGCACTGAGCGTGGCATTCGCTGCGGTGTCGTTGTGGCTCATATTGAGCGGTGGCCGTAGCAAGCGCGCCACAAACCTGAAGTACCGCTTGGGTGGTATGCTGATTGGCCTTACGGCGTTGGCATCGACAGCCTGTGAAGGTGGTGGTGGTTTTATGCCAACATGCTACGACCCTGCGCCCCCTGTTGAGAACTACCATTTTTGGGATACTGCTGTGGCAAACAGCGAGTTGCGTAATGGCGATGTTGTGGTGCTGAACTACGAGTGTATGTTTGGCGAGGAGATTACCATATCGTTGGTTAGTGATGACAACGAGCCTGAAAGGGTGCTTTGCAGTAAGACATATGCAGTAAAGCAGGGTGACAATCAGTTGGAATTCACCATCGATGCGGGTGACTATCGCGGTAGAGCGAAGTTATGTGCAGAGTATGTGGTCTATGAGGGTGATATTGGGCCCCAGCGCCGCCACATCTATGTCGCTATAGTTGACTAAGTTATGCTCTTCTTGCGACGCAAAAAGGTAGAGCTCGGCTTTGCGGTCTTTGAGCTCACGGATGCTTGTAACCAGGCGTGCAGGTTCTGCTATAACCACTTCAAGGGTGGGGCAGAGCCTTGTGCGGTTGCTGCGCCCGACTTCCGCATGGCACGCCGCACGCTAAAGCGCCTGCTTAACGAGGCGAACATCGGCAGCATATCCTTCTCGGGTGGCGAGCCGATGCTTATGCCCCGCATCCACGACTTGATACTCAAGGCGCGCCTCGCGGGGGCGAATGTAAATCTCCTCACAAACGGCACGCTCCTCAAGGATGAGGATATCAATATCATCCGCAACCTCGGTGTTGGCGTGGTGCAGATACCGCTACTCTCGCACCGTGCCGAGGTGCATGACCACATAACCCAACTTGCGGGCTCGTGGGAGCGTGCAATGGCAAGTGCCAAGCGCATCGCGGAGGTGGACCCCGCATGGCTAACCCCGGTATTCATCCTCAGCCGCTTGAATGTTAACGATATAGAGCCAACGCTGGAGATGTACGCCGCGATGGGGGTAAAAAGAATAATGCTTAACCGCTTCAATATCGGTGGCTTGGGGCGTAAGTATGCCGTGGAGCTGACGCTCTCGCACGCAGAGTTGCGCGATGCCTTTCGTCGTGCCGATGCAAAGCTCGGAGAATTGGGTATGCGCGCCCACAATGGCGTATGCACGCCGCTATGTGTGCTCGAGCCGCGCGACTACCCCAACATAACATTTACGCACTGCACTACGGAGCTCACCTCGCGTCCGCTAACGATAAACTATCGTGGCGATGTGCGCTTCTGCAACCACTCGCCCCGCGTGCTGGGCAACATCCACAAGGAGCACCTCGATGACATCCTCAAGCGCACAGCGGACGAGGGTATCTACAATACCATGCCCGAGCGATGCGTGGCGTGCGACCTGTGGCAGCGCTGTCGTGGTGGCTGCCGTGCCGCCTCGGAGCAGCTATACGGCACATTCGACATTGCCGACCCTATATTAGATTTAGAAACCGAAAAACAGATATAACGACCTATGGGAAAACGACTTGGACTACGCCAGTGGGTGGCGTTGAAGCTATTCAAAAAGTTGCGTCAGATACGCCGCGACGAGCATGTTTTAAACACACTTTTCTGGGAGTGCACGCTGCGCTGTAATTTGCAGTGCCGCCACTGCGGTAGCGACTGCAAGGTAGATACCACGCTCACGGATATGCCGGCAAAGGATTTCTTCCGCGTCTTGGATAACGAGATTACGCCCAATGTCGACCCCCACAAGGTACTGATTATCCTCTCGGGTGGCGAGGTGCTCGTGCGCAAGGACCTCGAGGAGATAGGCATCAACCTCTACCGCCGTGGCTACCCATGGGGCATGGTGACAAACGGTATGGCACTCACTCGCCAGAGGCTCGACTCGCTTATCCGTGCGGGTCTGCACTCCATCACCGTCTCGCTCGATGGCTTCGAGGAGCACCACTACCACATCCGCCAGAACAAGGAGAGCTTCGCACGCGCTGTGGAGGCTGTGCGCATGATTTCGGCAGATAGTGAGCTCGCGTCGGATGTCGTGACATGCGTAACCCCCGCCCTCCTGCCACGCCTCGAGGAGTTCAAGGAGTTCCTCTACTCGCTCGGCGTGCGCCGCTGGCGACTCTTCACCATCTTCCCCGTGGGTCGCGCAGCAACAGACCCCACGCTGCAGCTCAACAACGAGGAGTTCACCTATCTTATGCAGTTTATCGAGAGCTGCCGCAAGGAGGGTCGCATAAAGGCAGCATATGGCTGTGAGGGCTTCCTCGCGGGCTACGAGATGCGTGTGCGCACCAATCCCTTTGAGTGCTACGCAGGTGTGGGTATAGCCTCTATACGTGTCAATGGCGACATCTCGGGCTGTACCAGCGTGCGTGCCAACTTCACACAAGGCAATATATATAAGGATAACTTCTGGGATGTGTGGCAAAACCGCTTTGAGAAGTTCCGTAACCGCGCCTGGGCAAAGAAGGGCAAGTGCGCCGACTGCA
>JAZRJJ010000037.1:0-12929 GCA_045645705.1 Alistipes sp. | reverse complement strand
TGTTGAGCTTTACTGCTCTGTGTAACAGAGGAAAATCGTGCAAGCCGAGAGCAGAGGAAATTAGTTTGCTATGCCGAGGCGCCGCCGATTTAAGCCGAGAAAAGATTGCGTAGCAATCCTCGGCAAGTTAAGCTCACTGTTGCCCTGTCCATCCTTTCCTGTTACACAATCTTCCCAAACACCTTCGTTTGAAAAGGAGGCTTTGTTGTAAGCCCTTGGCTTACCTCTGGTGAGTATCAGATAAAAAAAAGACCGAAGTAATTCGGTCTTTTTCTTTGTTGTGTGGGGTGTGCTACCATGCGAACAATGGGTACTGCTCCATCATAGCATTTACATCCTTGCGTACTGCAGCGATGTTTGCCTCGTTCTCGGGGTCAGACAACACGCGGTCGATAAGCTCTGCGATGTAGTCCATCTTATCCTCCTTCAAGCCACGAGTGGTGATTGCAGGAGTACCGAAACGCAAACCTGATGTTGTGAATGGTGTGCGTGAGTCGAATGGCACCATGTTCTTGTTTGTGGTGATATCGGCTGCTACCAAGCACTTCTCCGCGAGCTTACCTGTCAACTCGGGGAACTTAGTGCGCAAGTCAACCAACATGAGGTGGTTGTCGGTACCGCCAGATACAATCTTGTAGCCGCGCTTTGTGAGAGCCTCAGCCAAGGCCTTTGAGTTCTTAACTACCTGCTGCTGATACTCCTTATACTCTGGGGTAAGCGCCTCGCCAAATGCCACAGCCTTAGCTGCGATGACGTGCTCCAATGGACCGCCCTGGATGCCGGGGAATACTGCAGAGTTCAAAATCTGCGACATCTTCTTAACTACGCCCTTAGGAGTTGTGTAGCCCCATGGGTTGTCGAAGTCCTTGCCCATGAGGATGATACCGCCGCGAGGACCACGAAGAGTCTTGTGTGTTGTAGATGTCACGATGTGAGCATACTTAACGGGGTTATCCAACAAGCCTGCTGCGATAAGACCTGCAGTGTGAGCCATGTCGACGAGCAACAATGCGCCAACCTTATCTGCGATTTCGCGCATACGCTTGTAGTCCCACTCGCGTGAGAATGCTGAGGCACCACCGATGATGAGCTTGGGCTTGTGCTCGAGTGCCAAAGTCTCCATCTCATCGTAGTCGATGTTACCAGTCTCCTCCTTGAGCTTGTAGCCTACGGCGTTGAAGTACATACCCGACATGTTAACTGGTGAACCGTGTGAGAGGTGACCGCCGTGTGAGAGGTCGAGACCCATGAATGTGTCACCTGGCTTGAGGCAAGCGAAGAATACCGCCATGTTAGCCTGTGCGCCAGAGTGAGGCTGCACGTTAGCATACTCTGCGCCGTAGAGCTTGCAGATGCGCTCGATAGCGAGGTTCTCAATCTTATCAACTACCTCACAACCGCCATAGTAGCGAGCTGCGGGGTAACCCTCAGCGTACTTATTTGTGCACACTGAGCCCATGGCTGCCATCACCTGGTCGCTAACGAAGTTCTCCGATGCGATAAGCTCGATGCCCTTTGTCTGACGTGAACGCTCCTCGGCAATCAAGTCAAAAATCTGTAAATCCTTATTCATTTTGGTTATAGTTTAGTTTATTATTATCTTTTCCAATCAACAAAGTTATAAAAAAAATAACAAAAACACCAAAAAAATCACAACATAATATATGCCGCCCATCGCATTTTTTTACTCTAATGTGGAGTTATTTGTCTACTACTATCACTGTCTATGGTTCAGCTGTGGGTGTCGTGTTGCAAATAACGAAAAAAAAGAACCAGCCTTGGGACTGGTTCCATGTTCTAATCTATTCATTTCGAGGAGTGGCTACGCCTTGAGTTTGTCGATAAACGACTTGTTGACAATAACCTTCACCGCGCGGTGCAAAACGCGAAGCTCAACGGGGGTGCCACCATGCAGCTCGCCATCAATCTCAAGGTCTATCTCGGGCGACGACTCTATGCGTATCTTGCTACCCTGAAGGTGCTGCACATGGCCGATAGAGTAGATTTCGCCATTGAAGAAGCGGCGCAAGCGGAATACTACATGCCACCAGTGAACGGGCTTGATGAGCGTAACATCCAGGAGGCCATCGTCGGCAACAGACTCGGGCAACTGCTGGATGCCGCCACCGTTATACTTACCCACGCCAATGGCCGAGCTAAAGAGCAGATTGTTATACATGAGCCTGTCATCGACCCATATCTTCACGCCCGTGGGCTTGTACCTAAAGAAGGCGTTGATAAGCGCACGGATATAGAAGCCCGCGCCCTTTCGTTTCTTGTCGTTGCCGTTCATCATTTGTCCGCGCTTGATGACTGCGGCATCGAAGCCCACGCCCGCGACATTTGCCATGTAGCGTGTCTGACGGTAGCGCGACTCCTCATACTCCACCGCTGCGACATCCTGCAGGAAGGTGTAACCCTCCTTGATGGCGCGTATCACGGCAGAGTAGCGCGTGGGAAGGCCATACATCCTTATCCAGTCGTTACCCGTACCCACGGGGATAACGGCGATGGTCACTTCGGATGTGTCGACGCATTTCTGGATGAATAGTCCGTTTATGACCTCGTGCAGCGTGCCGTCGCCACCCGCAACCATGATATGGCGGTAGCCCGATGTGATGGCCGAGACGGTAAGCTCCGTAGCGTGGTGCTTATGCTCGGTAAATACCGCTTCGCATGATATGCCATTGTCGCGCAGCAACTTCGATATAAGAGGGAAGTCGTCAAGCCCCTTTCCCGAACCGGAAATGGGGTTGACGACTACGAACCACTTGGCGCCCTTGTCGGCACCGTTATTCAAGGTATGCTCTTTCATACCTGCCAAAGTTTAATTACTTCTTGGGAGCGTTCTTAATTGTGTTGAGCAAGAAGTCGTAGAACTTCTCCACTGAAGCGATGTTAACCTTCTCATCTGGTGAGTGAGGATAGCAGATGGTAGGACCGAACGAAATCATATCCATGCCGGGATACTTCGCACCGATGATGCCGCACTCCAAGCCTGCGTGGATAGCAGTAACCGATGGCTTAACGCCGTAGAGCTTCTCGTATGACTCGAGCATAGTGTGCAAGATGGGCGACTTCATGTTGGGATTCCAACCGCTGTATGAGCCAGAGAGCTCAACATCTGCACCTGCCAACTCGAATACTGACGAAATAGCGCCAGCCAACTCGCCCTTCTCAGTGTCTACTGATGAGCGCAACAAGCACTTAACCTCGATAGCCGAGCCGTTAGATACAACGATAGCCAAGTTTGAAGATGTCTGAACGAGGTTCCCCATAGCGATAGACATGCGCTGAACGCCGTTGGGGCAACCGCATACCGCACGAATCAATGAGTGTGACTCGAGGTGTGGGATAATCATCTTGGGACACTCAACCTCCTCTGCGAAGATCTCGATTGAGTCCTCAATGCCCTCGAACTCCTTGATGATAACCTTCTCGTATGTCTTAACATTAGCCTCGAAGATAGCCTTCTCAGCCTCGCGTACTACAACCACTGCCCATGCCTCGCGTGGGATAGCGTTACGCATGTTGCCACCCTCTACTGAAGCGAGCTCCAAGCCGTAAGACTCGGTCTCCTGACGCAACAAACGGAACAACACCTTGTTAGCATTAGCGCGCTGTGTGCCAATCTGGATACCAGAGTGACCACCCTTAAGACCCTTAACAGTAACCTTGTATGCTGCGAACTTACCCTCGAGAGGCTGCTCACGATACTTCAAAGTGACGTTTACATCCATACCACCAGCGCAACCTACATATAACTCACCCTCAGTCTCAGAGTCGAGGTTGAGCAAGATGTCGCCCTTGAGCAAGCCGCTCTTAAGGCCGAATGCACCATCCATGCCTGTCTCCTCGGTAGCAGTGAAGAGGCACTCCAATGGACCGTGTACGAGGTCAGCATCCTCCATCGCAGCCATCGCAGCAGCCAAGCCGATACCGTTGTCAGCGCCAAGCGTTGTGCCGTTGGCTGTTACCCACTCGCCATCGATATATGCCTCGATGGGGTCAGTCGAGAAGTTGAACTCCTTGTCGTTGTTCTTCTGTGGCACCATGTCGGTGTGTGCCTGAAGGATGATACCCTTGCGGTCCTCCATGCCAGGAGTTGCGGGCTTGTAAACATAGACATTCTGTGCCTCGTCAACCTTGTGCTCGAGGCCGAGCTCCTCTGCCCACTTCACGATGTATGCGCGGATGGCATCCTCCTCGTGTGAGGGGTGGGGAATCTCACAAATAGCAGCAAAGTGCTTCCACACCAATGCTGGCTTCAAACCTTTCAAATTCTTGTCCATAATCATTTAATTTATTAGTTGTTAATATTTTGTTACTCTTTGTTCGAGTGCTTGAGGCTATTCTCAAGCTCCTCGCGCTTGTCAAAGGCATCGACAATGTACTTCACCAACCTGTGGCGCACGATGTCGCGCTTGTCGAACTCCACGATGCCTATGCCGTCGATGTTCTTGAGCGTATCCATCGCTCGCGTGAGTCCACTATCCGAGCGGCGGGGTAGGTCAATCTGTGTGACGTCGCCCGTAACGATGAACTTGGCATTGCGACCCATACGCGTGAGGAACATCTTAATCTGCGAAAGTGTCGTGTTCTGCGCCTCATCCAAAATCACAAAGGCGTTATCCAGCGTGCGACCACGCATATATGCCAAAGGCGCAATCTGCACCGTGCCCTCCTCAATATACTTCTGCAACTTCGCAGGGGGTATCATGTCGTTGAGCGCATCGTAGAGCGGCTGCAAATATGGGTCGAGTTTCTCCTTCATGTCGCCAGGTAGAAATCCGAGCTTCTCGCCCGCCTCCACCGCGGGGCGTGTGAGGATGATGCGACGCACCTCCTTCTCCTTCAATGCGCGTACAGCCAACGCAATAGCCGTGTATGTCTTACCCGAGCCTGCGGGACCCACGGCAAAGAGCAGGTCGTTACGCTCGGCGAGTTTCACGAGCTTCTGCTGGTTAACGGTGCGGGCACGGATAATATTGCCATTGTTACCATAGACAATAGCATCCTTGTCCACTGCGGGTGGCTCTGCCGAGAGCTCCTCGAGGCTCGATGAGAAGGCCTGCGACACCACCTCCGATGATATGTGACCATACTTGATGTAGTACTCCACAAGTGCATTCATCCTACGCTCGAAGGCTGCCACGTCGCTACGTGCACCGAGGGCCTTAATCTTGTCGCCGCGGGCTACAATCTTAAGCTTGGGGCATAGCTCGCGCATCTGCTCAAGGTAGGCATCCTGTGCGCCATACAACTCGCGGGCATCGACACCCTCGACCAATATCTCTTTGACTATCTCTTCACTCATATTTCGTTATTCAATCTCTTCCTAAAATAGCAATGACAATCCCGCTGTGATTCTGTGAGAACGGGTATTGAACTCTATGCCATCAAACTGGTTGACGCTCTCCTTTAGTGGAAGCACATATCGCGCTTCGATGACAAGGTGGCGTGTTATGCCAATGCCCACACCTGCGGCTACATTCCACGTGGGACTGACGGGGCCAAAAAACATAATCTCGCCCTCGTGGGTGTACTCCGCGCGGCTCATCACCGTAAAGAGCGGACCCGCACTCAACCTTAGGCGGTTGTTTATCATGCGCAACGACAGCAGCACGGGGATATCCATGGTGCGTGTTCTGACCTTATGGTCAACCTTGGGTGTCGCCACATCTATTGAGCCGCCCTCGTAGTGTATCTCGGTCTCGATGGCAAAGTTGCGACCTATGCGCACCGCCATGTCGAAGTGACCCGCCAATCCCATATGCGGTTTCAGGCTGACGATGTCGGTAGAGATGCTCTTCACTCCCGTGTGTGTAGCACCCACGCCCACGCCCCACTCCATGCGCACTCTTGGGGTGTCATCATATGAGTAGAAATCATACTCCGCGCTCTGCGCCATGGCCTCTGTGCCACACGCCATAATAGCAAATGCTGCAGCAAGAGCCACTACAATATCTCTAAATTTCTTCTTCATACCAAATATTATCCTTCAAAGTTACTTACTTTTGATAAAATAACCAAAATATTGAGTAAATATTTTATAATGTTTCCAAAATCCGAGGAATTGACTTATCTTTGTGGCGTAATATGTAGATAAGAGAAATAATAAACGATATAAAGCTATGAGTCTTGTTGCAATCGTAGGTCGCCCAAATGTGGGTAAGTCTACACTTTTCAACCGCTTGGTAGGTCAGCGTCAGGCTATCGTCGATGAGACAGCCGGTACAACACGTGACCGTCACTATGGTAAGACCGACTGGAACGGTAAGGAGTTCTCGGTAATCGACACTGGTGGTTACACCGTAAACTCGGAGGATATCTTCGAGGACGAGATTCGCCGTCAGGTGATGCTCGCAATCGAGGAGGCAGACCTCATCCTCTTCCTCGTAGAGGTGCGCACAGGTATTACCGACCTCGATATGATGATGGCAGACATCCTTCGCCGCTCGGGTAAGAAGGTTATGCTCGTATGTAACAAGGTCGACACCTACGACCTCATCTACTACTCTCACGAGTTCCACTCATTGGGTCTCGGCGAGCCATTCTGCATCAGCTCAATGTCGGGTAGCGGTACTGGCGACATGATGGATGCCATCCTCGCCAACTTGCCAGAGGATACTCATGCCGAGTACGACGCATCGCTTCCACGCATCACCATCGTGGGTCGCCCCAATGTAGGTAAGTCGTCTATGACAAACGCATTGCTTGGCACCGAGCGTAACATCGTTACCAACGTTGCAGGTACAACACGCGACTCTATCCACACTCGCTACAATATGTACGGCATGGACTTCTACCTTGTCGATACCGCTGGTATGCGTAAGAAGGGTAAGGTGACCGAGGACCTCGAGTTCTACTCTGTGATGCGCTCAATCCGCGCTATCGAGAACTCGGATGTCTGCGTGCTTATGCTCGACGCGGAGCAGGGTATCGAGACACAGGACTTGAACATCCACAACCTCATCGTGCGTAACCGTAAGGGCTGCGTCGTGGTGGTTAATAAGTGGGACCTCGTGGAGAAGGATAGCAACACCATGAAGGTGTGGCGTGAGTTTTTGGGGAAGAAGCTCGCACCATTTAGCGACATTCCAATCATCTTCACATCCGTGATCAACAAGCAGCGTATCCTCGATGTGCTTCAGGCAGCAATTCGCGTATATGAGTCACGCAAGCGTCGTATCTCTACATCGGAGCTCAACGACTTCTTCTTGCCACTCATCGAGAACTATCCTCCTGCAGCAACAAAGGGTAAGTACATCAAAATCAAGTATGTGACGCAGCTCCCAACGCCTACGCCACAGTTCGCGTTCTTCGTGAACCTCCCACAGTACATCAAGGAGTCGTACCGTCGTTTCCTTGAGAACAAGCTCCGTGAGCAGTGGGACTTCTCGGGAGTACCTATCCAAATTTACTTCCGCCAAAAGTAATTTGTTGTGATAAGTCGCAATCTGCGGCACTTCAATCAAAGCCCCGAATGGAATGTACGATAAGTACTATCCATCCGGGGCTTTTTCATGTCAGCACCACATCTTACGACTTCTGACAACAAATTAGTGTCGTGGAATTATGAGCGCTCATATTAAATTATTTACACCTAAAACAACAACACCCACCATTGCGGTGGGTGTTGTCATATCCTATCAATTCAAATTAGTTGAGGTTAAGGCGCTCGGCGCTATAGAGATAACGCTTGATGCTGCGCTTTGGAGTCTTAACGAACTCCTCGCGGTGGATGACGATGTTCGCAACCTTCTCGTATGAAGCAACCATGGTGTTGAGCTGCTTGAGGTTCTCGTCCATAATCTCCTGCAAGTTGTCCAACGCTACGCCCTCGGCATTTGCCAACTCATAGTCGGGAACTACCAACGCTGTAAGGCGGCCATTGTTCTCGATAACCAACGACTCGGCAACCATATAGAGGTTGTTGAGGCGCTCCTCAATCTCCTCGGGATAGATGTTCTGACCAGAGCCAGAGAGAATCATAGTCTTGCAACGACCGCGGATATAGATTGTTCTGTCGCTGTCCATAGTACACATATCACCTGTGTGCATCCAGCCATCCTCCTCCAATACAGCCTTCGTTGCGCTGTCATTCTTGTAGTAGCCCTTCATGACGTGCTCACCACGAACGAGGAGCTCGCCAGGGATATTCTGGGGATCGCGCGACTCGATGCGTGCCTCCAAAAGACCATCAAGCACGCGGCCACATGAGCCTGGCTTAAAGAGCTGAGGCAACTCGAAACTGATAAGAGGTGCGCACTCGGTCATACCATAACCAACAGTAATTGGGAACTTAATCTTGCGCAAGAAGTCCTCGGTCTCCTGGTTGAGCGCTGCGCCACCCACGATGAAAATCTCGATGCAACCACCAAACTGCTCCATAAGGCGCGACTTAATGGTAGAGTAGATTGCTGTATTAAGCAATGGAATACGCATAGCGATGCTCATAGGACCCTGCTCCAACATTGGGAGGATGCTCTTGCGGTACACCTTCTCAAGGATGAGGGGCACAGAGCAAACCACGGTTGGGCGTGTTGTCTTCATAGCCTCGACAAGAATCTTGGGCGATGGGATACGGCCCAAGAGGGTGATGTGACCACCGCAAGCCAGAGGTGAGAGGAAGTCGAAAGTACAACCATAGGCGTGTGCCAAGGGCAAGAATGACAATGTGCGTGAGCCCTTACGGAAGTAGTGGTCGTTGGTGTCGGGGTTAACCATGTTCTTGGCGAAGATGACATTACCAGTAAGGTTGTTTACGGTAAGCATAACGCCCTTTGACGAACCTGTTGTACCCGATGTGTAGTTGAGCAAGCAGACCTCATCGTTGGGGATGTCGGCATACTTGATATCATCTATGCTGAAGCCACGGGGATATGCCTCGCGATAGTTCTGCAAGATGTTCTTCATGTAGTTTGTGAGCTTGTCGCCCTTCTTCTCGTAGATAACGTGGTAGTCGGTGAGAGAGAATACCGCGTCGATAGCGGGTATCTGGTCACCCTCGATATCATCCCAGAAGTTGTCACCCAGGAAGAGCAACTTACTCTCCGAGTGGTTGATGATGTTGATTACATCGTTGGGGTTAAAGTCCTGAAGAATAGGCACGATAACTGCGCCATAGGTGATTGTTGCGATATAGCTGATGCACCAGCGTGTGTTGTTACGACCGATGAGTGCAATCTTGTCACCCTTCTCGATACCAGCCTCCTTAAACATGAGGTGTAACTTTGCGACCTCCTTGGCAATTTCGTAGTAAGAGAACGACTCGCCCTTGAAGTAGTCGGTCAAAGCCGACATCTCGCGGTTCTCGCGGAAGCTCTGCTCGTAGAGCTTAATAAGATTCTGTTCCAGCATATTTTTATGTTTTGGAATTATACTCTTTACAGTTTTGCGACTACAAATATAATAAAATTTTGTCACCTTCCCAAAATTCAACCGATTTTCTTATCAATGAAATATAATTTTTAGAATATATTATTTATTGTATGCTGATAATTAAATACTTGTAGAGTTACATTGTGTGAATTTTTCGGCAAAAAACTATTCTGCAAGTAAAATTGACCTATTTTGTACCCATATTTCGCATAGCTTGGAATGATTATTTTGGGCGCTCTATTTGAATATTTCAAAACTATTTGTATATTTGCATAATGTTTGGCTCTTTAGTTCAAGGGATAGAACGAAGGTTTCCTAAACCTTAGATCCGAGTTCGAGTCTCGGAGGGGCTACCAGAGATATTTGAGTGCTTGAAAATGTATCACTATCCTGCGGGTAGTGATACTTTTTATAAGCCCGAGGCGTTATAATAACAAGAAAACGAAATACTATGGAAAACTATTCAACAACCCGAGTGATAGACCAGTCGGTGGTCTCTTCGCTCTTTAAGAGCACCTACATGCAGATGGCGGCAGCGTTGGCAGTAACTGCGCTTACGGCTTACTTTCTCCCACAGTCTGGCCTGTTTGAGGCGCTCTTTTTTAAGGCTGATGGCACATTCACCATGACGCCCATGTGGGTGGCGCTCATCGCGGAGCTGGGCGTTGTAATGTGGCTCTCGGCGCGCCTCTTCTCGATGTCGATGGCCAAGGCAACGCTGCTCTTTGTCCTCTATTCGGTGCTTAACGGCGTGACGATGTCGATGATATTCCTGCTCTATGAGCCAATGTCCATCGCTATCACCTTTGCCGTTACTGCGGGTATGTTCTTCGTGACAAGCCTTGTTGGCTACATCACACGCATGGACCTCTCGAAGTTCGGCAGCATCTTTATGATGTTGCTCGTGGGTATTATCATCGCGACACTTGTAAACATCTTCCTCGGCTCGGAGACCTTGTATTGGGTAATTACCTACGTCGGTGTTATTGTGTTTGTAGGTCTTGCCGCCTTTGATACCAACAAACTCAAGCAGATATATTTGCAGCATGGCGAGGCAGGCGAGGTGGGTCAGAAGCTTGCGCTTATGGGTGCCCTTACGCTCTACCTCGATTTTATCAACCTCTTCCTGTTCTTGTTGCGCATCTTTGGTGATAGAAGGTCGTAGGGTGGTTATACCATATATATAATAGGTCGGCTCCACGAGGGGTCGACCTTTTTGTTTCGTAACAAACCCTTTTCAATGATGTTAAAGTTTTGTTACATTTTGTTGCGCCTATTGCATGATTATTTGATATAACTTAAATTTGTGGTTGAAAATGTGAATTAACTAATTTTTATACTATATGATGAGTATTTTAACAATTCTTGGCGCTTTGGGTATGTTCCTCTACGGAATGAACCTTATGAGCGGTGGTTTGCAGAAGGCGGCAGGTAGCAAGATGCGCGGCTTCCTTACGGCAATGACCTCAAACCCCTTTAAGGGTGTGATGACGGGTCTTGGTATAACCTCGGTTATCCAGTCCTCTTCGGCTACTACGGTTATGACCGTGGGCTTCGTTAACGCAGGCCTCTTGACACTCTCACAGGCTGTGGGCGTGATTATGGGTGCCAACATCGGTACTACGGTTACCGCATGGATGGTATCGCTTCTCGGCTTTAAGGCCGATATCTCACTCTTTGCCGTGCCTCTCATGGCTCTCGGCTTCTTGTTCAGCCTCTCGAAGAGCGATAAGCGCCGCCATATCAGCGAGCTTATCATCGGCTTCTCGCTCCTCTTCCTTGGCCTTTCGTTGATGAAGGGTGCGGTGCCCGACTTGCGTGAGACTCCCGAGGTGCTTCAGTTTATCCAAGGCTGGACAAGTTATGGCTTCGGCTCGGTGCTCATCTTCCTTGTACTCGGCACGGTGTTGACCCTTGTGTTGCAGTCATCGTCTGCGACCATGGCGCTTACGCTTATCATGGTGAACATGGGCTGGATACCCTTCGAGATGGGTGCTGCGATGGTGCTTGGCGAGAATATCGGTACTACGATTACTGCTAACATCGCTGCTGCGGTGGGTAATGCCAACGCGCGTCGCGCAGCTATGGCGCACACGCTGTTCAATGTATTTGGTGTTATCTGGGCACTCGCGCTCTTCACTCCATTCCTCAAGTTCGTGGGCATGACCATCACATGGATGGGCCTTCCTAACCCCATGGATATCGTACACTCGGCAGATGTCGCTATGACGCCTGACGAGGAGATGGCATCGCTCTATGGCGTATCAATGCTCCACACGCTCTTCAATGTCTTTAACACATGTATCCTTATCTGGTTCGTGCCCGTGATTGTTAAGGCAGTGACCGCGATGATTAAGGAGAAGAAGGGTGCTGAGGAGGATACCGTGAAGCTTAAGTTCATCGACGCAGGTCACCTCTCAACCGCCGAGCTTGCTATCGGTCAGGCTCGCAACGAGGTTGTACACTTTGCCGAGATTTCGCGCCGCGGTGTAGACTTCATCCGCAAGGCTATCAACGCTGCAAACGACAAGGAGTTCGAGGAGACACGCCAGCGACTTGTGAAGTATGAGGAGATTTCGGACCGCATCGAGTACGAGATTGCGCAGTTCCTTAACGCCCTTCCCGAGGACAGCATCTCGGAGGAGACACGCACAGAGACAAAGCGCATGTATAAGATTATCGGTGAGCTTGAGAGCTTGGGTGACTCGGGCGAGAGCATCAGCCGCATCCTCTCACGCCGTAACAGCCATGGCAAGGTGTTTACCGATGAGCAGAAGGCGAAGATTGAGACTATGCTCGTGGCGGTGGATAAGGCCTACGGCATCATGATTGACAACCTCCGTGCAGAGCAGTTCGAGCCCCTCGGCTTGCGCATGGCTACCGACTGCGAGATTGAGATTAACGACCTCCGCAACAACATCCGCGAGGAGGAGGTTCACAAGATGGAGACCGATGGCTCGAACTACCAGTCGAGCGTCTACTACCTCGATACAGTGTCGGAGATTGAGCGCATGGGTGACTTTATCATCAATATCTCACAGGCCCTCGATAAGTAATTTCTTGTGATAAGTGGTCATCTGCGACCTCTCAATCAATAGCCAGAATGGGACGTAAGTCAAGTACTACCCATCCTGGCTATTTTCATGTCGAGGCCACATCTAACCCCTTCTGACAAGAAATTGGGCGCGTGCTGTTTAGATGATAGATGAGTAGGGTAGGGATGCTCTGTTGCGAGGATAACCTTTTTTGAACATTTAAGCATCTTTTCTACCCCCAATCTCTAATAATTTTATCGTGCGAAAAATATGTTAACTCGCAGATTATTAAACCAATAACACTTTCACTGAAAAAAAAGAGTGTGACGAAGTTTGCATCTATTGAAAAATTAGTATCTTTGCAGGCCCGAAATTAGGTTTTCGGGTGTTGGATTACAATAATTTATAGTATTAACTAAACTTTTAACAAAGTGGATTCAAGAAGTTACAAGACTATCTCGATCAAGGCAGAGGACGCTCAGAAGGAGTGGTTCGTGATTGACGCTACGA
>JAZRJJ010000036.1:0-53213 GCA_045645705.1 Alistipes sp. | reverse complement strand
AGTTGCTACGCAAATCGTAGCAGAATAGTGAATAACGTACTATGGAGATAGGAATTTGAGGGGTACATAAACAAAGCAAGCCCGAAAACAGGGCGAAAACCTATCTTCGGGCTTGCCTTGACAGACTAATTAGCCGATATGCAGACCTACCGACTTATCAGCTTACCGATATACCGATATTATGACATACCTATTGGAGAGTTGGCAATCGAAAAGAGATAACATACTTTCTCTTTTCGTCTGCATATCCTCTTTGACACCTCACTGCGTATCTTCTCTGCACCGTATGAATGGATGCGGAATGCAAGAGCTATAATCATATCCATATTGTAGAGGGTAGCCCAATAGGTATATGGTATTACTTCGCAATGTTGAGTGTGTTCTGCTATCACTCCGCTTTTGTGTATAGCTCGGATTGCAGCCTTTAGTATGGGTGCTGCCACATCGAACAGCACCACAAGTTCCGCAAACGACATCCATACATTGCCATCGGGTATGTTCACACAGCCCGATTCATTGATTGTTATTATTGCCCGTTCCATACCTTATGCCATTATAGTGTTACCTAATGATTGATTAAGTTGGTTGCCAAACATCGTCAAATCCTTGTCGATTTTCTCGGTGGTAATCTTCGCATATAGCTGTGTTGTAACGATGTTCGTATGTCCTAAAACTCGGCTTACACTCTCGATTGGCATACCTTTACTAAGAGCGAGGGTCGCAAATCCATGTCTTGAGCAGTGGAATGAAATGTCCTTGTCGATACCGCACTCTTTTATCATCTTTTTCAATGGTTTACAGATGCTCCAATAGTTCAGATTGGGGAATACGAGTTTGTTCTCTTGGAATGGTTCGTATCGCTTGATAATCTGCAAAGGAATATCCAACAACTTCACTTGGAACGGTATTTTGGTTTTGTGTCGCTTGGATAATATCCATTTCTCACCGTTTACCTCTACAATATCATCGGTGGTCAGCTCCTTAATATCCACAAATGACAAGGCTGTGAAACTTGCGAACACGAATAAATCTCGGATGTATGCCAACTTGCTATCCGTAAATTCGTGTGTCATCACCGCTTTTAATTCATCTTCGGTCAGAAACTCCCTCTCCTTGACATTGGGACTTATGTGGAATTGTGCAAACGGATTTCTCGGCATCAATCCATTGTAGTGGGCACGCATAACAACGCCTTTGAGCCACATACAATTTGCCCATATGCTGCCATTCTGCAAACCTCTGTCAGTTGCGAGGAATACCGCAAACTCCTTGATGAAGTCTGGAGTCAGTTCTATCATCGACATATCGTTGCGTTTGTAGTTCGCCTTGATGAACGCAGCAACGTGATTTCTTGCCCGTACTCTTGACATATAAGTAGCCATCACTCGGTCTGTACCTACACGTTTCTTGAATGTGGCATTATCCTTATCAAATGCGCCGAGCAGTGTTTCATATTCTGTTCCGATGCCTTGATAGGCATTGCGTACCATTTCGGCAGTTACATAGGCTTCTCTATCCGACAGGCGTTGATAGTGCTTGATGATTTGAGCCTTGATATTATCCAAAGCAAGATTGATTTCTCTTGCTTCCTTGCTCTTACCTTTGGCTCGGTTGCCTTTTACATCCCAAAGCTCTTTTGCAATGGTACGCTTACAACTGAATTGGGCTACTGAGCCGTTGATTGTCACTCGTCCCATGATGGGAACAATACCGTTTTTCTCCTTGCTTGCGTTCACGTAGAACAGCACCTTAAATGTACTTCGCATAATCCAATCTTTTTTGGTTACAAAATTAGTTGTCAGCGAGTTATACATTGATACGCAATATGATGCAGAACTATGAAACGTGACGACACAAAGAAAAATCTTACTCGTTTTCAGGTAACGATTAGGCAACCGTTCTATTTCATTACCTTGCGTTTCTTTGCTAAATTGCTATTTCCCGTATTTCCGAGATTTTCAGCGTAATGCGTTTATTATCAGTGCAGGATGCACTATTATTCCGATTTCGGTTGATTATTCCAGCGTTTTTTCGTAACTTTGTGCGATTATATAGACTCAAAGACTAAAACCTCATAAACATGAAAAGAATTATTGCTCCTTCGGTGCTTTCAGCCGACTTCGGCAACCTCAATCGTGACATGGAGATGCTCCAGCGCTCACAGGCAGAGTGGGTACACGTAGACGTTATGGATGGCGTATTCGTACCAAACATCTCATTCGGATTCCCCCTTATGAAGCCTTTGCGCAAGGGCACAACAAAGGTGCTCGATGTGCACCTCATGATCACAGCACCCGAGAAGTATGTAACACGCTTTGTGGAGGCAGGTGCTGACTACGTGACCTTCCACTACGAGGCTACCGAGAACATCCAGGAGTGCATCGACCTTATCCGCAAGGCGGGTGCCAAGGTGGGCATCTCTATCAAGCCCGGCACCGAGCCCGAGGTATTGGACAAGTGGCTCACACAGCTCGACCTCATCCTCGTTATGAGCGTAGAGCCTGGCTTCGGCGGTCAGAAGTTCATGCCTTCGTCTATCGCAAAGTGCGAGTATCTCAACCGCAAGAAGCAGGAGTTGGGATTGAACGAGCTTATCATCGAGGTGGATGGCGGTATCTCGGCATCAAACTCACGCCTCTTGTTCGACGCGGGTGCTGAGGCATTGGTTGCAGGTAGCTCAGTATTCGGCGCTCCCGACCCCGAGCAGGCAATCGTAGATATGATCAACTCATAAAATAGGCCTAACAAAGGATGATTTCGCTCGATAACCTCACCATAAGCTACGGCGGTTGGACTCTCTTCGACGGCATATCGTTTATGATTAACCCCAAGGACCGCATTGGTCTTGTGGGTAAGAACGGCGCAGGTAAGACTACCCTACTGCGCGTCATCACTGGCGAGCAGCAGCCCACCGAGGGTGCTGTGACCATAAACGGCGAGTGCACCATCGGCTACCTCCCACAGCAGATGCGCGTAGCAGATACCACATCGCTTGTGGCAGAGACGGCCAAGGCCTTCGAGGAAGTATTGCGCATCGAGGCAAACATCGAGCGCCTAACAGCGGAGATTGCTTCGCGCACCGACTACGAGAGCGAGGAGTATGCCGACCTCATACACCGCCTTAACGAGGCTAACGACCGCTACCACATCCTTGGTGGCGACACTCGCGAGGCAGACATTGAGCGCACACTTCTCGGCTTGGGCTTCAAGCGCACAGACTTTGAGCGCCCCACACGCGAGTTCTCGGGAGGTTGGCGCATGCGTATCGAGTTGGCAAAACTCCTGCTACGCCGCCCCTCAATATTCCTATTGGATGAGCCTACCAACCACCTCGACATCGAGAGTATTCAGTGGCTCGAGGAGTACCTCAAAAACTATAACGGTGCAGTGCTCTTAATCTCACACGACCGCGCCTTCCTGGACAATGTCACCACACGCACCGTGGAGATATCGCTGGGCAAGGCCTACGACTACAAGGTACCCTACTCAAAGTATGTCGTTTTGCGTCAGGAGCGTCGTGCACAGCAGATGGCAGCGTACGAGAACCAGCAGCGTCTAATCGAGAAGACCGAGGAGTTTATCGAGAAGTTCCGCTACAAGCCCACCAAGAGTAATCAGGTGCAGTCACGCATCAAGCAACTCGAGAAGCTCGACCGCATAGAGGTCGACGAGGAGGACTTGTCACGCCTGAATATCAAGTTCCCGCCCGCACCCCGCACAGGTCAGATTGTTGCCGAGGTGAAGGAGGTGGGCAAGGCCTTTGGCGAGAAGCGCATTTTCTCGGGCGCGGAGTTTACCATCGAGCGCGGACAAAAGATAGCCCTTGTAGGTCGTAATGGCGAGGGTAAGACCACCTTTGCCCGCATGCTCATTGGCGAGTTGGAGCCTACGGAGGGAAGCATCAAGCTCGGTGCGAATGTCAACATAGGATACTACGCCCAGAACCAGGACGACCTCATGGACGGCGAGTTCACGGTATTCGATACCCTCGACCGCGTGGCTGTGGGCGACATACGCACACGCCTACGCGACATCCTCGGTGCCTTCCTCTTCCGTGGCGAGGACATCGAAAAGAAGGTCAAGGTGTTGTCTGGTGGTGAGCGTTCACGCCTCGCCATGGCACGCCTCATGCTTGAGCCCTACAACCTCCTCATTCTCGATGAGCCTACCAACCATATGGACATGCGCTCGAAGGACATATTGAAGGATGCGTTGCAGAAGTATGACGGCACGGTTGTCGTAGTATCGCACGACCGAGAGTTCCTCGATGGTCTTGTAGACCGCATCTACGAGTTCCGCGATGGTGGTGTGAGGGAGTATCTCGGCGATATATGGTACTTCCTGGAGAAGCGCAAGGTGGAGTCGTTACAGGAGATTGAGCGCAAAGACAAGCCCGTTGCCACAGAGAAGAGCACAGCAGACAGCAACAGCGGCAAGCTCTCATACGAACAGAAGAAGGAGCAGGAGAAGCTCCTCCGCAAGTTACGCAAGGCTGTTGAAAGCGTGGAGGAGGAGTTGGCAAAGGTGGAGGCAGAGATTGCTGCATACGACAAGCGTTTTGCAGAGTCAACCGAGTACAATGCCGACGACTATGCCAAGTATGACGCCCTCAAGCAGCGCTACGACCAGCTAATGCACGAGTGGGAGAAGGCTTCGTATGAGTTGGAAATAACGGAACAGAATTAAGTATAAACTACTGTCTACAAACAAGATAGAGTATGGAAAATATTATTTTTGGAATACGCCCTGTTGCCGAGGCTGTAGAGGCACGCAAGCAGATTGAGCGCGTATATATTAAGAAGGGCGCCGAGGGTCAGCTTATGAATGACCTCAAGGACCTCATGGCACGCCACCACATCCACTGGCAGGAGGTACCAATCGAGAAGCTCAACCGCCTCACACGCGGTAACCACCAGGGTGTCGTGGCACAGATTGCCGCTATTGAGTATGTGGAGCTCAACGACATCCTCGAGCGCGTACCCGAGGATGAGACACCACTTATCGTTGTGTTCGATGGTGTAACCGACGTGCGTAACTTCGGCGGTATCGCCCGCTCTGCAGAGTGCGCAGGTGCTCATGGTCTTATCACACCTTTGAAGAACTCCGCTCCCGTAAATGGTGACGCTATTCGCTCTTCGGCTGGTGCCTTGAACAACATCCCCGTATGCCGTGTAGGCTCTATCCGCAACACGCTCAAGACGTTGCAGGTGGAGGGCTTCCAGATTGTTGCAGCTACGGAGAAGAGTAAGAAGCTCCTCTACGATGCAGACTTCACAAAGCCTACGGTAATCGTTATGGGAGCCGAGGATAAGGGTATCTCGAAGGAGGTTTTGAAGCTCTGCGACGAGCAGTTGGCTATTCCTCTTATCGGTCATACCGAGTCACTCAATGTGGCTGCCGCTGCCGCCATCATGCTCTTCGAGGTTGTGCGCCAGCGCATCGGCTAATGGCCATCGTAGAACATAGGATACTTGGAATGATAGAGTGTGTGCGCTCACTGCGTGCACGCTCTATTCGTCTTGTTGTGCGCCGAGATGGCACATTGCGCCTCACATACCCACTATTTAGCAGCCGTGCCAAGGCCATCGCCTTTGCCGAGAGCAAAATGGAGTGGATAGAGCGCACTCGCCAACGCATCAGTCAGCGCCTTGCACAATACCCCACCATCACACCCTCGGAGGTGGAGCGTCTGCGTCGCGAGGCCCGCGCATACATTCCCTCCACACTATCGCGCCTCGCCCAAGAGCATGGGTTTAGCTACACCTCACTTCGCATCTCATCTGCACATACTCGTTGGGGCTCGTGCAGCGGTCGCAATGGAATTAGCATCTCGCTATTCGTGATGCTTCTTCCCGAACATCTTCGCGAATTTATCATGCTCCATGAGCTCTGCCACACACGCCATCACGACCACTCCGCCGCATTTCACCAACTGCTCAACAGACATGTAGGTGGCAATGAGCGCACCTACAACCGCGAACTCAAATTCTACCATATCCCCCACATAGTCAAGGAGTAACCCATATTGATACACATGTTTTCTTGTCAGAGTGGTGCGGGAGTGACATATCACAAAAGATACCACCGAGGGATAGTACAGAATAGTACAGCCCTGGGTGGTCTACTTTTAGGGATGTGCCGCTAACGCGCCACTATCACAAGAAAACAAAAAAGGATGACCTAATTAAGATCATCCTTCTAGGGGTATGGACGGGACTCGAACGACGAAGTCGTGGAGCCGATACCATATAGCGCAGGGCATTAGCCCGAGCACTAGACACTATCATATCGGCTCAACCCGTATTCAGTGAGTAGTGCCAAGATAGCGCAATGGTATATTTATATGATGACGATTCGCAAAGCGAATGAGCATACTATGTGATGCGTGGGAGCTTGCTCACTACAACATCATATTGTATGCTCGTATGCTACGATAGTAGCATCGTCATCACACAATAAAAAAAAGGATGACCTAATTAAGATCATCCTTTTAGCGGTATGGACGGGACTCGAACCCGCGACCCCCTGCGTGACAGGCAGGTATTCTAACCAGCTGAACTACCACACCAGTTTTGGCTCTTGCAACCGAACTAAGATTGCTACAAAATGTTTTGAGGATTGCTCCTTTTGGCGGTATGGACGGGACTCGAACCCGCGACCCCCTGCGTGACAGGCAGGTATTCTAACCAGCTGAACTACCACACCATTTTTAGAGCCATACAATCGTTATTTCTCGATTGCGATGCAAAGGTAGCATTTTTTCTCAAACCCGCAAAATTTTTCAATACTTTTTTTGAAAAAAATTACTATTTTCTGAAGAATGAGAACTGAACACTACCATAGCTGCGTGTCTGCCAATAATTTGGGAAGTTGCTAACATCCTGATCCTTTGAGTGTTCAAATATCAGAATGCCATCCTCGGCAAGCAACTCGCGCTCAAAGACAAGGCGAATAACCTCCTCACTACCCTCCAAATCGTAGGGCGCATCCGAGAAGATAAGGTCAAACTTTTTGGTACAACTCTTCAAGTAGAGGAACACGTTTGCCTTCACCGCAAAGAAGTTCTCGAACTGGAGGTCACGCGCCGTCTGGCGAATAAAGTTGTGGTGAACGCTATTCACCTCTACAGATGTGACACTACGCGCATCGCGCGATGCAAACTCATAGCTTATAGAGCCTGTACCCGAGAACAGGTCAAGCACATCAAGCTCCTCGAAATCGACAAGGTTACCAAGGACATTAAAGAGGTTCTCCTTGGCAAAGTCGGTAGTTGGTCGTGCTCGCAGGTTGCGCGGTGGCACGATGGTGCGACCACGATATTTTCCACTTATTATTCGCATACCAGATTCTTAAATATTGGTTTCAATAGTTTCTGCAGACGCTTAACATCGCCCTTCGCGCGCGCGTACATATTATATATGCCATACACCTCGTCTACCTTGGCAACATAATACAACACATCGGCATCTGTCTTACACTCGAATGCCTCGGCAAAGCGCAAACCTCCATCATAGAGGCTCACATATAGAACTTCTCCTTCAAGGTGAATAGCGCTACCCTTCTCAATATTCGAATTATCTAAAAGTGGCGAGGTAAATGTTACACCTGCGGCTATTGTCTCGTTTAGCTCCTTGTAGCATTGCGTGTTAATAGCCATCACGGCAATAGCGCCATTCACTGCAGCGCTATATACTGCGCACTCATCAGCCGCAGGAGAAAGGCCCATCTCTATGAGATAATCCGCCGCATGCGCCTTATCGAAGAGCTCCGCGGGCACAAGAGTTGTTTTTGGGGTCAGTACCACAACCTCTACAGAATGTGAGGCTGCGCGCACCTCCTCATTGAGTTCTAATACTGAAAAAGAGTGTCCACCCGACATAAGGCGGATGGACACATTATTTAGTGATGTTTGCACCATGACTACTTAGTGCTACCGCCTCTGAGTGGCTGGAGAGCCTCGTTTGTAGGCTCCTCAAGGCTACCGAAAGTAACACCGAAGAACTGCTCATCCATTGGGATGGGGCGTGCAGAACCAATCATAAACTTCTCCTTCCCCTTCTTGCTGAATACAGACTTGATACCCTCAGCCTTCATCTTCTTCATATCCTCGCTTGCATCCTGGTGGTTGATGAAGTAAACGAACTTCTCATCGAGAAGGTTCCAGAAATCTTTATTGTAAGTCTTGTGATCGATGAACTTAACATATGGAGCGTGGCAGCACAACAAGTGTGTGCGGTATGCACCTGAAACATAAGTTGCAGTGTCGAGCTGGAACTCAACCTCGTTGTTTGTGAATGGGATATAACGCAAGTTAGTCATCTGCTCCTCTGTAAGACGGCACTTACCAAATGCATCATCAAATACAGTATCGCGAACAGCTACGCGAACAACGCGCTCGTTCTTCCAGTTGGGATCCTGCTTGCGGAGCTCCTCGATGATAGCAGCGTTCTCCAAGTTGTTCTCATCGTAGATCTGGCTACGATACTCCATGATACCGTTCAACGCGAAATCTGTAAGTTCATCCCAGTTTGCAGTAAACTCCTTCTTAGGGTTGTTGTCGCGAAAAGCCTGCTCAAGCTTTACTACATACTGCCCCTTCTCTACAACGGCTGCAGTACGCTCCTCGAACTGATTCTCGAACTGAATTGGGGTTGAAACGATATTAACGTTCCAAAAAAGAAGAACACCTACTACTGCGAGCAACACAATAGTTAAGATGGTAACCAAGATAGATCTTGAATTTTTCATTTTGTTATTATTTTTTATTAAGTTTGTATCGTCTTTAGTTTACGTTCAAAATAGGGAGCTATGCTTAGCACACATATTTCGCATCAAATTTACGCAAAATTATCGGTTGAAGCAACTTTTAACCAAAAAAAAATAATAGAAAAGTTATCCGACTGGGTAACTGAGGCTGATTATGAGCGCATTTTTCTGCTAAACGGATATGCCGGAACGGGCAAAACTACCATCATCGCAGCCTTTGTTGCAGCGCTCAACGATTTGGGTATCAAGACAATACTACTTGCACCAACAGGACGTGCCGCAAAGGTACTATCACACTACGCCAAGAAAGAGGCCTACACCATACACAAGAAGATATATCGCGAGCGCACGATGGCCGATTACGAGTCGAAGTTCTCGCTCGACTTCAACAAGGACAAAAATGTCGTGTATATAGTCGATGAGGCCTCGATGCTCTCTACCACATCGTCTGAAGATGCTACATTCGGCTCGGGCAATCTGCTTGAGGACCTTATTAAGTATGTGCGCAGTGGCAAGGAGTGCCGCTTGATGTTGGTGGGCGATGATGCACAGCTTCCACCCGTAGGCATCGACTACAGCCCCGCCCTCGACCCCGCGGAGCTTCTACCCTACGGCGATGTAGACTACAACTCCATGGACGAGGTTGTGCGACAGACGCAGGACTCGGGCATACTCTTTAATGCCACGATGCTGCGCTGCATGCTCGAAAATCGTCTGTATGAGATACCCCGCTTCGACATGTCCTACCCCGACTTCCGCAGCGTGCAGGGCAACGAGTTGCTCGAAGCCCTTGAGGAGTGTTACTCGAAATATGGTCGCGACGAGACTATCGTTATCACACGCTCGAACAAGCGCGCCAACAAATATAACGAGGGCATACGCCGCTACAACCTTTCGGCAGAGGAGGAGATTGAGAGTGGCGACATGCTGATGATTGTCAAGAACAACTACTTCTACGCCGAGCACGATGAGCACTCGCCAATGTCGTTCGTGGCAAATGGCGATGTGGTACGCCTAAAGCGCATACGCCGTTTCGAGGAGTTCTACGGGTTCAGGTTTATAGATGCCGTCGTGGAGTTTCCCGACTACGATGACTACACCATGGAGGCAAAAGTTATGCTCGACACTCTGGCTTCGGAGTCACCATCGCTTACCCCCGAGGAGAGTCGCAAACTTTTCTACGAGGTGGAGAAGGACTATGAGGATATTAAGTCGCGCACGAAGCGCTATCGTGCTATCCGCGAGAACCAGCACTTCAACGCCATGCAGGTAAAGTTTGCCTACGCCGTAACCTGCCATAAGGCGCAAGGCGGACAGTGGAAGGCGGTCTTTGTGGACAGATGTCTGTTCGGTGACGAGGAGATGTCGAGGGATATGATGAGGTGGTTGTATACTGCCATCACGCGTGCCACGGAGCGCGTCTATCTGGTAAACTTCGACGAGAAGTTTTTGGACAACGAGGCATAGGATATAATAATGGAATAGAACAAATTAGATTAGAATAGAATAAATTTGTTGTTAGAGTGGTGCAGATGTGTCGCTGACATGAAAAAGCCCCGGATGGGTAGTACTTGACGTACGTCCCATTCGGGGCTTTGATTGAAGCGGCGCAGGTGCGCCACTATCACAACAAATTAGTTGAAGGTGGGGAGGAACGAGTAGTTCTTCGAGTAGTCGAGGTGCTGCTCAACATAGTTGCTGTCGTAGCAAACCTTAACGTCTACAATCTCACCATCCTTACCATATACAAGCTCGTATGATGGGTTAACAAAGCCACCATAAGGCTCGATATTGAGTGCCTTGTTACGCTCGATAACCTCTGCGTGGAGGCTAGGCTCAATCTTAACAGCGTAGTTCTCTACAAGAGCCTTACCTGCCTCGTAGTCACCCTCAGACTTGATGCGCTGAACCTCGCAAAGAAGCTCACCGAAGAGCTCACGGAGGCGTACGAAGTCGTTAACAACGATATAAGTCTTACCGTTCTCCTTAACAAGCTCGATTACGTTCTCATCCTTGCCCTTCTCGTAGCACCACTCAGCGATAAGCTTACGGTTACGCATGTGAGACTCCTCAACATCCTTGCCGAGCTCGATACGTGAAAGCTGTGTCATGTAGCCGTTCATGATGTAGTCAGAGTACTGTGACCATGCAACATCCAAAGTTGGGATAAGACCAATCTCTACGAGCTTCTCGTCACCGAGGTAGTAGAGAGCAAAAAGGTCAGCACGTGCCTCCTCAAGAGTTGAAGAGTATGTGCGAAGCTCATCACCCTTTGTACCAGGAGCGAGCTGGCCAGAGCCGTGACCAAGACACTCGTGAAGGTCAGTGTGGAGGTCATCACCGAGCTTGCCATAGAGCTTAGCGCGCTCGCGGTCCTCCTCGCGAAGGATAAACTCCTCGCTGAAGCCATTGCCCTCAGCAGCCTTTGCGTATGCGTATGTGATGTTATCGATAGTCACACTCTTTGAGCCGTGCTCCTTACGAATCCAGTCAGCGTTGGGAAGGTTGATACCGATAGCTGTTGCGGGGAAGCAGTCACCACCAAGCATTGCAACAGTGATAACCTTTGCAGATACGCCCTTAACCTCCTCCTTGCGGTATGCAGGGTTGATAGGAGCGTTATCCTCGAACCACTGTGCATTTGCAGCCATAATCTCTGTACGCTTGCAAGCCTCCACGTCGCGGAAGTTTACTACGCTCTCCCATGAAGCCTTGCGACCAAGAGGATCGCCATAGCTCTCAATGAAGCCGTTTACGAAGTCTACGTTGCAATCTGTATCCTTAACCCAGAGGATGTTGTACTCGTCGAACTTCTTGAGGTCACCTGTGCGGTAGTATGCGATGAGTGCCTCGATTGTAGCGCGCTGTGTGTCGTCAGCTACGGTTGCAGCCTTCTCCAACCAGTATACAATCTGCTCGATTGCGTTAGAGTACATGCCACCAACCTTCCAAACCTGCTCAACAACATTGCCGTTCTCATCCTTAACGAGCTTCGAGTTAAGACCGTAAGAGATAGGCTCGGGGTTACCCTCATCAGCAGCAGCCATAGCAGCGTAGAATGCCTCTACCTCCTCCTGGTTAACACCCTCATAGTAGTTGTTAGCCGAAGCAGTGATTACATCCACACCAGCCTTCTGGTTGAGACGAGATGCGTAAAACTCCTTGTCGAAGATAATGCGGCAAAGAAGCTCCTCGTCCATCTGGCGGTTATCGTCGTTGATGTAGAGTGCGAGCTGCTCACGGAACCATGACTCAGAGAACTCAGGGGTGAACTTGTCGTTAGAGTAGTGGTGGTGGATGCCATTAGCGAACCACATCTTCTTCAAGTACTTCTCAAAAGCCTTGAACTCCTCACTCTCAGCCTCAGCTGTGTTGCGAGCATCGGTGTAGATAGTCTCGAAAGTACGGCGGATAGCCAAGCCATACTTGAAGTTCTGGTCGAAGAGGATGTCACGACCACACTTTGCTGCCTCAGAGAGGTAGTAAACATACTCCTTCTCCTGGAGTGTAAGGTTCTCAAAACCGGGAACCTCATAGCGGATAACCTTGATGTCATCGAAACGATCAACAATCCAGGGCTGCTCCTGCGCTGTCTGCTGCTCGGCAGGTGCTGTGCACGATGCCAATGCAATAACTCCCATAGCGGTAAGTCCTAAAAATTTATTCATCATTTGTTGGTTATAGTTTGTAATACAATAATCGGTGTAAAATTACAACGAAAATATGAGATAGACAAAAAAAAGAGCACACACCACACCTATTTATTATTTTTTTTATAATTTTGTCCTACATAAACGATATTTAAAACGAAATTGTATGCTTGGAAGAGGTATCTCAACAATAGCACTTCTCATCTGCTCGAATGTCTTTATGACACTTGCATGGTATGGTCACATCGCCTTTAAGGATAAGCTCGAGCGCTTCAGTTCACCCGAAAAGCCATTCATGCTCAAGGGCATGCTCGTCATCGTACTCATCAGCTGGGGAGTAGCACTTTTGGAGTATTGCTTCCAGGTTCCCGCCAACCGACTCGGTAGCGCAGAGTTTGGAGGCCCATTTACACTATGGCACCTAAAGGTTATTCAGGAGGTTATATCGCTGGTGGTCTTCTCGCTCTTTATGGCAATATTTCTGCACGAGGGACTCAAGTGGAACCACTATGTAGGTTTCCTATGCCTGGTGCTTGCCGTGTATTTTATATTCCGCAAATAACATTAAAACTTTATAGTTATGACACCCTATCAGCAATCTATCGAGGCTGCCAAAAGTTGGAAAGAGGCTGTTGGCGCAATGTGGAAAAGACAGCGCACTATGCTGTTCTTGGGTATAGCATGCATCGCTCTGCTATTAGTAGGTCTGGTGATGTTATGCATTGGTTTAGTTACGATTGACGAGTCCCAAAGTGTTGGCACGCCACTTATCGTGACCAGCATCATCATTATGCTTATGATGCTCGTTCCTGCCATCGTCTCAGTCGTGATGTTGTGGATATTCTATTTTGATGTCAAGAGGTGGCAGAATGCAGCACCAGAGTCACTCAAAAAGAGCATCAAGCTATTCTCTTTAGGCCTGCTAATCACGCTTATAGCATCCGTAGCGGCAAGCGTAATTGGTGGATTTACAACAATTCCATATATTGGTGTTGGTGCCCAGATGCTAAACTCATTGATTGAGTGCGCAGCAATTGCAGGCGCAATCATAGAGTTTATCGCTATCATCAAACTTCGCAAGGCTGACGATATGCCCGAACTCGCCAAGCAGGGTGCACACTGCATATTCATCAACTACATCATCTCGTGGGCTGTTGCAGCAATAGGCACTATCATCATGATATTCGCCGCAGTGGCTTTGGCATTCAGTGTATTTGACGAACTCGATGACGCAGACTACAACGACTCTGAGGTCGGTGGTCTTTTGGCAGGCATTGATGATTACTACGAGTACGAGGAGTATGAAGAGTATAATGAGTACGATGGATTGGAGGTACACGAGGAGAACTACAACATTTCGTGGTCTGGCATTTTGGGCTCTATGAACGAGGAGTTAACCGATAATGAGGTTAATGAACTCCTTGATGCATTGGATGATGCCGAGGGCGCATTGATTGCATTCATCGTAGCATTGCTAATAATGATTGGCGGTGGCATCGTAGCAATGTATTACTACTATCGCGGCTGGTGGTTAATCAGCAAATCGGAGCTTCCCGTTCTTCCCGAACCTATCGAGGATGAGGTTGGCGAAGAGGTTGCTTACGAGGAGGTAGAGAATGTTGAAGTAGTTGAGAACGAGCAGTAGCGCTCCAACTACCAATCAAAAATATTAGGGGTTGTCCTTCTGCGGACAACCCCTAATATTTTTTTGTAGCCAAGTCGGCTATGCTACCCCACTATTAGTGCTTGTGGCTGTGACCATGTGAGTGGTCGTGAGAGTGACCGTGGTCGTGTGAATGACCGTGGCCATGGTCGTGACCATCGCAGCACGCTGCCTCCTTCTTCTCACCCTTAGGTGCGCAGTCGCCACAGCAACCAGCCTCTGCCTTAATCTTAATCTTTGCGAAAGCCTTTACGAGAGCCTCGTCGTTAGTCTTTGCAGGGTCATAGGTAACGGTTACAGTCTTTGAAGGAACATCCACCTGTACATCCTTAACACCCTTCTCGTAGGGGATAGTGTTTGTCACCTTCTTTGCGCAACCCTCGCAGTCGATATCAGTTACGAAAGTTGTTGTAACGGTCTTCTTCTCGCCCTTCTTAGGCTGCTGTGCGTCAGCTACTGCTACGCTGAAAAGTGCTACGAAAAGCACCAAAATAATCTTCTTCATAGTTTTATAATGTTTTATTAAGTTAACGAATCAATTTGTAATTTATTATTCCTATTTGCAATTTGTTGTCAGAAGCAGTTAGATACAACGCTCGGTAAAATTGACTGCTTATCACAACAAATTAGTAGATGTTAAGGCGCAAGCCGATATAGAACTTACGACCCATGAGAGGACCCCACACGGCTGAAGAGTTGAAGCCAGGGCTGTAGGGAGCTTCACCACCGAGGATGGGAGCCTGACCATGGCCATTGTGACCCTGCATGTAGTTGGCGATATTCTCGCAACCAGCATAGAGCGTAAGGTTACTCATCTTGTAGCTCACCTGCGCAAAGAACATAGGATATACGGGCGAGAGGTTGGGGTTCTCCTTAGCCTTTACAAGGTCACCCTCGAGCTCGGGCAAACGCACAGGACCATTGAGCTGCGCTGTAGCATCGAATACCCAGCGGCCTACGGCGTACTGAATGTTGATAAGGCCCTTATAGCGTGAGGTAAGAGGTCGCTCTACGAGTACCTTCTCGCCATCGCACTCCAGCGTAATCTTTGCGTTGGTGTAGCGGAATGTAGCAAAGAGGTCGAAGCCACGGAAGGGAGTCCAGTTGAAGTCCACCTGATAGTTATCCGTGAACGAGCGCTCGTGGCTGTTGTAGATTGCGATGGTGTTATTCGCTGTCTCCTGGTCAAAGACCATGGTGTTGAAGAACTGCGAACGGAAGTAGTCGAAGCTGATTGTCGCCATGTCGTCACCCGCAAGCTTGAATGTCTGCGAGATGCTACCACCCACGGTCAACGCCTGCTCCATATCATCGTGGAGGTTGTCGAGGTTGAGAATCTCGCGCGACGTGGTCATCATCCAGATGTTGTCCGTAACGAGGTTCTGACGGCGTGAGCCAAGACCTGCCGAAGCGCGCAATGTGGTGCGAGGAGTGATGCTCCACTTGATATGCGCACGAGGTGTGATAAGGAACTTGTTCTTTGCATCCTTAACATAGTAATTGTTGCCCACCATAGCGTAGTCGCCACGGATGCCCGCAACGAGCGAGAACTTCTCCTCAATCTGGTATGTGTACTCCGCGAAGACACCTGGCTCCATAAGGGTGCTATTGTTCTTCAAATCCCACTGGTAGCCATCGTTAGAGCCGAAGTGCGAGTAGTTGTCGTTCATCATGCGGGCATAGTACGAAGCACCCGCGTTGAGCGATGAGCGCTGTGTGAAGTAGTGTGCGTAGGTGATATTGAAGCGGAAAGTATTCTCCAAGACATCGACCTTGCTACGACCAAAATATGAGTCGGTGAGGTAGTTGTCGTAGTCGAGAATCATAGCCACATTGTTCTGCACAGCATCTGCGGGGTCACCAGTAAATGTACGCTCGTAACCCACGGGGATACCCGCCTTGATATAGGCGTTGATATTGCGGTTGTGGATAGCCGAACCATATGTGTTAGACTCAAGGTTGTTGACCATCTCCTCGTAGAGGTCCTTCTTGTAGCCCATCTGACCACCGAGGCGGTTCTCGTTTACCACCTTCCAGCCCCAGCGGAATTGCTTGCCGTCACTTGTCTGCCACAACCACTTGTTTGCCACATTAATCTGGTTTGACTTGGGCATATCCGAGAAGCCATCGTGGTTCATATCATGTGACGCGGTATCGAGTGAGCCGTGCGCCATGATTACGGTAGATAGGCTCTTGTCGGGTGTAAGTGGAATAGCCGACGAGACATTAATCTCGGGACGGAGCTCCGAGTCGAAGTAGAGGTTAAGGAAGAAGCGCTCATCGTCTGTGGGCTTGCGGTGCTCGAGGTTAATCTGACCTGTGATAGCCTCGTGACCCGCAGTTACAGATGCCACACCCTTAGATACCTGAATGGAGTTGAGCCACATACCTGGAGTATAGCTCAAGCCATATGTAGCACCCGCACCCTGCATGATGGGGCGGGTCTCGTCAAGAATCTGTGTGTATGTACCCGCAAGGCCGAGCATCTTAATCTGTCGTGCGCCAGAGATAGCATCGCTATAACCTACGGTCACCGAAGCCGAGTTCTCGAACGACTCTGCCAATGAACAGCACGCCATCTTACACAAACCCGCGAACGAAATCTGCTCCTGACGCGTGATGCCACCCTGCTTTGCGTAGTTACCACGCTGCTGACCCTCCACGACGACCTCGTCAATATCAACTGCCGAGGGGTTCAACTTGATGGTCACCTCGTTAACCTCCTTGTCTGTCATCTCGAGTTCGGCGATGTCGTAGCCGAGGTAATCGACAACAAGGGTCTCAAAGCCACTTACACGACGGATGGAGAATGTACCATCAACGGATGTAGTAGCACCCGCTGTTGTATTCTTCCAATAGAGCGAAGCACCAACGAGGGGCTGCTCGTTGTTGGCATCTACAACCGTACCTGTAACCACACGCTGCGCCATAGCCATAACGGGCAGGAGCATGAGGCCTACAAGTAGAATAATGATTCTGTTTTTCATATTTATATTTTGGGTATTAATTACTTATGCTTTTATATAGGAATATCCCTCTGTGTTCGACAGAGAGAGGCGTATATGGCGTTACGACACCCTATCGGGGTGCGATACACCTAAGCAAGTACAGGAGGGGCACGCAACGAGTCGTACCTTGAGAATGCCGCCCTCAGCGGCAGGGCTTCATCGCCACGATATATCTCCTCGGCGGCAAGAAGCGAGATGTTGTCAATCCCCGCATCGTCAACGATAGCAACTGATGCAAGGAGTGTGTATAAGATATATGATGCGCTACTATCGCGCTCGTTGTCAGAGGTGATTTGGATTTGAATATCACTCAATAGCACATGGTCGTGGTCGCAGCACTCCTCGCTAAACGCAGGGCTATCCAACGACACTACGCTATGGTGACCACCGCAACTGCACTCGACACTCTCCGAGGCGTGGTGCGTGTGGTGGGGATGGTCACAGCAGAGCACAGACAATGGTGAGAGAAGTGAGGCTGCTACATATATAGCCGCCAGAATTGTTGCATATATCATCTTCACTCGTCCCATCATACATCTATGTATTACAGTCGCGGCAAAGATACGAAAAAATTTAGTATTAAGAAATTACACAACGATTTTTTTGATATTTTGGACAGCGAAACATCTCTATACCCAACATAAAAACAGCCAGAATAGCACACACTAAGCGCACTATTCTGGCTATAAATTGAGAGGTCGACAACGACCTATTACATAAGCAAAGCTTATTTTGAGGCCTCAACAGAAACCTTGCGGAACTCCTTAAGAAGCTTTGAAAGCTCCAAAGCTGCCTTACGAGCGCGTGTACCTGCGGCCTTGTTGTTCTTCTCTACCTGAGCGTTTGCGTTCTCTGCAAATGCTGCATACTGAGCTGCGATGTTCTCTACCAATGTCTTCATATCAAATAATTATTAAAGGTTTTTCACTACGCAAAGTTATAAATTATTTTTTGTTTGCAAATTTTTTCTCAAAAAAATGCAACATAAAGTCGTGATTTTCCGACAAATTAACTATTAATACTTATTTAATGGTGAACAAATGAATAAATATGCACCGCCCCGAAAAACAAAATCCCCACAAATGGGGATTGCACAACAGAGCCAATTGTCGTATCTTTGCGCAAAATAAAATAAATAAACATAAAGTATGCGACTAAGTGAACTAAAAACTGGGGAGACAGCTACGGTAGTCAAGGTGCTTGGCTATGGTGGCTTTCGTCGTCGCATAATGGAGATGGGCTTCGTTAAGGGTCAGGAGGTTACAGTGGTATTGGATGCGCCTCTGAAGGACCCCATCGAGTACCACATCATGGGCTACGACATCTCGCTGCGCCGTAAGGAGGCGGAGATGATTGTCGTAATGACACGCGAGGAGGCAGAGCGTCTATCAATGGGCGAGGCCACAACACTCGTAACGAACGTGGATATTGTGGAGCGCGCCGTAAACGACACTCTTAAGCAGATTCGCGTGGGTCTGGTTGGCAACCCCAACTCGGGTAAGACATCGCTCTTCAACACCCTGTGTGGTCGCAGCGAGCATGTGGGCAACTATAGCGGTGTTACGGTAGATGCCAAGCGTGGCACACTACACTACAAGGGTTATACGCTTGAGATTACCGACTTGCCAGGCACCTACGCCCTCTCGGCATACTCACCCGAAGAGGTCTATGTTCGCAGACATATTATAGACGACACCCCCGACATCATTGTAAATACTATCGTTGCCTCAAATCTTGAGCGCAACCTCTATCTCACCACCGAGCTTATCGACATGAGCCCCAAGATGGTCATCGCCATGAACATGTACGACGAGCTTGAGGCGAGTGGTGCAAAGTTCGACCACGATGCTCTGGGCGGCATGATAGGTGTCCCCATGATACCCGTTGTTGCACCTACGGGCAGAGGTATCGAGCAGTTGCTCGACGCCATTGTTGCGGTGCATGAGAACAACGACAAGCGTGTGCGCCATATCCACATCGGCTATGGTGCTGTCATCGAGGAGAGTCTCGAGGCACTCAATGCCGACATGCGCCTACACCGCGAGGAGCTTATTGCACACTTCCCACCCCGATACTTCGCACTCAAGATGATTGAGGGCGACAAAGAGATAACGGGACTTTTGGAACCTTCACCTCACAAGGAGCGCTGGCAGCACATGGCAGAGGTAGCGCGCAATGAGATTGAGGAGGCGCTGGGTGAAGATATTGAGACGGCACTCTCCAACCAAAAATATGGTTTCATATCGGGTGCGCTAAAGGAGACATACACCGCGGCAAAGAATATGCGTAACACCTTGAGCGACAAGCTCGATGCCATCGTCACGCACCGCATATGGGGCTTCCCCATCTTCTTTGCTATCATGTGGTTGATGTTCTACACCACCTTCGAGCTCGGCTCCTACCCACAGGGATGGATTGAGTGGGGCGTAGACTGGCTTTACAATGCAGTCCGCAACGCCATGGAGGCGGGAGCGCTGCGCGATATGCTTACCGACGGTGTAATCAATGGCGTAGGCAGCGTATTGGTCTTCCTACCCAACATCATGATATTGTATCTCTTCATCTCGTTCCTTGAGGATTCGGGATACCTGGCACGCGCAGCATTCATCATGGACAAGGTCATGCACCGCATGGGCGTTCATGGCAAGTCGTTCATACCCATGGTTATGGGCTTCGGTTGCAATGTTCCCGCAGTCATGGCATGCCGCACCATCGAGTGCCGCACATCGCGCCTTATCACCATCATGGTGGTGCCATTTATGTCGTGCAGTGCGCGCCTACCAATATACATGATGATTATTGGCACCTTCTTCGCACAACACGCTGGCACGGTGCTCTTCCTCATGTATATGCTTGGCATTCTTATCGCCGTAGTCACAGCCCGTCTTATGCGCCGCTTCATGTTCCGCGAGCAGGAGGCACCCTTCGTGATGGAGCTGTCACCCTATCGCATACCCATGCCCAAGACGACCCTCCGCCATATGTGGAGCAAGTGTGCGCAATACCTCAAAAAGATGGGCGGCCTTATTCTGATTGCCTCTATCGTAGTGTGGTTGCTCGGTTACTATCCACGCCCCAACCACGACGCTAACACACAGCATACCAACACATACGAGCAGTCGTTCATGGGTAAGATTGGCAAGGTTACAGAGCCCATATTCGAGCCTATGGATATGGACTGGAAGGCATCAGTAGCACTTGTCTCGGGAATCCCCGCGAAGGAGATTGTCGTAAGCACACTGAGCGTCTTGCACTCACACCCCGATGATGAGAGCACAACCGAGGAGGAGACCATACGCAATGTTAGCAAACGCGTAGCGGATGGAATGTCAACACCCACAGCCGTGGCGTTCCTAATCTTCGCTCTGCTCTATCTGCCATGCATCGCAACGATTGTAGCTGTGGCCTCGGAACTCAACTGGAAATGGGCGTTGGGCTCGGCGCTCTACAACACCGCAATAGCATGGCTTCTGGCATGGGCGGGTTACCATCTGACTTTATTACTTATGTAGGCTATGGACTGGCAGAATATTGTTGTAGCAATCGTGGCGGTAGTCGTGGCTGCTATTATCATCCAAAAGACCTGGAGGCTTCTCTTCTGTCGTGATGCCTCTCGCTGTTCGGGCTGTGACAAGGAGTGCAGCCACCGCAAGTAATAGATTAAAAAAAACAATGCAACTCACTGAGCTGCATTGTTCTTTTATTCGCTTATATATCAGACTAGAACTCGTCATCAGATGCCTCGTCAGATGCATCTGCCAACTCATCTGCACCCTTCAAATCATCCTCATCGTAGTAGCCATCATTCTCGTCATCCTGACCATCATCCACCTTTACATCCACCTTAACCATGTAGTATGCATCCTCAGTCTCGTAGGGCACGGTGTAGAAGAATGAACCATCGGGTTTATCGTAACGAGTCATCACCTCGGTAAAACCCAAAGGATAGAGTGCTTTTACCTCAGCCTGCTGCTCGGCAGTAAGATTATGAAAGCTTGTAATCAGACGTCTCTTCTTGTTATCAGTAGCCATAAATCTAATATATAAAAACTTACGTGTATTAACCTTATTCGGAACAGGGATTTGCAAACATTAGCTGCCCGAAATTTTCCGCAAATGTAACCACAATTTGATAATGTACAAGCATTGCGCAATATTTTTTTTATTTTTTCGAAATTTCTTCGCCGTTACAAACAAATTGTGTAACTTTACACCATATTATGCGCGTAAGGATGACACAGAGCAAAGATATACAGAGAATGCGTGAGCTCGAGCAATACCTCGAGCAGTGCAACTATCAATACTACGTCGAGAACAATACAACAATCTCGGACTTTGAGTTCGACGCATTATTGCGCGAACTTCAGGACCTCGAGGCTAAATACCCCGAGCAGGCCGACCCCAACTCCCCCACTCGTCGCGTGGGCAGTGACCTCACATCGGAGTTCGAGAGCGTCGAGCACCGCTACGCCATGCAATCGTTGGCCAACACCTACTCTTCGGAGGAGCTTGGCGAGTGGATAGACCGCATCACACGCGAGGTCAGCGATGTGGAGTTTGTCTGCGAGCTGAAGTTCGATGGCACGGCAATATCGCTATGCTACGAGAATGGTCAGTTGCAGCGCGCCGTAACGCGTGGTGATGGCAAGCGTGGTGACGATGTAACAAACAATGTGCGCACCATAGGCTCTGTACCGATGAAACTTCGCGGCGAGGGCTACCCCGCAGTATTCGAAATTCGTGGCGAGATATACATGCCCTACGCATCGTTCGACCGCCTAAACCGCGAGCGCGAGGCAGCGGGCGAAGCACCCATGGCAAACCCTCGCAACGCCGCAGCAGGAACACTCAAGCAGCAATCTTCGCAGGTCGTAGCACGCCGAGGATTGGATTGCACTCTCTATCATATCGCGAGCGACAACCTACCCTTTGCTACACACATCGAAAACCTCGAAGCGGCACGCACATGGGGTTTCAAAGTTTCAGAGCACATGAAGGTGTGCCGCAACAGAGAGGAGATTGAGGCATTTATTGCCTACTGGGATACCGAGCGCAAGAACCTGCCCTTTGCCACCGATGGCATCGTAATCAAGGTTAATAGCTACGCACAACAGCGCACCCTCGGCTCAACAGCCAAGGCTCCACGCTGGGCCGTGGCATACAAATTCCAGGCCGAACGCGCACTGACACGCCTCGTAAGCGTTAACTTCCAGGTGGGTCGCACAGGAGCCATAACTCCCGTTGCCAACCTCGAGCCCGTGCAGTTGGCGGGTACGGTCGTAAAGCGTGCCTCGATACACAATGCCGACCAGATTGCAGCCCTCGACATACGCCTCGGCGACATGGTCTACGTCGAGAAGGGCGGCGAAATTATACCCAAGATAACCGAGGTGGAGCTCTCGGAGCGCCCCGCCAATAGCAAGCCCTTTGAGTATATCACCCACTGTCCCGAGTGTGGCAGCGAGCTTGTGCGCTATGAGGGCGAGGCGAAGCACTTCTGCCCCAACAGCGCAGAGTGTAAGCCACAAATCATCGGCCGCATAGTACACTTCGTTGGCCGCAAGGCGATGGACATTGAGGGTCTTGGCGGCGAGACCATCGAGCTACTTTGGGAGAACGGCATGCTCACAAACATAGCAGACATCTACGATCTCAACCCTCAGCAGCTGGCAGCACTACCCCGCTTGGGCGACAAGTCGGCAGCAAACATCCTCGATGGTGTGCGTGCCTCGAAGAGTGTACCCTTCGAGCGTGTACTCTTTGCCCTCGGCATACGCTTCGTGGGCGAGACCACGGCGAAATATATCGCAACACACTTCCGCACTCTCGATGCTATAGCAGCGGCTACGATAGAGGAGCTCTCCGAGGCCGAGGAGGTGGGTGCAAAAATTGCGGTGGCCATCACGGAGTACTTTGCTGATGAGCACAATCGCGCTATCGTAGAGCGACTTAAGAGTGCAGGTCTAAAGTTCGAGATAGAGGAGAAGCAACGCGCGTCAAATGCACTGGAGGGAAAGAGCGTTGTAATATCAGGCAAGTTCGTGGGTCGCTCACGTGACGACATGAAGGCTTTGGTAGAGGAGCACGGAGGACGCAACCTCGCAGCTGTATCTGCCAATGTAGACTTTATCGTAGCGGGCGAAAACATGGGACCAGCCAAGCGACAGAAGGCAGAAAAGTTGGGTATCACAATACTCAACGAGGAGGAGTTCATGGCAATGATTGAGGGTGCGCCAATCGTGGAGCACGCCCCAGCACCAGAACACAAGCCCGCAAAGGAGGAGGCAAAGCCAATTCAGGGCACACTATTTTAGTAATCGTAAAAATAAAAAGAGATATGGTACAAGAGAAGATTAAGGGTGTAGGCGTTGCCCTTATCACCCCATTTAATAATTTTGAGGTTGACTACCCTGCATTGGAGCGCATGGTAGAGCACGTCATCGCAGGTGGCGTGGACTATATCGTTGCACTCGGCTCTACCGCCGAGACTGCGACACTCTCACTCAAGGAGCGACAGCAGGTATACGACTTTATCGTTGAGCGCACTGCGGGCCGTGTGCCTATCGTTGTGGGCATGGGTAGCAACAACACACACGACCTGGTCGAGCAACTACGCACATTCGACATGCACGATGCAGTGGCCATCCTGAGCGTTGTGCCCTACTACAACAAACCATCGCAGGAGGGCATCTACCGCCACTATATGGCCGTTGCCGAGGCTTCACCCGTGCCAGTCATTCTATACAATGTACCTGGCCGCACGGGCGTCAACATGACCGCAGCAACTACCCTACGCCTTGCCCGTGCAACCGACAGGATTGTGGCAGTCAAGGAGGCATCGGGAAGCATAGAGCAGATGCAGGATATTATCGACGGCAAGCCCGAGAACTTCCTCGTCATCTCGGGTGACGACGGCATCACCGTGGAGCTCATCAAGCGTGGCGGCATGGGCGTAATCTCTGTGGCTGCGAATGCCTTCCCCGAGCGTTTCTGCCGCTGCATCCATGACGCCATGGAGGGCAATTTCGCTGAAGCAGAGCGAGCTATGGAAGTGTTCACAGAGCCCATCGCACTCCTCTTTAGAGAGGGTAACCCCACAGGTGCTAAATGCATGACCGCTGCAATGGGCATCACACGCGATGAGGTACGCCTTCCACTTGTAGAGGGCACCGAGGCTCTACGCCAGGATATAAAAAATGGTATTAAAAAGTACGATTTAAGATAGTGTGTGCGTTGGTCATAAAACGACATCACATATACTAATACTATGAGACACACCGCACTGCTTTTATCACTTGCGATAATACTATCTACCCCCGCAACACTTCGTGCCGAAGAGCCCAATCCCTTGGTGGCAAGCGAGGCCGAGACATCATTGCTTATTCCCGACGAGGAGGATATCATCCACCAGACGCTATCCACCTCGTCACCATACTATTATACCAACCTGATGCTCAAGTACCGCAATGGCACTGAGCCCCTCACCAACTTCGAGTATCACTACCTCTACTACGGCTTCATGTACCAGGAGGACTACCGCCCCTTTGCCGAGAATGTAGCCCTCGACAAGATGCTGCTTATCATGGCAGGCATCAACCCCGACCAGCCCACCGTGGGGCAACTCGAGGCACTCATAGAAAATGGTATAGCAGCGATGGAGGTAGACCCATTTAACCCCAAGGTACTCAATATGATGGCATATGCATACGGAGCCCTCGGAGATACACAGCGTGAGCAACTATACTACAACCATCTGAACGGCATACTCTCTACCATTGAGCACTCGGGAACAGGCCTCAAGGAGGGAGACAGATGGCACGTCTTGATGTTCTCACACGCCTATGATCTCCTTGCGTCGAAGGGTTACTCTTACAGCGAAAACCGCATCGTCAGCCGCGAGGCGATGTTTGTGCCCATAGCGCAGCGACCCAAGGAGCGCATCAAGGGTTTCTACTTCGACTACAGCCGCATCTATCGCAACAAGCCCGACGATGTGACATTCAAGCGCGACCGCACTTGGCAATTCAACAACCTAAAACCCCAAGAATACAAGTAACGGCGTTTGGGAGAGAAGATAATTTTATTATCTTTGCGCCGTTTTTTTAATATTAAGCCATAATGAGAAAGATATATTTCGCACTCATAACACTTTTTTCACTCCTCTCACTCGGAGCATGTAGACCCGAACCCACAATTATCTACGGCATGCGAGTACCCGAATATGCTGGTTGCGCCTATGATGCCACAAAGGCTGAATTTGAGTACTTCCTTCACAGCGATGTTGCAGCCGATGGCGTAACCGTATCAGCGACCACAGAGGCCAGCTGGATAACATCCATCGACACTTCAACCAGAGGCAAGGTGAGTTTCTGCCTCGAGCAAAACAGCGATACAAAGTCTCGCACGGCAATCATCACTCTCGCCGCAACTCACCACAAGACAGAGAAGATTAAAGTGATACAGTTTGGCGTACCCCCAACAACGACAACACACACATTGATGTTCTTCTTCAATGGCACAAGCCTCGACCGCTACTTCAAGGATAATATTGCCGATGCGAAGAAGGCGATTGAGACGGGCATATTAGGTGACACCAACCGCGTATTGTTCTTCCGTCAGAAGAGTAAAACCACTGCATATATCAACGAGCTGTGCTACGACCCCACAACGGGCAAGTGTATCGAGCGCAAGGTTGTTGAACACATTCCAATATCTTCTACGCAGATGACCGCAGGCGACTTGGCAGCCTACATCAACATGATGGCCAAGGAGGCACCTTCAGAGCGCTACGGCATGGTGATGGCGGGTCATGGTCAGGGCTGGATACCTCGCGAGGTACTCAACGGCTCAGGTGGCGTGAGCGCACTTAACACAACTGTTGGTGTGTGGAAACCCGCGATTGGAGCAGAGGTGACACGTGCCTATGGCGAGAACAACGTACAATTCGACATCGTGGAGCTTGCCAAGGGCATTACATCATCGTCAATCGACCTCGACTACATACTCTTTGACTGCTGCTTCATGTCAAATGTCGAGGCGATATACGACTTGCGCTACACGGCAAATTACATCATAGCATCACCATGCGAGATTATGGGCAAGGGCTTCCCCTATGAGCGCACGCTACCCTTCCTATTCAGAGATGGTGGCGAAACCACCGACTACGCCGGTGCCGCTGAGAGCTACTACAAATACTACCGTGACGAATACACCAGCGCATCGCGATGTGGTTCTATTGCCGTGACCGATTGCCGCGAGATGGAGAACTTGCGAGATGCTGCAAAGCGCCTCATGGAGACTGGCACAAATAAGTATGTCCGCGATGAAATGCAGGCGTACGAGGGTCAAACATACCATATCTTCTTTGATATAAGTGAGTGGTGTGACCTCGCGGGACAGGATGACACGGCCAAGGCCGAGTTCCACGCACAGCTCGAGCGCACCATCATTGCAAAATACACGCTACCCACATTCTACTCGGCGTATGGCACATATGGCACATACCCAATCGATGAGGATATCTATTCAGGACTTACCACATCTGCCCCAAGCAGCGTATATCTAAACACCTGGAAGAAGTCTAACTGGTACAGAGACGTATGGCCCGCAGAGGCTAATGAGTAGGCCGAGTAGGAAAATTAAGATATATTTTATATCTTTGCGCACCAATTCAACGGAATAATAATATAAAGCACTATAACAACATGTTTGAAAATCTAACCGCGAAACTCGAACGCTCGTTTAAGATACTTAAGGGCGAGGGTCGAATTACCGAGATTAACGTTGCCGAGACACTCAAGGAGATACGCCGCGCGCTTATTGATGCCGACGTAAACTATAAGGTAGCAAAGACTTTTACCGATGATGTAAAGCAGAAGGCTTTGGGTCTGGATGTGCTCCGCTCCGTTAAGCCTGGTCAGATGATGACAAAGATTGTGCGCGACGAGCTCGCAGCACTCATGGGTGGTACAGCTACCGACATCAAGCTCGAGGGCACACCCGCCGTAATCCTTATCGCAGGTTTGCAGGGTTCGGGTAAGACAACATTCTCTGGTAAGCTCGCATCACACCTTAAGACCAAGAAGGGTCGTCAGGTGTTGCTCGTTGCAGGTGACGTCTACCGCCCCGCTGCCATTGACCAGCTCAAGATTCTTGGCGACACCGTGGGCGTGGAGGTGTACACCGAGCCAGGTAACAACAATCCCGTGCAGATTGCCGAGAACGCCATCAAGTATGCAAAGCAGAAGTCATACAACACTGTAATCGTCGATACCGCAGGTCGCTTGGCTGTAGACGAGGCAATGATGGTTGAGATTACCGCTATCAAGGCTGCTGTCAACCCCTCGGAGACACTCTTCGTTGTGGACTCAATGACAGGTCAGGATGCAGTAAATACAGCAAAGGAGTTCAACGACCGCCTCGACTTCGACGGCGTGGTGCTCACAAAGCTCGATGGTGACACACGCGGTGGTGCCGCAATCTCTATCCGCTCGGTTGTAGACAAGCCCTTGAAGTTTATCTCTTCAGGCGAGAAGATGGATGCCCTTCAGGTGTTCCACCCCGAGCGTATGGCAGACCGTATCCTCGGCATGGGTGACGTCGTTTCACTCGTAGAGCGCGCACAGGAGCAGTTCGACGAGGAGGAGGCACGCAAGCTCAAGAAGAAGTTGATGAAGAACCAGTTCAACTTCAACGACTTCCGCGACCAGATCAACCAGGTTAAGAAGATGGGTAACCTCAAGGACCTCGCTTCGATGATTCCTGGCATGGGCAAGGCACTTAAGGATATCGATATTCCCGATGACGCCTTCAAGCAGACTGAGGCTATCATCGACTCTATGACCCCCGCCGAGCGCGAGAACCCCGAAATCATCAACGCAAGCCGCCGCGAGCGTATCGCTAAGGGTTCGGGTACACAGCTTGCAGACGTGAACCGTCTCATCAAGCAGTTCGACCAGACACGCAAGATGATGAAGACCGTAGCGGGAGGCAACATGCAGCAGCGCATGATGCAGCAGATGCGCCACGGAGGCAAGCGCCGCAGATAATATAAAGATGGTAGATAGCGCCAAAAGCAGGGAATGAGCCTATAATATAGGCAGAAATGGCAAATTTCGCTCTACTATTTTGGTAGAATAAAAATATTTACTATCTTTGCACCACCAAACGCGAAAGCATTGGTATTTCGGAGAATCCGTAGCTCAGTAGGTAGAGCACAACACTTTTAATGTTGGGGTCCCGGGTTCGAACCCCGGCGGATTCACCACCACAGACAGTAGCCTATGGCTGCTGTCTTTTTTTTGTATCTATAGCACCTCTATCGGGCCGCATCGCCCGAAAAAAAGAGTGAAAATAACTGTGTTATGTACATCCGTATAAGTTGGGAGTTTAATAATTATTTTGTACCTTTGAAGTGTAAAAGGCTGACATATGACAGACTCGCAACTACTTATAGGCATAATCGAGAACGACGAACGGGCATGGAGGTATATCTATCACAATATGAGGATAGGCTTTGCCTCGATTCTTGTGCAGGAGTTCACTGATGGCAAACTACGCAAGGAGGATATCGAAGATATCTTTCAGGAGTCGTTGGTTGTGTTGATGCGCAAAGTAAAGAGTGATGGTCTTGTTATACCCCGCGAGGGTGTTATATTCAGCTATCTTGCAGAGATTGGCAAGCGCACAACGCGCAACTTCTTAAGAAAGCAAAGCCATATATCTTCTGCCGATGCGGTTACAACTCTCGCCAAGCAACATTATAATAGCGAGGGTAATGACATGGCTGCGGAGGAGAAACAGCAGACGCAGAACGACTTCCTGGATAGGGTTTTCGATTCGATGCCTGCGGAGTGCAAGCAACTGCTGAAACTCTTCTACTGGGAGCGTAAGCCTATGGATGACATAGCGAGCATCCTGGGAATGCGTAATGCCGATTCAGCCAAGACAAAAAAGAGTAAGTGCATGAACAAGTTTAAGGATATTGCAGCCGAGCTTATCGAGAGCGATGAGTTTGCCGAGGATGCTGTGCGTGCTGCGGTGGAGCGTGCCGCACTCAAAGAGCTACTCGAGGAAGAGAGGTTCTATGCCGAGAATGGAATCTCGTTGGCGGCGTTGGACATCGAAGAGGACAAGAAGGATAAGTAATGAGGGAGATACTCGACAAACTATATTATATCCTGTCAACGGCTATCTTTGCGCTGTTGACACTCCTCTTTGTGGGTGTGCTCATCACCTCGCTCGGTAAAAACGCCGTGGATATGTGTGTCCGCATAGGTTTCAACTGGCGACTTACGGGCAACTATGTGGGTCTAATTAGTGGTTTTGGTGCATACGCTGTGTTTGCCACTACGCTGTGGATGTTCAGGATGAGGCACAACCTCGACTGGTCTATGAAGTTCACCCACGAGCTGACACACACGCTCGTCGCTTTGCTCTTTGGTCGCAAGATTTATGAGTTCGTAGTGCGAGGCAGAGAGTGTCGTGTGCGTTACGATATCGGCAAATTGGGTATTGGCTACCTTCCCATTACCCTATCGCCATACTGCATACCTATCTATACCTTTATGATATTTCCGTTCCGCTTTGCGGGCGATGCTCAATACATGATAATCTTCGATGCGCTGATAGCCTTTACCTACGCATTCCATCTACACGCATTTATCAAGCAGACAAGATTTACACAGTCGGATATTGAGAACTGCGGCCGCGCGAGAGCCGTGGTCTTTCTTGCGTTTACACATCTTGCAGTCCTCTCTTTGATTCTTGCCACGCCTAAGGGTGGCGTACTCAACGCCGTGGGCAGAGTTTTCTGGGAGTACCCTTATCAAATTATCACCGAGCCAATCAACTGGGCGCACGAAGTAATTCAATATTTCTAACATTTTTTCGGCTTTAGCGGTTACCTTTTCTTCATAGCGACATTATAAAGTGAAAACAATTTCAAAATCACTTTAAAATTTTAATGCTATGAAGAAATTCTTTTTTATTGCAGCTCTTTCATTCGTAACCATTTTTGGTGTATCAGCGACTATCGCTACGCCCGATGAAAACTATGCTTCATCGGTAACCACATCCATCGCAGGATTGGATGAAGACATAGAGTTCGACACCAAGACCATTGTCGCCATCTACAACCTGATGCCCGAGAGGGTCAAGGAGCTATGCGTGGATAGCTATGCAGACATCTCTGCTAGCATTGATAAGTCTGGTCGAGGTCTTACCTATGCCGGTGTGAAGATTACACCTCTTACTACGGAGCGTGGCACAGATTTGCAGTTTAGCTATGGTGGTCACAAGGTCGTAGTGGCGAACTACACAAAGGCTGAGTTTGACAAAATCTTTGGTTTGCAATAGGACGGAGCTATGAAAAAGTCAACAAAGATTTACTTGTGGGCGTGGGCCGTAGTACTTGTTTTCATCACAGGCATTGTCATGTGGCCCTCACACCATAAATTAGCCCATAATCCAAATAAAGTAGGCACGATTGTCAATCTTAACCTTCCTGATATTGCCGATTACGAATATGAGGACAACCTCGACAGAGGCACATCGCGCTGGGACTTCTACTCATATAAGGCATCTTTTACCGAGAACATCTCCGAAAAGTGCATCGCAGAGATGGAGCGCAGGTGTGTCGAAGATAGCGAGCACTGGAGCAAAAACGAGGTGGAGGGATATTACATATATCAAGATTATGGAGGAATTGATGAATTATACGAGGTTGGCTGCACAATCTACGAGGATCAAGTCCACGTAGGATATTTAGTCAGTGAGGATGAGGGCATCATAGCAATAGCCATCCTTTGGCTGTATATTCAAATACTTCTTGTATGGGGTTTTGTGCTTATCATAATCGCGGTTGTTCAGAAGCGTGTAATGAAGCAGTTGAAACAGGAGGAACTTAACAAGCAGGAAGAATGATGAAAAAGTTTTTTAAGATAGTGTTTATAGCTCTTGGCGTTGTGCTTGCCAGTGCAGCATTGCTATTCCACTCGTGGCTTATCGAGCCGCTATCAGCACAGGATGCGCCTATAAGCGATGTGCGTGAGGGTGATGTGATATTCCAGACCACGCAATCGAGTCAGTCGCCACTAATTCAGATTGGCACACGCTCGAGGATTACCCACTGCGGCATTATCGTGATGCGCGATGGCGAGCCCTATGTGCTGGAGACATTGAGAACTTTAGTACTTACGCCATTGAATGAGTTTATTGCGCGAGGCGTGGGTGGCAAATACTGGTTGAAACGCAGCGATAAGCAGAACATCCAAATCGAATATTCGCACTACCTAGGTAAACCCTACGACGCGGCATTTAGCTTCGATAATGATATATACTACTGTTCGGAACTTGTCTACGACATCTATAAGAATCAGCTTGGCATAGAGCTATGCGAGCCGAAGAGGATTGATGACTACCTTATCTTGTGCACGGATAGGCTTCCACAAATAGAGAGCGTTATGAAGCACCGCGGCATCACCAAGGAACAGTATGCCGTAGCCCCTGTGGACATCTTCGAGTCGGAGTATTTGAGGGATGTGGAGTAGTGTTAAGAATAAAGGGTTGACTAATAAATTTAGTCAACCCTTAAAGTATTCTGAAATATAAAACAAGGATATTTAAGCAATGGCGCTACCCCATCGTTTCATCATTTTACATTAGGTTTGCCACCGCTGCGATGGTCACGGCGAAGTGAGGCGGGCGTGGTGTCGTAACGACGCTTGAAGGCAGCGATGAAGTGAGACGAGTTTGTAAAGCCACAGAGGCGGGCAATCTCCGTGATGGGGACATCCGTGGCGAGAATCATGCGGTAGGCAAGGTCGAGTTTGCGGATTATAAACCACTGATGCGGAGGCATGCTGTAACGCTTGCGAAAGTGGCGTTTGAATGTCGACACCGAGACAAAACATCTCTCGGCCAGCTCCTCAAGCGATAGGTTCTCGACCACTGCGCCCATCACAACATTCTCCAGGCGACTGCCATCGGCATCTGCAACCACATCGGAGGATATTTCACTGGCATCTATGTGCATTACTACCTGTTCGAATACGCCATTGCAATCTGGCCTGTTCTCGATGATATGCCGACCGCGCTCAAGGACATAAAGACACTGCTCGGGGATATCGAAACTACGGCAATCGGAGTGCACACAGCAGTTACCATGAATGATATAACCTATGGCATAGTGCTCGGTAGCGATTGAAGAAGTTGATGATGCGCTACTCTTTATATATTCAAATAGCAGTGCTGCCTTTGGCTGATTGTCGGATGGTTGCTGTGTTGAAGCACTCATAATATTACTCTTTTATCGTTGATTTGCATTACAAAAATATAACGACAAAACCTTATATGCAACACCGAAACGCAGATTGACCCTTTTACAATATTATATTAGACTATATATACAATAAAAGATATACTTTTTATTGTACTACTCAAATTGCGCTGAAAACCAAGACATTTATTAATCAACATAATAGCAGAGTAGACCCCATAAAAACTACGCCATTATTATATTTTCTTATAGTTTGAGCCAATTTTAATTACACTGTGTCCACAACCGCAATTTCGATACAGGGTGAGGTATGGAGAAAAAAAATAGCATCGGACATTACATCCGATGCTTATGGTGTAGCGAGAGAGAGACTTGAACTCTCGACCTCATGATTATGAATCATGCGCTCTAACCAGCTGAGCTATCTCGCCATTGCTCTGAAAGCGAGTGCAAAGATAGAGCATTTTTCTAAACTTCCAAAATATTTCGCAACTTTTTTTTCAAAAAAATTACAATTATTTTGAGCCAAAATCGCCTATCAAAGCACAACTACCTACATATCAAAGCGTTACTCTACTGCACAAAATTTACAAGAACTACCGCCCGAAAATGCGTTACAGGTACTTTCCCGTATAGCTACGCTCCGAGCGCCTGATATCTTCGGGCGTACCCTCTGCGACAATCTCACCGCCACCCTTGCCACCCTCGGGGCCGAGGTCGATAATCCAGTCGGCAACACGCACAACATCGAGGTTATGCTCAATAACGATAGCCGTATTACCACAATCCACCAAGCGGTTGATTACATCCAGCAGCTGGCGTATATCCTCAAAATGGAGACCCGTAGTGGGCTCATCGAGGATATAGAGCGTGCGACCCGTATCGCGCTTCGAGAGCTCCGTAGCGAGCTTTATGCGCTGCGACTCACCACCCGAGAGCGTAGTGCATGGCTGACCGAGCGTGAGGTAACCCAAGCCCACCTGCTGAATGGCCTTGAGCTTAGTATATATAGAAGGTATATGCTCAAAGAACTCCACGGCCATATTGATGGTCATGTTGAGCACATCGTTGATACTCTTACCCTTATACTTCACTTCCAGCGTCTCGCGGTTATAGCGGTTGCCACCACACTGACGGCAACGCACATACACATCGGGGAGGAAGTTCATCTCGATGGTCTCATGGCCTGCGCCACGACACGCCTCACATCGTCCACCCTTGACATTAAACGAGAAGCGACCCGCCTTGTAACCACGAATCTGCGCATCGGGCGTCTGCTCAAAGAGTTTACGAATGTCGGCAAAGACATTGGTATATGTCGCGGGGTTACTGCGGGGTGTGCGACCAATGGGCGACTGGTCCACCACAACCAACTTATCTATATGCTCCATACCCTCAATCGAGGCGTATGGCAGCGCCTGGTCAAACGAGCGGTACAGATGGCGCAAGAGCACAGGGCGCAGCGTACCATTTATAAGCGACGACTTACCCGAGCCCGAGACACCCGTGATGCAGACCAACTTACCGAGCGGAATGCTAACATCTACATTTTTGAGATTGTGTCCCGTAGCACCACGCAGGGTGATATACTCGCCACTACCCTTTCGCAACTCCGTGGGAGGCTCTATGCGCCTGCGACCCGTAAGGTAGTCAGCGGTTATGCTCTTGCTGTTGCATATATCTTCGAAAGTGCCCGCAGCGACAATCTCGCCACCACGACGACCCGCCATGGGGCCGACATCAACGATATAGTCCGCGGCACGCATCATATCCTCATCGTGCTCAACAACGATAACCGAGTTACCCGCATCGCGCAGACTCTTGAGGCTCGAGATAAGGCGATGGTTATCCCTCTGGTGCAAGCCGATGCTTGGCTCATCAAGGATATAGAGGACATTCACGAGTTTTGAGCCTATCTGCGTAGCGAGGCGTATGCGCTGTGCCTCACCGCCCGATATGGTGCGCGAAGCACGCGACAAAGACAAGTAGCCGAGACCTACATCCACCAGGAAGCCTACACGCTCACGTATCTCCTTGACGATGTCGCGGGCGATGGTGCGCTCCTTGTCGTTGAGCACCTCGTCGATATGCGAAATCCACTCCTTGAACTCCACGATAGACATCGCCGAGACATCGGCAATGCTCTTGTCGCCAATACGGAAGTGCAGTGCCTCAGCCTTAAGGCGCGAGCCACCGCAACAGGGACACTCCTCCCTCGCCATAAACTGCTCACGCCACTTACGACCCTTTGCCGACTCCTCATCCTCGTTGCGCATAATCCACTCCGAGACACCCATCCACTGCACCAAGCGCGTACCCGACACCGTCGAGAACTCCGACATATTGACAGCCACAGGCTCCGAGTCGCCATAGAGGATGGCATTGAGGCCCTCGCGCGAGATTGTACCAAGCGGATCGTCAAGCGTAAAGTCGTGACGATGGCCCAGCATCTCGAGCATGGCAAAGAGCATATTATTATGGTACTTACCCAATGGCTCTACGCCACCATCGCGGAGCGAGAGGCTTGCATCGGGTATAATCTTTTCAATATCGAATACCACCCTATCACCCAGACCATTACACTCGGGACATGCACCCTTGGGTGAGTTGAACGAGAAGGTGTGAGGCTCGGGCTCCTCGAATGCAGCACCCGTGGTGGGACACATAAGGTTGCGCGAGTAGTAGCGTATGCCCTCGGTGGCATAGTCGTAGAGCATCATAGTACCACGACCCTGGCGCATAGCCTCACCCAACGATGTTGCCATACGCTCGCGGTGTGCCTCGCCAACAACCAAGCGGTCGATAACCATATCAATGGTATGGGTCTTGTAGCGGTCGAGTTTCAATCCCGCCGAGAACTCGCGTATCTCGCCATCGATGCGAGCATAGATATAACCCTTGCGCGACATAGTCTCGAAGAGTTCGCGATAGTGACCCTTACGACCCTTAACCACAGGGGCAAGGAATGCCACCCTACGGCCCTCAAAGGCGTTAATCATCAGGTTTATAATCTCCTGGTCGCTATAGCGTACCATAGGCTCGCCCGTATATGGAGAATAGGCTCGCGAAGCGCGGGCATACAAGAGGCGCAAGAAGTCGTTAATCTCCGTTACGGTGCCCACAGTAGAGCGGGGATTCTTGTTTGTTGTCTTCTGCTCGATGGCCACAACGGGACTAAGGCCCGTGATGTGGTCTACATCGGGGCGCTCCATGTTACCAACAAACTGGCGTGCGTATGCCGAGAGGGTCTCCATATAACGGCGCTGACCCTCGGCATAGATGGTATCGAATGCCAACGACGACTTACCCGAACCCGAGAGGCCGGTTATGACAACGAGCGAGTCGCGTGGTATCGACACATCCACGTTCTTGAGGTTATGCACCCTCGCTCCTGTTATCTCAATCTGTCGTTTTGCCATATCTTAATTAAGTAGTGGTTGTAATAGATCCTGCAACGAAATCAAGCCCACGAGGTCGATAAACGAAACAACGATTATAAACAGCGTGAACCACTTTACAAACTTCACACCCCAGTTTGCCGCCCAGTGCGATGCCAACACCGCGCCAAGGATATTACCAATGCCGTGGATAAGGCCTGCATCGTAGTCCACCTGACCCTTATACATAAACACCGCCAAAGCAAAGGGTGTAGAGATAAATATTACGCAACCCTTAAGCACGTTGGCCGTAACGATATCGAGTTTCATTGTCCATATGGTAACGGCGAGAATCAGGAAGCCGAGACCGATATAGATATATCCGCCATAGAAGCCCACGAGGAAGAAGATGGGATAGTGCCACCAGCGAATCTTGAGTTTATGTCCCTCGGGCGTAGAGACCTTATCGCGGTCGAGGATGAGGTAGATGAGGATAATCGCAAGCACCATGCTCAAGCATACCTTGAAGGTACTCTCGCTAACATCAATGGCGCAGAGCGAGCCCGCAATAGTACCCAATATGGTTGGCACGCCCAGCAGCAGGCTGTTCTTAATATCGACCATACTCTTGCGCATAAAGGCTATTGTGGCCGAGAAGTTCTGCATCACAACGGCAATACGGTTTGTACCATTAGCCACAGCAACGGGAATACCCATAGCCATATACAGCGCCATCGTAATCACCGAGCCACCGCCACCAAGCGTATTTATGATTCCCACAACAACACCAGATACGAGTAGCAACGTAACCACCACCCAATCTACATTTTGCAACCACTCCATCATACTTCTTGAAGTTCTTTAATTATAAAATCATCGGCATCGCGCGCAACATCGAAGCGCTGCTTAAATGCCTCCTGTTTCTCCAAATCAATCTCGACTATGGCTATCGTAGCCTCGCTGCCACAATCTACCATTATGTCGCCACGATAATCCACAGCCATCGAGTCGCCCGCATACTCCAGCGTTGGTTCTGCGCCTATGCGGTTTACGCCAAATACATAGGCCTGGTTCTCCATGGCTCGTGCGCGAAGCAGCGTACGCCACACCTCCCTGCGCGCCTTGGGCCATAGTGCCGAGTAGATTATCGCATCGTAGTCGCCACGCTGACGGCTCCATACGGGGAAGCGCAAGTCGTAGCACACCTCCATAAGGTAGCGCACACCGCGCCACTCGATAACAATACGCTCATCGCCCGCCGTAAACTTCTCCGCCTCGCCACCGATAGAGAAGAGGTGGTGCTTGTCGTACCACAACACATCGGCGTCGGGCGTAATCAGATACATGCGGTTGCGAAACTCCCTGTCGCGCTCCACAATCACAGAGCCCACCACTGCGGCGTCCAACTCGCGAGCAATGTCTATCATAAGCGATATATTGCGACCATCGCGGTCTGCCACCTTCTCGGGGTCGGTAACAAAGCCCGTCGTAAACATCTCCGAGAAGATGATTAGGTCGACCTTGGGCTTTCGGCCCTCGCTGATATCACACGCCAACTCCGCCACCAACGCCTTGATGCTCTTGGCATTGGCCTTCCAGTCACTCCACGCTATATCGCGCTGTACTATGGCTACGCTCTGTTTCATTGTCATATTACTTTGTCGCCACATAGAAGAGGTCGAAGCATCTGTCATCAACCTCTTGAAGGGCGTAATCATCCATCTTTATAGACTCCGTAAGTGCCGTATTCTGACTATGCAGACGGCGGCGGTTGAGTCTGTTAGCCACATCGTAGGGCAACTGCAAAATCCAGCGGGGCAGCCACCACTGCATCTTCAAAATGTCGAAGCGCATGATGCGATGCACAGACTCTCGGTTTTTCTCATAATATGCCCACACCTGCTCGTTGCCACCAACGCCATAGCACTCTACACTCTCAAATGCCGAGAGCAGAGCCTTGAGCTCCTCGGCACGATACTCTCTAACATGCCAGGGGTTGCGTGTAAGGGACATCGGTTTATTGGGGGTGCTGACGATAAATTTGCCCCCCTTACGCAGCACGCGCATCACCTCTGCCACGAACTCCTTGTCACGCACGATGTGCTCGATGACTTGAAACGACACCACATAGTCGAACTCCCCATCGGCAAAGGGCAATGGCGGCACCTTGGCCTCGCGGAACTCCACATTTGCAGGCAACGACGCCACATCTACGGCGCAGTGCTTATCGAGCGTGACATATCGCTCGGCATGGGGGGCAATAATCTCTATGCCATATCCCGTGCCGGTACCAATCTCCAACACACGCCCCTCAACCCTCTTGGCAGCCTCGTAGTAGGCCAACCTCGAGCGCTGATAGACGAAGTTGTCGGACGCCTCGCGCGAAACTCTCTCTGCCGTATTTAGCGCCATCGTCCCTATTGCTTGATGCGTTCGATACCAAACTCTGTCTGACGCACCTTGCCCTGCTTGAGCAACATGCCGAGTGCACGCTTGAAGACCTTCTTGCTCATGCCCGTAAGGCGTGACACATCCTGAGGGTCGGTTTTATCGTTGGCAGCAAGCACACCGCCATGCTCCTCGATGAGCTGCTCGAGCTTAACAACAGCGCTCTCCACCTCTGCCAAGCCCTGCTGCTGGAGGCTCACATCAATGCGGAAGTCCTCGGTAATTTTGCGCACCCAGCCACGACACACATCACCAACATGGATGGGGCGGAAGAGCTGGTTCTTGTATATCATACCCCAGTGGCGGTTGTTGATAACCACGCGGTAGCCAATGGGCGTAGAGAATGCCACCAACACCTCAACCTCATCACCCACCTTAACAGTGAGGGGATCCTCGTTGTAGATGTAGGGTTTGATTTTGTTGGTAGCCACACAACGACCTGTGCGGTCATCGACATACATATAGACTACGGTCTTCTGACCCGCTACGACACCACCCTGCTGATTGCGATTGGGGAGGAAGAGGTGCTTGCCGAATAGTCCCCAGTCGAGGAACGCACCGTGCAAGTTTTTATCCACTACCTTCAACGCGGCAACCTCACCCACTTTGATAAGTGGCTTCTCGGTTGTCGCAACGGGGCGGTCGTCGGAGTCGTGGTATACGAATACCTCAACCTTGTCACCAACCTTCATATCAAGTTTCACAAAACGATTTGGCAACAACACCTCAACACCCTCACCATCAGTGAGATATAGACCAAAGTCTGAGATGCGAGCCACTTCGAGTGTTTGAATTTCACCTGTTCTCATAATCAATATTATAATTGTAAGCGTGTAAAGATAGTGAAAAAAAGTGAATATCGGGGGCGAATATTAAAAAAATTCGTACTTTTGCACTACATGAGCACTATACGGGAACATATCAAAGAGCAGGTAGCAGCGTTGCCACACTCGCCAGGCGTATACCAATTCCTCGACCGCAACGACAAGATTATCTATGTCGGCAAGGCCAAGGATTTGCGCAAGCGTGTGTCGTCATACTTCGTCGAAAACCGCGACCACTCGGCAAAAGTCATAGTGCTCGTAAAGCAGATTGTCGATATACGCCACATTGTGGTGGACAGCGAGCAGGATGCCCTACTCCTGGAGAACTCACTCATCAAAAGCATACAGCCACGATACAACATTCTGCTCAAGGACGACAAGACATATCCATGGATTGTGATTCGCCGCGAGCCCTTTGCACGAGTGCTCTCAACACGCCAACTTGTACGCGATGGTTCGGAGTATTTTGGACCCTACGGCTCTATCGCGACACAGCGCTCAATATTGGAATTTATACGCCGTGTTATTCCATTGCGTACGTGCAAGTTAAACCTAACCACCGAAAGCATTGCAAGAGGTAAGCATCAGTTATGTTTACAGTACCATTTGGGCAACTGCAAGGCCCCCTGCGTGGGTAAGCAGAGCGAGGAGGAGTATGCCGAAAGTCTTGCCCTCGTGCGCTCGGTTTTGCGTGGTGATTTGCGCCCCGTGCGACAGTGGCTCGAACGCGAGATGATGGAGGCAGCAAAGGAGCTTCGCTTCGAGGTAGCGGAGGAGTTCAAGCAGCGATTGCAGTCGCTCGAAAACTACCAGAGCAAGAGTGTCATCGTGAGTTCGAAGATTGTCGATACGGATGTATTCTCACTGCTCAAAGATGACGATATAGCCTACTGCAACCACATCTGCATACGCCACGGCTCGATTGTAGCGGTGCAGACCATACGCATGACAACGGGTGTGGATGACAACGATGAGGACATGCTCTCGATGGCCATCCGCCACATTGCAGAGGATATAAACGGAGGCCTCTCGCGCGAAGTTATCGTACCCCTCATGCCCTCGGCAGCAGCGCTCTTCGATGGCGTTGTCTTCACCATACCCAAGCGTGGCGAGAAGGCGGAGCTACTGGAGTTTTCGTTGCGCAGTGCCCGCATCTACCGCGCCGAGCTGATGAAAAACCTCGAGATAAAGAATCCCGAGCGACATACCGAGCGCCTGATGGCAGCCATGCAGCGCGAGTTACACCTCGACCGTCAGCCACGACACATAGAGTGCTTCGATAACTCCAACCTTCAGGGTACCAACCCCGTGGCCTCATGCGTAGTATTCCGCAACGGTAAGCCCTCGCGCAAGGAGTACCGCCATTTCAATATTAAAACCGTGGAGGGTCCCGACGACTTCGCATCTATGCGCGAGATACTCCACCGCCGCTACTCACGCCTTCTTGCCGAGGGTGCGGAGCTTCCCGACCTCATCATCGTGGATGGCGGCAAGGGTCAGCTCTCGAGTGCATATAGCGTACTCAAGGAGTTGGGCATTGAGGGTAAAGTGTCCATCGTGGGATTGGCCAAGCGCCTCGAGGAGGTATTCTATCCTGGCGACCCCACACCCTACTATCTATCGCGCACGGGCGAGCCGCTAAAGGTTGTATGTCATATTCGTGACGAGGCCCACCGCTTCGGCATCACCTTCCACCGCCAAAAGCGCAATAACGCGCTTATCACAAGCGAGTTGGACAGCATAGCGGGCATTGGCGAGAAGAGTCGCAACACACTACTCAAACACTTCAAGAGTGTGCGTAAAATCAAAGAGGCAACACTCGAGGAGCTTACAGCAGTTGTCGGCACATCGCGCGCAACGGCCATACACAACCACTTCCATAAAGAGTAGCAATCGTTTAGCGGATGGTTGCTACTCTCACTTTTTTATAGTGCCGATTTTGAAACTTGTAAAATATTTGCTACATTTGTTATTGAAAAAATAGCACTCAACCGAGCGAATAACAAGTAACACATAATCTTTACAGCTATGAAGACATCTTGGGAGAAATCAATCTATGTCATCTTTGTTCCTATCTACCTCCTTTCGCTATATCTCGCGATAAAGTTCCCCGAGGAGGGCATATGGCCATTTGTCATGCTCAACATCGGCGCACTAACTGGCGTACCCAACCTTATCAGATTATTCAAAAAGGAGAAACCAGTAATCGACATCGAGGAGAGCGCGACACCTACAGAGGGCAGAAGATACTGGAAGTACCTCCTGGCATATATCTCTGCGGCGCTACTCATCAGCCTCGTGATAGATATGTTCCTGGATAAGAATGATGACATTGGCTACATCGGCGTGCTTGTGGTGTTTGCAAGCATCTTTGTTGCACTCATCATCACCGATATCTTCCTTGTTGTCCTTCCCAAGCACAAGAAGGTAAAAGAGGAGCGAGAGAATCAAAATGGCGACGACTTAAACGCAATAGAATAGAATAGAATAGAATAAAACAGAATAGGATGTCGAAAACCGACATCCTATTTTATTTTACTCCTCATGCAACTCCCGCTTGCGCTTGAACCACGACTTTATGCGCTGCCAGCCCTTGACACCAACAATGGCAAGACCCGAGTACTGCGCGGTCTTCGCCAAACCGAAGAAGACAATAAACAACACACTCTTAACCTCAGCAGAGAGGGGCAAAAGCGCTTGGACAAAGGAGAGCAGATAAAAGAGTACGCAAAACACAAGCACCACCACTCCTGTGCGGAATGATAGTTTGGCAAGCCATGCCTTGATTGTGTCCATCGTATTCTTAAATCTCTGTTTCATAACGGTGTTACTCGTTTGCTATACCCATGGGGATATGCACACCTGGCACTGTGCGCAGGTGGTCGAGGTGGGACATCTGGTCGTCGAAGAAGATGTGGGGCTGCATAATCTCGAGAACCCTATCCTTTGATATGCCACCCAAAAAGAATGCCTCAGTAACCTCAACTCCCCAACTTTTCAGCGTATTGACAACACGCTCGTGCGCAGGTGCGTTACGCGCAGTGACAATAGATATCTTCAGCCAGCGGCGGTAATCTGGGTCGGCAGATATGCGCTGCGTCTCGAGCTTCTGCAAGTTCGAGATTTTCATCAATAGGTCGGCAAGAGGACCTGGGTCGAGAGGTCGCTGCGTCGATGCCTCGTGGATATGAAAGGCTTGCAAACCCTGCTCCTTGTATATCTTCTCGGACTCATCGTCGGCAATAACGCCATCGAAATCGAAGGCTATACGCAACTCGTTATCAGAGCTATCGTCGAGCACCTCGCTATCCAGAACACGACCCGCAGCATATCCCGCCTCGCAGGCACGCTTCACATCGCGCTCCGAAGCCGACAAAAAGAGCGAGGCGTTAAACGCTGGCAAGTACTTATATGGCGACTCACCCGAAAAGAACGAAGCTCGCGTGATGTCGAGGCCATAGTGCCTGATGGTGCGAAACACACGGAGTCCCGTCTCTGGCGAGTTGCGCGAGAGAAGCACAACCTCAACGGGCTGCTCCTCGGCAAATATCTCGTTGAAGCTCAACAATCGCTTTACAAAGGGAAATGCAACACCCTTAGCCAGAGGCTTGTCTATATTCTGCTCCTGGTAGCGGCGATACTCATCAAGTCCGCACTCGTTGTATATCTTATCCGACTCCGAGAGGTCGAAGAGTGCCGAAGAGGATACCGCAACAACAAGTTTATTTTCGATAGGGAAAGCCATAACTATTAAATTTGGGACAAAGATATAAAAAAATCCAACATGCAAACCATCCTAAATGGAGCGCTTGTTGGACTTTATGGTTGAGCTACCGAGATTCGAACTCAGAATAACAGAACCAAAATCTGCTGTGTTACCATTACACCATAGCTCAATCGTTGCTCGTAAGCGGTTGCAAATATAGTGTAAAGTTTTGAAACAACAAAATTTTAGACTACTAATGTTTTAGCATTTATGCTCTGCTCGCAACACTATTTTGCAAAACTTGGTTGCGATACTCGTTGGGCGTAACGCCAAACTCCTGCTTGAATACTCGTGTGAAATGATGGGGATATTTGAAGCCGAGATTATAACCAATCTCACCGATTGACTGTGACGAATAGCGCAGTTGGTGAGCAGCCTCCTTGACCACCATTTGGCGAATATATTGCTGTGCCGAACATTTCAACTTTTTGCGAACAACATCGCCGAGATAATTTGGCGAGATGTGCAACGCATCGGCACACGACGACACCGTGGGTAGCTCCTGCAGTGCATCGCGCGAGCCACTCAGATAGTCGCAGATAAGTTTATTGAACTTCGAGACGATGACATCGGCAGAGTCCTGAAGCGAGCCGCGCTGACGCTCGAAGTAACGCATACACAGGTTAAGCAACACCGCGATGCCCGCAGCAATGATATGCACCGAGAAGCGATCCGTGACATTTCGAAGCTCCAGGCGTATGCTCTGGAAACAACTCATAATAATGTGTCGCTCAGCACTATCTAGTCTTATCTTATTGGTTGTATCGGGAGTAAAGAATTTATACTCCTTCATGCGATTTGCAAGCAGCGTATCGTCAAGCAACTTGGGGTCGAATACTATTGCGACGCCGTGTGGAGAATACTCAAAATCCGCCTCGAGAGTATCCACATATCCTGGGGTGTAGAAATATAGATATGCCCCCGTGTCACTATCATCTTGCCACGAACAAGCCAGACCATAGACCCCCACACGCTTGGGCGAATACCGAACAGTACCCACCTCGTCGAGGTCTATAAGACCAATCAATTTATCGCTCGTTTCAACACCCAGATAGGCACAGCACGCCTCAACATTGCTAAGCTCTAAAACACTCTTCTTGTATGCCATAGTAACCCTCCCAAATATTGATTTTCACCCTTCAGATATAGAAAAATAGACCAATACACCAACATTCAGTAATATTGGTTATTATATAAGTAATACGTCTATTGTGAAAAAGTTAACAGCGCACTACTTTTGCATCCGATTTATCGCCGGTGTGTATTGTTCTGCTAACGAGGGTTGATGAGGCTTTCATTTGGGTAATAGTTAGCGGACTATGGGGGAACACACCGGCTTTTTTGTGTCCTTATGCGAACTACAGCTTCGACAGGAACTTCTCGCGGTTGACGATGTAACGAACATGGTCACCCTCGCCAATCACAACATCAGCATCGTAAGCCGTAATCTTGAACGTAAGTTTGCGACCCTCAACCTCGGTTAGCTCTGCCACTGCGCTAATAGAGCGGCCAACCTTTGATGGTTTGAGATGAGTTGTAGATATCATAGAGCCTACAGTAGTATCGCCCTCGTCGAGATGCAGAGCAACGGCCATCATTGCTGCGTTCTCCATAAGTGCTACCATCGCGGGAGTAGCGAGCACTGCCATATCTCCCGAGCCAATAAATTCTGCGGTATTACCATCGTTGACAACCATCACACTTTGGTGTTTCAATCCTTTTTCCAACATATTTTCTTCTGATTAGTTTATAGAGCAAAGATATAAAAAATTTCTCTTACGAAAGACTCTAAAACAGATTTATCCGTTATCTTTGTAGTGATAATTTTATATTTCCTTCATGAAGCGTTACCTTTTACTCCTCGTATTGGTTGTTGTGGCGATGTTTGCGTCGACTTCATACGTAGCGGCACAGACTCGTCTCAAGCGCGTATATGGAGCATCAGCAGCACGCTGGGGCAAGGAGCAAAATGGCGACTCGGTGCTATACATTACCCTACTACCAGTTAAAATCAAGGGCGGTATAGACCTTGCGCAACATCAGCGCATGGTGCGTGCCGTGAAGAAGGTGTACCCCTTGGCTATTGAAGCAGCAGAGCGCCTCGAGGAACTCGACCGCGAGCTCGAAAAACTCAACCTCAAAAAGGACCGCAAGGCCTACACCAAGGCTGTGGAGGATGCTATGAAAGAGGAGATTACGCCCATGCTATGGAAGATGACGCGCTACGAAGGCAAGATACTCATCAAACTCATAGACCGCGAGACTGACCACACCGTATTTAGCATCGTGAAGGATATACGCTCGGGCTTCACCGCGGGCTTCTACCAAGCCATGGCCCGACTCTTTGGCGCCAACCTAAAGCTCGAATACGACCCCGAGGGCGAGGACTACATCCTCGAGCAAATCGTAATATACTACAACGCGGGGTTGTTGTAGTGGGTTTTAGTGTTGGATATTGAGGAAACTTTTGTATCTTTGCGCGATGATTGATCGTGAAACCATAGACCGAATATACGCTGCCGCCAATATCATAGATATTGTTGGCGACTACGTTACGCTCAAACGCAAGGGCGTAAACTATGAGGCGTGCTGTCCTTTCCACCAGGAGAAGACACCCTTGTTCAAGGTCTCGCCCGCACGAGGCATATACAAATGTTTCGGTTGCGGTAAGAGTGGTAACGCTATCAACTTCGTGATGGAGCTTGAGAGCGCCACCTATCCCGAGGCGCTACGCATCATAGCCAAGCGCTACGGCATCCCCGTGAAGGAGGAGGAGATGACACCCGAGGACTTGGAGCGCAACAACAACCGCGAGAGTATGTTTGCGCTAAACCAGTGGGCGGCGGAGTACTTCCAGCGATATATGCACTACGAGGATGAGGGACGCAGCGTAGGACTTACCTACTTCTCATCACAGCGTGGCTTCTCCGATGGCACTATCCAGCGCTTCGGTCTGGGCTTCTGCCCCTCGAAGAACGACAAGTTCTCGGCCGATGCCCGCGCTGCGGGATACAAACCCGAATTTCTTCTCTCGACAGGTCTATCTATTGAGCGTGAGACGGACGGCGCACTACGCGACAGATTCTACGACCGCGTGATGTTCCCCATACATAACATTTCGGGCCGCGTGGTTGGCTTTGGTGGCCGTACACTACGCACCGACAAGAAGGTGGCAAAGTATCAGAACTCTCCCGAGAGCGAGATATACAACAAGCGTCGCGAGGTATATGGCCTATTCTTTGCCAAGAAGGCGATACAGCAGGAGGACTACGCCATCCTCGTTGAGGGCTATGCCGATGTTATCTCCATGCACCAAGCGGGTGTGGAGAATGTCGTGGCATCGTCGGGCACATCGCTTACCGAGGAGCAGATACGCCTCATTAGTCGCTTCACGAACAACATAACGCTGATGTTCGATGGCGATGCTGCGGGTGTCAAGGCGGCACTGCGTGGTGTAGACCTCATCCTTAAGGAGGGCATGAACGTGCGCATCGTGCTACTACCCGAGGAGCATGACCCCGACACCTTTGCTCGTGCCAACTCTTCCGACGCACTTCGCGCCTACATAGCCGAGAATGCTCAGGACTTCCTTGCGTTCAAAGCACGCCTACTCTTGGGCGAGGCTACGAACGACCCGCTAAAGCGCACCGAGGCTATTAACGACATGGTGCAATCCATAGCCCACATCCCCGACCAGATTAAGCGCTCGGAGTATGTACGCTACTGCGCCGAGATTATGAACACCGACCAGCAGACGCTGGCCGTTGCCGTGGCACGCAACATCGACGCGCTAAAGGGCAACACCGAGGCGCAGAACTTCCTGCAGCGTCAGCAGTTGCGTGAGCGTCAGCAGGCGACACCCGAATCGCTCTATGTCGCAAAGCCCGAGATACACGAGCCCGCACACAAGAGCTTCACGGCGGGAACTACACAGGAGACTCTCGAGCGCGAGATAACAAAGTATCTGCTTAAATATGGCCACACGGATATAACTCTGGAGGAGGGCAAGGAGTATGTCGCCTACAACGTGGCAAGCTACATCTTCGATGAGCTCGATGCCGACGGCTTGACCCTTGAGTTGGAACCATACAAGAGCATAATTGAGGTATACCGCGCAGAGTGGGAGCGTCTGGGCGAGGGCGTGGAGGTATCACCACACACCTTCATCAACCACCATAATGCCGCGATATGCAAGACAAGCATCGACCTGCTTACATCGGACGACAGCTACGTCATAAGCAAGATATGGGAGCAGAAGGAGGTGCACCTCGAGACCGATGAGGAGCAGTTGAGCGAGGGAGTGCCCAAGGTCGTGGTGCTCTTCAAGTGGCGCACCATAGACAAGCACATCCAGGAGCTCAAGGCACGCCTCGGAAGTGAGGAGGACCTGGAGCCTATCATGCAGATGCTATCGAAGTATCAGGCAGCGCGTGTGGCGATAGCCAAGAAGATGGGGCGACTCATCTAAAAAAGGGTGGTCCACGGGTGCCTACGTATCACTACGCGGGCGGTGTGCAAACAGAAAATAAACTTAAAAGATGTGTAAAACATATCAAAGATAAAAGAATTAATTACCTTTATCCGGGACCACCCGCTTTGAGCATGTTCAAAACTTGTGCCGAGCAAGGGTATAACCGAGTAAAACGATAATATGGCAGACTACAAAAATGTAAATATACGAAACAAGCGCGCGACGTTCGACTACGAGATTCTGGAGGAGTACATCGCGGGTATCGTGCTTGTGGGTACGGAGATAAAGTCGCTACGCCTGGGCAAGGCGTCACTTGTCGATTCGTACTGCTACTTCGAGCGTAACGAGTTGTGGATACGCAATGTCAACATCGCCGAGTATACATGGGGCACATGCAACAACCATGTTCCAAAGCGCGACCGCAAGTTGCTCCTCAACCGCAAGGAGCTCAATAAGTTGCAGCGCTCGTTGCAGGACCGCGGCCTCACAGTAGTGGGTTTGCGCATATTTCTCAACGACAGGGGTTTGGCAAAGGTCGCCATTGGTCTTGCACGCGGTCGTAAGGCGTATGACAAGCGTGAATACATAAAGGAGAACGACGCAAAGCGCGAGATGGACAAGGCGCTGAAGGTAAACCGCAGATAAAACGAAACGATATATGGCACTTATACTATCTATTGAGACTGGTACTGATGTATGCTCCGTGGCTCTGGCCAACGATGGCGAGCTTATGGCGCTCCGCGAGAGCGATGAGGGTCGCGACCACGCAAAGAAGGTGGCGCTCTTCGTTGACGAGTTGCTCCGCGAGACGGGTGTTCAGCCCAATGACCTCGATGCTATTGCCGTGGGTAAGGGCCCTGGCTCGTATACAGGTCTGCGCATCGGTGTGTCGTTCGCCAAGGGCTTGTGTTATGCTCTAAACATTCCACTTATCGCCGTGGGCTCGCTCGATGCCCTTACGGAGGTGGCACGCGAAGACTATGATGCAGGCATCCTCGACATCGAGGAGAGCGAGTGGGAGAACACCTACCTCTGCCCCATGGTCGATGCACGCCGCATGGAGGTCTACACCCAGGTCTTCGACACCGAGGGCAACTCTATGTCGGAGGTTGCAGCCGAGGTTATCACACCCGAGAGCCTCGCATCGTGGAGAGAGAAGGGCAAGATTGTAATCTTCGGCAATGGCGCGGCCAAGTGCACCGAGACACTCTCGGATGCCATACTCGTTAGCGTAGCACCCTCGGCACGTGGCATCGTGCGCCTTGCAGAGGAGGCATTCAACGCCGAGAAGTTTGAGGACATCGCCTACTTCGAGCCCTTCTACTTGAAGGAGTTTTTGGTAATCCCCTCAAAGAAGAAGTTGCTATAACCCATCGTAATAGGGTTGTGACCTCGATATAATTGGCGCTTATAACCCTATAAAAAATAACGATTTGACTTTTTCAAATTGTTGCCTTATTTTTGCACCAGGAAATAACAATAACAACTAAAAAGCAAATATAATTATGGCAACAATACATTTGACAAAGGGTGGTTTTGAGAACCGTATAGCAAAGATTGACGAGATGGCACAGGGCTGGCGTTTCCTTGGTGAGCGCCCCGCACTTATCGACTTCTACGCATCGTGGTGTGGTCCCTGCCAGCGCCTCTCACCCATCATCGACGAGCTCGCAGCAGAGTTCGAGGGCAAGGTAGACATCTACAAGGTTGATGTGGATGCGGAGGAGGAGCTCGCACGCCTCTTCAAGGTGCGCTCAATCCCCACGCTCGTATATATCCCTACCGAGGGACTCCCCATCGTTGAGATGGGCGGCAAGGGCAAGGGCGAACTCAAGGAGAAGCTCAACGCACTGAAGTAGCAGAGGTAACTTAGCAACAGCAAAGGGGATGGCTAAAAAATTTAGCCATCCCCTATTCTTTAGGAGGTTGAATAAAAAGAACTAGTTTTAGGCTTGCGAAGCCCGAAAAAGCGGAGTTTACTACGGCGTAAATGAGCATTTTGAGGGCGAGCGTAACGACAAAATAGACTTTTTATTCAGCCTCAATTATCTGCGGGCGATGAACCAGGGATTGTCGAGCACCTCCTTATTATATAATAAAGGTGTGCGGGTGTTGAAGTCATAGGTCGTGCCTCCCGCCTCGGCAAGGATAAGCTCTCCCGCTGCGGTATCCCACTCCGATGTCGTTGTGGTGCGCACATAGTAGTCGACGCTACCCTCGGCAAGCAAGCAGAACTTATAGGAGCTACCCTGCTCCACAATCTCAATATCGGGATGTTCAGCACGTAGCGTTTCTATGTGTGCGTGGGTCTCGGGTGTCTGGTGAGAGCGCGACACAGCCACGCGGAACACATCGTGTGAGGCTCGCTCAAGAGGCAACACCTCGATGTTGGAGTGTATCTCCTCATAGCTGTAGTTAGCTTCCGCATCGGGCACCACGTCGCACATAACCCATGCGCCACAGCCACGCTCGGCGATATATATCTTGTGGTGGTATGGCACATAGACAATAGCACTCACGCAGATGTTGTTCTCCATAAGTGCGATGTTGACGGTGAACTCGTTATTGCCCTTGATGAACTCCACCGTGCCATCCAGCGGGTCGACAAGCCAGAAGAGCTCCCAGTTGCAGCGCTCCTCGTATAGCATCGAGCGTCCCTCCTCCGAGAGGATGGGTATGCGCGTAGCACCCAACGACCTCTTAATGGAGTTGTGCGCCACCGTATCGGCTATGGTTATGGGTGTATGGTCGCTCTTGAGCGCTATGTCGTAGTCGCTATGTTTGTATATCTTCATTATCTCTGCTCCAGCACGCACGGCGGCATTGAATTGCTCACATAGCAGGTACTCTCTAATCTTAATGTCTATCATCGTACGGGTGCTTTATAGGTCATTATTTTTCTACTACTCAAAGTTAAGGATTTATTTCGACATAAGCAAGAGCAAGGCCACATTTCACTGCACATCTCCACAAATGAAACTATTTCTGCTCCGTAGTGACTAAAAGCGTGACAAGCGCACTAAATCAGCATTTTAGGGGGGGGGTAAATGGTAGCGGTTTTAATTGAAACAAAAGAAGAGATTGTTATAAAGTTGCTATTTTTATTGCGAAATGTTTGTAAAATTAAAGAATAATAATATATATTTGCGATTGGATTTGTCCAAATGAGAATTTAATTTTTTAAAAATTTTAACAACTACTAACAGAGATGAACACTTTTTTTAAGGGCGTAATGTCACTTTGCGCTATGTTTATGGCACTCGCCATGATTGGTTGTGGTAACGAGGTTGACACACCTACACCAGATCCCAAACCCGAGAACAAGGATGTAAAGATTGAGATTAGCGCTCTGGAGTACAACTCAGTGGAGGTTACCATCACTCCCAAGAACGAGGATGTAGTCTACTACGCATTCCTCTACCCCGATACCGAGGATTTCATGGGTCGCGACAACCTCGAGATTTATGTAGATATCCGCTACAGCGACAACTTTGAGAACTTCCTTACTTCAGGCTCTCAGACACTCACTTTCCAGGGTCTTATCGGCCACTCACACTACAAGGTGGTATATTTCGAGTATGACGAGGCTTCAGGCAAGAAGGTGGGCGATGTGTTGTTCTCGGAGCGCATCACAACACCCGATGCTCCCGAGGAGATTGGTCTCGAGATTTCGGACATCACAGGTATGTCAGCAAAGATTACCGTAACACCCCCAAGCGAGGACTTGCGTTACTTCGTATGGCTCTACACCATGGATAGCTATGAGCGCTACCAGCACTCAAGCGACTATGAGTTGTTCGGCTACGACTACTCATACTGGGCATACGCATCGCAGATGTATGGCATCACACTCGAGGAGATGATTGAGTTCGACACCAACTTCGGCACAAAGACATACAGTTCAGACGACTTCGTGCTCGTAGCAGAGTGGGATACAGAGTATCTCGTATGGGCATATGGCGTTACAACATCTGGCGAGGTGACAACCAACATCACACGCCGCACATTCAAGACCGCAGCACCCGAGCCTTCATCAATGACATTCGAGGTACCAAACATCGACATTGAGTGGTACGAGGAGACAACCTCTGAGGGTACAATCCGCGGTTACCGAGCAAACGCTACTATCATCCCCTCGAACAAGGAGGAGAAGTACTTCGCGACAATCACCAACAAGAGCTGGTATGACTGGTACTTTACCGCAGATAACGATGGCCGCAGCGACGACGACTACATCATGAACCAGATTCTCTACAACGCACAGAAGCCATCATCGGAGTTGCCAAATATGTACAAGAGTGGCGACTATGAGTTTGACTGCTTCACCGAGCGCGAGATACTCCTCAAGCCCGAGCGTGAGTATGCTGTATTTGTATTCGGTATGGATGAGAATGGCGCTACAACAAAGCTCAACGTATTCCCATTCACAACAGGCGCTATGCCCCAGTAAGCAAACAATAACTTAAAACATAATCGACTATGAACAAATTACTTAAACTTTCAATGTGGGCGTTGTCTGCTGTGATGCTCTTCGCTACAGCCTGCAACAACACAGATGAGCCTACACCAGAGCCTAAGCCCGAGAAGAATCTCGAGTTGACACTCAGCGTTGGCGAGGTGACATCTTCAACCATCACCTACACCATCACTCCTAACATCGAGGATGCTACATACTTCGCACAGCTCTACGCTGCTGAGGAGCTCACTGAGGAGCGCGACATCGCAATGAAGGCTGCTCTAATGACTATGGAGCAGGCATATACCGGCAAGCAGACCCTCACCGCAGAGGAGCTTAACGCCGAGAGCCAGTATAAGGTGCTCTACTTCGGTTACAACGCCGAGGAGAAGCGCTACACTACCGACTACCTCGTTAGCGACGCCATCACTACTGCTGACTTCGAGATTAGCGAGACACTTGAGGTTGCGTATGTCGAGAGCAGCGCAACATGGCGCAACGCATGGGTTGACATCAAGCCCTCGAACAACGAGTTGGAGTATGTCTTCGACTTTATGGAGAAGGCAAAGTGGGAGGAGCTCTACGCAGAGAACCCCGAGGCTATCGTTGCAGAGCGCATCCGTCTTTGGGAGCTTGACGTGGAGTCTGGCATCGAGTTCTACCCCGACTTGGATACATGGCAGAAGTATATGCAGCTCTACCAGCAGAACGGCACACAGACAATCAACGTTAGCGAGTACTACAACCTCCGTTGGGGCACAGAGTATGTTGTCTATGCATTCGGTATGAACGACGAGGGTTACCAGACTACAAATGTCGTAACCGCAGAGTTCGCTACTACAACTCCCGAGGCATCTGCAAACACACTCTCAATCGCTCTTGGCGAGGTTACAGAGTCAAGCGTAGCCTTCACCGTTAACGCAAGCAACGACGACCCATACTTCGTATCTATCCAGGACAAGCGCTATGTAGAGCGTTTCGGTGAGGGTAAGGAGGAGTCATGGGAGGATATGATTTGGGACCTCACTTACAGCAAGACTGACGACCAGATTGCAGGTTTCATCTTCAATGGCACACAGGAGCTCACAAATGCATCTATCAATAAGAATATAGACACCTTGCACGAGTACCAGATTCTCGTATGGGGTTTCAACGATGGTCCTACAACCGAGGTATATGTATCGGAGGCATTCCAGCCACAGGCTGCAGTACGCGAGGTTAAGCTCTGGTTGGAGGTTCTCGATGTTACACACGAGAGCGTAACTTGCAACGTTGAGGTTAACTACGACGACGCTACATACTACGCTGCTTGCATCACCAAGGAGCAGTTTGGCGACGACTACGGTGCAACATACTTCTACGAGGCTATGGCAAATGTAACTGCCGACCTTCTCTACACAGGCACACAGGACATCACCTTCGAGGGTCTCAACCCCGAATCAGAGTACTACGTTGTTGCCTTTGGTTACGATGCAGAGCTTGCTGAGGCTACCACATTCCTCGAGTA
>JAZRJJ010000035.1:0-41876 GCA_045645705.1 Alistipes sp. | reverse complement strand
GTGATCCAACGGCCCTCCTCCTCTGACCAAAAACGCTTTGTTCTCAAGTTTGGAGAGAACTTACGCTTGGTGCGGATGTGCGAGTGAGAAACGTTGTTACCCACCATCGCTACCTTACCAGTGATTTCACAAACTTTCATTGTACTTTATTTTTACCTTTCATGCCACCGTGGCACAAAAGCGCACAAAGATACGCAATTTTTCTTAATCTGCAAACTTTTCATCTAAATAATAGTCGCTTAACACCTATATATTATTGCTATTAAGCCACGAAATACCATGCTTACCCACGATTTGGCGCAATATGGTTGTCGGTTTGCGATATTTTTCGTAACTTTATGCTCGGTTGTTGCAAGCCTCAGGGTTGCGCACCGTAACTAAAAAACATTAGCACTATGAACCTAAAGGAGAGATATGTGGCGCGTGAGGGTCGCTACGAGGATTTCGATAATATCTACCAGCGCTGTGGTCGCAGTGGTGTGCTTCTACCCAAGGTGAGCCTCGGCTTCTGGCACAACTTCGGTGGCGTTGACCCCTATGAGCGTAGCCGTGCCATTGCGCACTACGCCTTCGACCATGGCGTGACGCACTTCGACCTGGCAAACAACTATGGCCCTCCATTTGGCACTGCGGAGGAGACCTTCGGACGCCTTATGGTCGATGACTTCCACCCATACCGCGACGAACTCTTCATCTCCACAAAGGCGGGATATGACATGTGGCCAGGTCCCTATGGTGAGTGGGGCTCGCGCAAGTATCTCATGGCGAGTCTCGACCAGAGCCTCAAGCGCATGAACCTTGACTATGTCGACCTCTTCTACAGCCACCGCTTCGACCCCAACACCCCTATGGAGGAGACGCTCCAGGCGTTGGTGGACATTGTGCGTGCGGGTAAGGCGCTCTATGTCGGCATCTCGAGCTGGCCTTTGGAGGCTGTGAAGTTTGCCGATAAGTACCTCCGTGAGCGCGATGTGCCCCTGCTCATATATCAGGGTCGTCTCAATATGCTCGACCGCGCACCACAGGAGGAGGGTATCGTGGACTACTGTGCAGATAATGGCATAGGTTTTATCTCCTATTCGCCTCTCGCTCAGGGACTTTTGACGGATAAGTATCTTAATACCATACCTGCGGGTTCGCGTATGTCGCGCGAGACGAGCCTCCCTTCGGGTCGCCTAACGCCCGAGCTTCGTGACTACCTATGCCAGCTCAATGCCCAGGCGGCGGAGCGTGGCGAGACGCTTGCCGAGATGGCGCTTGCGTGGATATTGGCGCAGCGTGGTGTGACCTCGGTGCTTGTTGGTGCAAGTTCTGTGGAGCAGATGGCCTGCAATCTCAACTGCATACACTCAAAACCATTTTAGAATAGGCTGAATAAAAAGTTAAAAGAGGGCGTGTCCATATGCGGATACGCCCTCTAAACTATATTTGTACTCGTTATTTCTTGCCATGGTTGCGGAGCAGGTAGCGGTATACTGCAATCTCCTCGGGGTCGCCCATCTCCTTACCCTCGACATCCGAGAGCTTGACGCACAACTCCTTGGGCTTGCGCTCGTTAATCTGGCATGACGAGAGCTTCATGACGATGTTGCACGATGCGTGACCCGTGTCGCAGGTTAGGTTTGTGCCGATGCCGAACATACACTTGATGCGGCCCTCGCACGCCTGCTTAATCTTTACGCACTTCTCGAAATTCAGCGCGTCGCTAAAGACGATAGACTTGGTCATGGGGTCGATGCCGAGCTCCTTGTAGCGGTTGATGGCCATGTCGATGAAGGCGATGGGGTCGCCAGAGTCCTGACGCACGCCGTCGAAGAGGTTGGCATGCTTCTTCGAGAAGTTGTTGAAGAATACCTCCGAGCCGAAGCTGTCGGTAAGTGCTGTGCCGAGGTAGCCATCGTAGACCTTGACCCAGTTCTCCATGGTGAGGTAGTTGGCATTTCGGGGGCCGCCGTTCACCGCAGCAATGAACATGGGCAACTCGTGAGGATAGGTGCCTATCATCTTGAGGTCCAACTCCATAGCGAGGTGGCAGTTGGATGTGCCAGTAAAGCCGCAGGGATTATTTTTGAGGTGCTTAACGACCATGCGCTGCACGTCGTATGAGAAGCGGCGGCGTGTGCCGAAGTCCGAGAAGATGATACCATTCTCGCGTGCTATCTGCTCCTTCTTCTCGAGGCGCTCAATCATAGCCTCGGCATCGTAGCTGTTGCGTAGGTGGAACAACTCCGACACGGTGGCGAGGATGGGTATCTCGTAGAGCGTTACCTTGTACATGTAGTCCGTAACGTTAATCTGCAGGTGGCGCTCCTCGTCGAGCCAAACATTAATCTTTGAGGCGTCGAAGTGGAAGCCCTTGAGCCACTCGAAGTAGTTCTGGGGGATGTACTTGCACTTGTGAATCATATACTGGAACTCATCCTCCGAGAGCGATATGCGCTCCAGGGCCTTGAACTCTGCCTTGAGGTCCTCGAGGAAGTCGTCGTCGAACTGCGTCTTTGCGCGGTCGTTGAAGGTGAACGTACCTATAGCCTGTGGGTAGAGCGTGAAGTAGGCGTAGGACGTAGTAAATTTGTAAAGGTCGGTGTCTAAGATAGAACGTATCATAGTTATAGTAGTTTGTCCCTTAGCGGGTTAGCGTTTTAAGTTCGTTGTATAGCATCTCTATGGCATATGCCGAGGCGCGGCTTATGATTTGTGAGCGGTCGGTGCCCGAGTTGCGCATCACGGCAATGGTCTTTGTGGGTGTTGCCACGGCCATCCATACCGTGCCTACGGGCTTTGCCTCGCTGCCACCACTCGGACCTGCGATGCCTGTAGTGGCGATGCCGTAGTCGGCATGAGATATGCGGCGTACGCCCTCGGCCATCTCGCGTGCCACCTGCTCGCTCACGGCGCCATAGGTGTTGAGACTCTCCCAGCTTACGCCGAGGATGTCGTGTTTGGCCTCGTTGGAGTAGCTCACCACACCCGCCATGAAGTAGGCAGATGCTCCCGCCATGGCTGTGAACTTCGAGGCTATGGTGCCTCCCGTGCAGCTCTCGGCTACGGCGAGCCTCTCGCCACGCGCGGTGAGTATGTCGTGTATCTGTGCCTCGAGGGTGCTACCTTCGTAGCCCACGATGTTGTCGCCGATGATGGTGCGTAGTGTGTCGAACTCGGCTGTTATCTGCGCTTCAGTTGCCTCACCCTCCACATCGTATGCCGAGAGGCGCAGGCGCACCACATTGGGTGCGGGGAGGTAGGCCAAATGAAGGTGCTTGGGCAGTGCATCCTCCCATGCCGAGATGCGCTCGGCGAGGATGGACTCGGGTATGCCGCGTGTTATGAGTGTGCGGTGAACGATAGACTTGAGGTTGTATCGCGCCTTGATGCGGGGTATAACCTCGTCATCCATAAGGTGTTCCATCTCGAAGGGTACGCCTGGGAGCGATACCACCACGCCACCTGTGGGTGTGTCGAACCACATGCCTGGGGCTGTGCCATGGGCATTGTGCAATACGGTGCAGCATGCGGGGAGCATCGCCTGACCGCGGTTAAGGTCGGTGAAGGCTATGCCTCGGCGCTCGAGGAGCGTGCGCACATGCTCGCCCTCCGCCTCGTTGTACACAAGTTCCGAGTTGAAGATTTCGGCAAGGGTGTGCTTGGTGATGTCATCCTTGGTGGGACCGAGGCCACCCGTGATGATTGTTATGTCGCACTCCTTGATAGCGCGCTCCACGGCCTCGATGATAGCCTCGCGTGTATCTCCAATGGAGAGCTTTGTGGCTATTGTCACGCCCGCGGCGTTCAACTTGCGCGATATGGAGGCACTGTTGGTGTCCACAATCTGGCCGATGAGTATCTCGTCGCCTATGGTTATGATGGTTGCTTTCATTGCTATTTCTTGCTATCTGTGATAGGGTTTTTGCCTAACTCCTTTACGCACGCCTTAATCATGCGCATGCCTCTCTCGCGTAGTCCCGTGTTGAGGGCTACGAGTGACGCTCCAGCATCGAGCATACGCTTCACATCCTTGGGGCGCATCATGCCTCCCGAGCCGATGATGGGGTAGTTGTGCTCGGTCTTCTGGGCAATGTAGCGCACGGTCTCTATTGCCTGATCGGTGAGCATGGCTCCCGTCACGGCACCTCCCGTTGTGCTTCCCAGCTCCCTTGCCATGGCACTCGAGCCTGCTACGGCCTCAATGCCGTCGAGGGGTGTCTCGATGAGTATGTCGATTATTGTGTCAAGCTCCTCGCGTGTGAGGTCGGGCGAAATTTTGAGCAGCACGGGGCGGTAGTCGAGCTGACCGCGGCGGAACTCAAACAAGGGGTCTATAATTGCGCGTACCTCCTCGGCTGTGCGGGGCTCGTAGGGCTTGGACGATGTGCTGCACGCGATGTTGATGACGAAGAAGTCGACATACTGGTACATGTTGCGGAACACACGCAGATACTCCTTGACGATGTCATCGGGGTGTGTGGATGTCATCTTCGAGATGTTGCATCCGATGATGAGGTTCTTGGTGTGCTTGTGGCGCTTGCGCACATTGCCGAGTGCGTGCTCCAGACCGAGGCTTGGGTAGCCCGTCTTATCGAGGTATGAGCTCTTGAAGCGTATGCGCTTCAGGCGTGGGCGTGGTGTGCCGGGGTGGCGGCGCGACATCACAGAGCCAATTTCGACAAATCCGAAGCCCATGGCTCCGAGGTTCTGGAGGTTGTCGCCATCGGGGTCGAAGCCCGCAGCTACGCCTATGGGGTTGCGGAATGAGAGACCGAGCACCTCGGTGTGCAGCTCCTTCTGCTTTGGTGCGTAGAGCTGCTTCATCCACCAGCGACCCATCGGGAGCGCTCCCACGAGGCGCACGAGGCGCATGCGTAGGTTGTGTGCCACTTCTGGGGGTAACAGCGTAAGTATGTTTTGAAATAGAGAGACTCTCATTACTTCGTTGCTATATGTATATAATTATACAAAGATAGTAAAAATTCCTTGTTATTGGTATCTCTGTGGTGGTAATTTTGTTTTTTTTGAATGGAGCGAGGGTGCGACAGTATAAAACAACAATGGCGTCAGCATTGCCGACGCCATTGGATGTTGTTGGGTGTGGTTGTCAGTCTCGCGAGATTGTTGCGCTGGTCGAGGCGTTTATCTCCCTCGATGTGGGGTTGCCCGAGTAGGTAATCTCCGCGCCGCCCGTAGCATTTGCTATGAGCTCTCTTGTGGTATATACATGGGCATCTGCGCCACTCGATACGGCAATTGTAACGCTCTCTGCTATAAGCTCTTCGAGGTCGAGGTCGGCACCGCTGCTTGCTGCGGCGTTAAGTACCTTGCACGAGCCCTTAATCTCCAAATCCGAGCCCGATGATGCCGCCACATTGAGTGTCTCTGCTGTGCATCCCTCCCACTCGAAGTCGCTGCCGCCAGCGGTGGCTACAGAGTCGAAGTCGTAGGCGGGTATGCGTATCTCGAGCACCTTGATGTCGATGGCTGAAGCTCGCATCTTGAGGTTGAGAGTCGAGCCCTTGGTCTCCACAACCACCATATCCTGTACATCGCTGTGTGTGAGCACGCGCACCTCACCGCGGGGTAGTGTATGGTCGACAATGGCTGTTATGCCATTCGTTACAGCGACTGCGGTTATATCCTCGCTGATGGATAGTGTGCGCTCGACGACATCGCCCTTTGCCGATTCCAAATTCACTCGGATATCGATGCATGATGGTAACATCAATAGCGACAATGCGCTGATTAGTAGTACAATGCGTTTCATAATTATGTGTGTTATGTTAGTTTCCTGTGTTTCCTGTGTTTCCAAGGCGACCGAGGTCGTCAGCCGAGCCACTCTCAACGCTCTTGGCGCGGAACTGCTTACCTGTGTTGAAGTTGTACGACACCGAGAAGTTTACCATGGGGCGCATCCAGGGCTGGTCGACGGTCATCGTGCGCTTGAAGGTGGGCTCCTCGATGGTGATGTCCTGTGTCTGTGGGATGATGTTATCCACACCGAGCTTCAAGGTTAACTTGTTGTCCACGAGGCGCTTCTTGACGCTGAGGTTCATGTTACCCATGTCTGCGAGTTTGGTGTTACCCGCCACAAGGCCGTGCATATATCGGCCGCTAAGCTCGATGTAGAACTCCTTGGGTAGCGTGAATGTCATCTGCGCATTGGCAAAGCCCATGAAGTTGCGGCGTATAGGCTCGTCGGGGTAGATGCGCTGACCCATGTACATGCCCATGATGTTGAAGTTCGCCTGCCACCACTTTGTAAACTGGAAGGGTAGACTTACCGATGCGAAGTAGTTGTTCATGGTGGGGTAGTTGATGGTCTGCAGGATGAGCAACTCGGGGTTCTCCGCGTCGACCATCGTAGCCTGCTGTATGGCGTTCTCGGTAATCTTTACGCCAAGCGTAATGGTGTACTTATACTTAAGCACTGCCGTTACCGATACGGAGTTGTCGTACGAGGGCTTAAGGTTGGGGTTGCCACGCTGTATCATATACTCCGAAATCTTTGTCTCGTTGGGTGATAGCGCCCAGAACGAGGGTCGGCTGATGGTGCGTGCATACTGTGCTATAAGTGAGTAGGCGTAGTCCTTCGTGAGGGCATACGATATGTTGGCATTGGGGAAGAGGTCGAAGTAGTCCTGCTTGACCGCACCCGCCTTATCGCGGAAGTTGGTGTACTCGCCACGCAGACCTCCCACGAGGCTCACACGACCCATGCGTGCCGAGGCTATGACATATGCAGCGCCGATATTCTCGGTGTAGCCTATATCGTAGCTCTTGTCTGTGTTGGGCATCCACGCCTCATCTTTGAGGTACTCATAGTCGGCAGTGTTTGAGTTGTTGTTGTAGGTGTACTTAACGCCCGCCTTGAGCGTAACCTTGGGCGAGAGCACCTTCTCCAATGCTATGGTCGCCGTGCCGAGCTGGTTGAGGCTGAGTGAGTTATCGCGATAAGTAGAGTCGCGCGTAAGGAGTGTAATGGGGTCTACCTCGCGGTCGAAGTAGTTGTTGCGGTCGGGAGAGTTCGAGTAGGCATAGTCGCCGATGAACTTAAGCACCGAGCCCTTGTCGTCGAGCTTGTAGATGTAGTTAAGCGTCGCTGTTGTCATGTGGTTGTCGCCACGGCTCTTGTAGTGACCATCGGTGCGTGTGGTGATGTCGGCGAGGGTGTGCTCCGTCCATGTATCATTCACGCTGTTGCCGCCATAGTAGTTATACTGGACCTCTGCACCAAGCGAGTGCTTGTCGTTGATGTCGTACACCACGCCCACATTTGCACCGCCCCACTGTGAGTCGTCATCCATGTCGGACGCCGCATCTATAATCGTTCCCGAGGTGTAGTCTGTGTGCTCGGTAGATATATAGTTGTTGCCACTGAGGCCTGCCCATGCGCGACCATAGGCGTTGAGCTTGCCGCGGTTGTAGTTGAGCGACACCGAGGGCATCACATTGTACATACCCTTTGTGCCCTGTGCTACGAGCGACGCCGAGCCCATAAGTCCCGCGTCGAGGCGCTTTCGGGTCGTAATCTTGATGATGCCACCCGCCGATGCTGCATCGTAGTCGGCACCCGACTGCGGGATGACCTCAATGCGCTGTATGTCGTTGGCGCTCAGCGAGCGTAGGTAGGCTATGAGCTGTGCATCGTCGAGCTTCACCTCGCGGTCGTTGAGGTATATCTTCGAGCCCGAAGAGCCATTTATCGAGATTTTGTCGTCCTGAATCCACACACCTGGCGAGCTCTTCAGAAGCTCCTCGCCATCCTTACCCATGGCGAGGGGCGAGTTGGCTACATCGACCACAAAGCGGTCTGCCTCGCGGCGTATGAGCTGCGATGTCACCACCACCTCCTCAATCTGCTCGCTGCTCTCGGTGAGGACTATATCGCCGAGGTTGACGCTCTCGGTGAGGGCGAGGGGCTGCTTGTGGTACTCATAGCCGATGAAGCTGATGACCAGTTCGTAGTTGCCCGCGTTGGCCTCGAGGCTGAACTTACCCTCAATGTCGGAGGTGCATCCCGTAATGAGTTTATCGTTCTGGGTGAGTGCCACCGATGCGTAGGTTATGGGTTGTGCCTCGCCATCCACCACGCGACCACTAACCGCGAGTCGCTGTGCCGAAGCTGTGAAGGCTGTGAGTAGCACCAGAAGTGCCGTTAGAATTGTTACTGCTGAACGCCTCATAATATCTGACTTTTAAGTTTATATTTTTCTTATTTTCGTTTCTGTTTGCAAAGTTAACATTTCCCCCCCCCTTACAAATTTTTCACCAACTTTTTTGCGGTGCGAGGTGAATTTTCTTATATAACGCTTTCCGAGCGATTTTGTTACAATGGTTATGCAACTAATCGAAATGTTTGTAGTGTACTATTAAACTAATACACTGCAAATATACCCTCTATTTTTCAATCCTCCAAATTATTTGCAAACTATTTTTAGGATATTTTATATACCTATGTTATATTATATTAATGCCACTTTTTTAGGCGAAAACAGAAAAATAGTCGTCAGAAAATTTGGTAGTATAAAAATTATCATTACCTTTGCAGTGTATTAGTATTGTAATACACAAACGGAGCACGATTTCCCAACCTCTAAAATTGTAGGGTCTATGATAAGAACAGAGAATTTAATATTTGGTTATAAGTCGCGACGCAAGGTGCTGAACGACATCACCCTCGAACTTGGCGAGGGTCACATCCATGGTCTGTTGGGCTGCAATGGCATCGGCAAGACCACACTCCTAAAGCTCATCTGCGGCATCATGCGCCCGGGTAGCGGTGAGGTGCGTGTCGACGGCATCGACCCCATGACGCGCCAGCCACAGATGTTCTCGGAGCTGATGATTATACCCGAGGAGTTCGACTTGCCCAACCTCTCACTGGAGCGCTATGCCGCGATGATGAAGCCCTTCTATCCACGCTTCGACCACGGCTCTATGCGCCGCTATGCCGAGGAGTTGAAGGTGAACACCGAGGACAGACTCTATAACATGTCTATGGGTCAGCGCAAGAAGGCATACATAGCCTTTGCCCTGGCGTGCAATGTGCGCATGCTGCTTATGGATGAGCCAACGAATGGCCTTGACATCCCCTCGAAGTCTACCTTCCGCCGCTTGCTCGCCTCGTATGTTGATGAGGAGCGCATGGTGGTTATCTCTACACATCAGGTGGCAGATGTGGAGTCATTGTTGGACAACATCGTCATCCTCGACACCGATGGCGTGGCGCTCGCTGCTACAACAACCGAGATATGTAACAAACTGAAGTTCGGCCGCGCCGAGGAGAGTGACAATGTGCTCTACAAGGAGATGACCATTGCTGGCGAGATGGCGGTGATGGAGAACCGCGCGGGCGAGGATACGCAGCTCAACATCGAGCTACTGTTCAACGCCGTGACTGCCGACCGCAAGGCTATTAACAACCTTTTTAACCGTTAGACCTATGAAGAGCTTTTCGATACGTCGCGTGGCGCACTACGCCCGCTACCACTATAGCGTAACACGCTTCACCTACCTTAGTTTTATCTTGGCTATGATAGCCCTACCCACGCTCTTTGGCATACTCGGCAAAAACCTCTATACGGCAAAGGAGATGCTTATACCCCTCTATATCTTTGCGGGTATAGCGATGGCTAGTGCAACAACACGCATGATGCGTGGCCGAGGCACGAAGATTATGGATAGCGTGCTTCCCGTAACTGCTGCCGAGCGCCATGTGTTCAATGTCTTTAACCTCGCCGTGGCATATCCAGTGCTCTTTGCCATAGTGGCGGCAGTGACTCTTGGCATTGTGTCGCTGTTTAATAGGGACATGCTGGGTTTCGGTGAGGCATACTCGCAGTTGGCCGAAGATACACTTTTGTGGTGGCCAATCTATGTCCTTATACAGATTGGTTGCTCTACGGCGCTGCTTATCAACCTGCTTGCTCGCCGCAGCCTTATCCTTGCATACATGATTGCTTTCTTCGGCTCCCTGACACTCTTTGTACTCTTTGTCTTTGGCATGGGGTGGTTGTCGGATAATGTTGAGTTCAGCTGGTCGTTCAATCCTACCGACGCGGAGAGGGATGTTATAAGGTATATCATTGAGACCATCTTCTGCCTGATTCCCGTAGCGATATACACCCTCTGCTATGTTGTGTTGCGTAAGCGTCAAGTTAAATGGTAATCAAAGATTTAGCCTATGCAGTTCAGTGAAGAGAAGCCTATTTGGCGACAGATATACGACCATATAACGATGCGCATTCTCTCGGGCGAGTGGCGCGAGGATGAGCGCATAATATCGGTGCGCGAGATGGCGGCAACGGTGGGCGTGAACCCCAACACCGTCATGCGCAGCTATGAGCGATTGGAGGCCGACGGTATCATCTACAACCGTCGTGGTGTCGGCTTCTTTGTGGCCGTGGGAGCGCAGGACCACATCAAGCAGCTCGAGCGCAAGAAGTTCATGGATGAGGAGCTACCGCGCCTTAAGGAGCGCCTCGCACACATCGGCCTGACAATCGAAGTGAGAGTCGAGAAATAACCCGACAATAGCACCTGTGGCGTAGTAAGCCAGTCGTGCGGTTTGGGTATGGTAAGACCAGGGAGAGGGAGATGGAGTTACTCTATGATGGTGACTTTGTCCCTCTCTCCTTTGGTCTTTTTTTGTTATTGCGCAAAAAAATAGGCACTTATAATTACGCGTTGCCAAATTTTATTATCTTTGCTCGGCGATTTTAAAATAACACATTAAAATAATCTAAAACACTATGAAAAAACTCTACTTACTGCTTATCGCAGCCATGGCATTTGTGGCGTGTGATAATAAGGAGCCCGCTCCCAAGAGCGGCCTTAAGTTGCTCGGCGAGCAGGCCACAGAGCTACACTTCGAGGGCTGGGCAGAGACCGAGAGCATCGCGTTTCACTCTCCCGTAAACTGGATGATTATCGTCGACGATAACGCCGAGTGGTTCGAGGTTACACCCCTCTATGGCGAGGCGGGCGACAAGACTATCCATGTTGAGGTATTCGACTATGATGGTGATGCAACGCTCGAGGGTGGCTTTGCTATCGTAGCGGGTGACGAGCGCATCGAGTTCACTATCTCGCAGCTCTCATCTACCGACCCCAACAGCGAGTATGTCTATGTTGAGGACAACAACTTCGCGACATACCTCGTTGATAACTTTGATGACAACGATAACGGCCGCATCGAGAAGAGCGAGGCTGCAGCGGTTAAGAGCATCGTATGTAACGACCTCGAGATTCGCTCGTTGGTGGGCATCAAGAGCTTCACAGCACTCGAGTTTCTCGACTGCTCTTACAACGCCATCGAGGGCACACTCGACCTCTCGGGCATGGAGAGTCTCAAGGAGGCATACATCGACCACAACCTCTACACGCACATCAACCTCGCAGGTTGCTCAAACCTCCGTATTGTCGAGGCTAACGACAATGTGGAGCACACTCCCGAGTACACCTCTATCTTCCGTACCGAGAGCATCGACTTGACAGGTTGTGGCGAGTTGCTCTACTTGGAACTCACCGACAACGGCATCACCGAAATTGACCTTAGCGAGTGTCCCAAGTTGCAGGTGTTGCGCATGACATGGAACGCCCTCAAGAGCATCGATGTTACGAAGAACCCCGAGCTCACACACTTCTACGTTCGTAAGAACCCCGAGCTTACAGGCGTTATCGACCTCTCGAACAACACAAAGCTCGTTGAGGTGTGGTGCGCAGAGAGCAAGGTGCAGGGCTTGAACCTCGCAAACGACCACTCGGCGTTGGATAAGATTGTGTCGTACTACACAGATATTGAGAGCCTCGACCTCTCTACATGTCCCAACCTCACTTACCTCGAGGCACACGGCATGAAGCTTACGGCTATCGACGTTACAAAGTGCTCGAAGCTCGACTACTTGTGGCTCAAGTTTAACGCCATCACCGAGCTCGATCTTACAAACTGCCCCAACATCCGTGAGGTGCAGGTGGGTGGCAACCAGATTGGCTCACTCGATATGTCTAATTGTCACGATATCATCTTGTTGGAGGTGGCTAATAACGCCCTCACGGAGGTTAATTTGTCGGGCTGTGCAAAGCTTGAGTCGTTGGATTTGAGCGCCAACAAGCTCACCGAGCTCGACCTCTCGGACTGCGACAAGCTCTTCTCGGCAAGCGTTAGCGAGAACAAGCTCACTTCGCTCGATGTTTCGGGTAAGCCCGAGTTGGTGGTATTGAGTTGCTCGTTCAACCAGATTGCAGAGATTAACACCGAGGGTTGCCGCGATCTTCGTTGGTTGTATGCCGACAACAACAAACTCACACACCTCGACCTTCGCGCCAACAGCAAGATGGAGGAGCTCGCACTCACAAATAACGAGCTTGAGGAGTTGCTCGTAAGCGGTTTGGAGGCGTTGTCACTCTGTGAGTTCAATGGCAACAACCTCGAGCGTCTTGACCTCTCGGGATGTCCCTCTGTCTATGAGCTCTATGTTCACGACAACCCCCTTGCATACTTCAGTGCTTACGACTGCGAGAGCCTCTATCAGATTGACTTCCGCCGTACAGCAATGAAGTCTATGGACCTCTCGAACAACAAGAATGTGGCCTTCATCTTCGGTGAGGAGAACCCACAGCTCAAGACCATCTACATCCACCCCGAGGCACCCATCAACACCATCTCATGCGATGAACATGTTGAGGTGTACCTCTACGATGCCGAGGAGCACAACGATGTAAACTCGGGCAACTGGGGCGATGAGGATGTCAACCCATGGGCTAATGTTGCATAATGTCTAACCAACTAAGTATTACGAAGATGAATAAGAAGATATTGACAATCTTTGGTGCGGCAATGGCTCTCGTTGCTGTGTCGTGCCAGAAGGATAATGCAAACATCGCCGCAGGTGATGATATGCGCACCGTGGAGGTGTATGCCGCCGAGACTCGTACTACAATCGGCTATGAGGCATCGGATGTTTCGCACCTCGAGTGGTGTGAGGGCGATAGGGTAGCCTATGTTACAGATGTTGAGGGCGACACCTTCAAGAGCGCAGAGATGAAGTACAGCGCAAAGGGTTGGTACTTCTCGAGCAATGTTACTACCGCTGCCGAGACAATCTATGTCATCTACCCCGTGAGTGACAATGTGGGCAAGAGCCTCGCCGAGGCCAGGGCTTCGCTTGTTGCCGAGTTTCAGCAGGTGGCAGATGCCGACTTCGTGGGCGAGAACCTCCCCATGTATGCCACTTCGCCAATTATCTCTACAAGCCGCGTAGAGGTTGTCTACGAGGTTATGGCCTCTGTTGTGCGCTTCAGCATCGTGAGTGAGGGCCACGACACAGAGAGCCTCAAGAGCGTTACGCTCACAACAAATGAGCCTTTGGTGGGTGACTTTGGCTACGATGCAGCATCGAGCAAGATGCTCTTCGAGGGTGCGTCAAACAGCATCAAGGTGGACTACGCAAGCGCTACCGAGAGTGGCGAGGATGTGCTCTTGGCACGCACTCACGACATCTATATGGTCGTTCCCTCGGCTGCCTTCACTGGCGTGGATGTCGTTGTTGAGACCGATGTGGATACATATGTTTGGAGCAATGGTGCTATGGACCTCTCACACCCCGAGCGTCGTCTCTATCGTGTAGCCCTCGACCTTGCAGCTGCGGATGGTGCTCCAGCCCCCGTAAACCGCTATTTCAGCCCCGTATGCTCGTTGGATGAGATTACTGACGAGGGTACATACCTCATCGCTACAAACATCGATGGCAAGTACTATGTTACCAACAACGTGCCTACCGATGCTGCTAACTACTACTATGTTGAGGGCGTGGAGCTCGCATCGGATGAGTTTGGCGTACTCCACAGCGCCGATGCCATGAACTACACATGGAGCATCACAAAGCACGATGCGGGATATATGCTCTACTCTGCAAACATGGAGAAGCAGGGCTCAAAGGGCGTCTACCTCATCTCGCAGGGTGGCTCGGATATGTTCTCTGGCGAGGGCGGCTACGAGGGTAAGGCGTGGTATGTACTTCCTTCGGCACTCCCATCAGGTGACTTAGCATCGCGTGCATACTGGGATATCGCCCTTGATGGCAATGGCACGGCTACTCTTTATAATAAGTATGACCGCGGCGTGGATATGCGCGTATGCTACAAATACTGCACCGCGCACAACTACTTCGCACTCTGCTTCGAGAACGCTCCTGACAAGGCCGATATCGCTATCTTGAAGCTCGCAGATGCCGAGTAATGGCGCTTATTATAAGGACTTTAGATTAATCTAACTAAACTATAAAACAGATATTATGGAGACACCAAAATGCCCCGTATGTGGTGGCGAGAACACCTATTTCGATGGTTCGCTTAATGTGTGCCCCGACTGTGGCCACGAGTTCCACGCAAGCGAGGAGGCGGCGCCTGCCGATGATGTAGCACGCGACAGCAATGGCGCAGAGCTTATGGATGGCGACGCTGTGACCGTTATCAAGGACCTTAAGGTAAAGGGCTCATCTATGGTCATCAAGCGTGGCACAAAGGTCAAGAGTATCCGCCTCACGGACAACCCCGAGGAGGTGGACTGCAAAATTGATGGCAGTAGCATCGTGCTCAAAACTTGCTTCTTGAAGAAGTAATATTGAGCGATATAACAACAGCGAAAGCACTCCGCGAGGGGTGCTTTTTTTTGTTGCACAGTGGGGTGGCAAAGTATAGGAGTTTAAGTGCAATTATGGACTAATTTACGCTGCCAATCTCTCCTCTTTACTGGGCGGAATAGTGCAGATTGTTGAAAACTTTTTATCGTGATATACTTTGTATATCCGCAAAAACTTTGTATCTTTGCCAAATTGAATAAATAGCCTATTAAAAACACGTTTATTATGTTAACTTTCCTCTACTACATTACGGCTGCAGTAATATGTACTGGCCTCTATTTGCTATCGTGGATTGCCTTCTTCCTTTGCTACCCATTCGATAAGCGTCGTGTGGTGGTGCACCGCATCAGCAAGTGGATTACTGATGTTGTATTCGGCCTTCCTCCCCACATGGGTCGTGATGTAGTGGGCGTAGAGAACATCGACAAGAACCAGCCATATGTCATCGTCATCAACCACATGTCGATGATGGATATCATGAGCATATATCCGTTGCCCATTGTGTTTAAGTGGGTGTCGAAGCGCGAGGTCTACAAAATTCCCCTCGTAGGTCGCTTGTTGTTCATGCATGGCGACATCGTCATCAACCGCTCAAGCCCCAAGGAGGCTATGCAGTTTGTGCACACTCAGGGTATGGCATGGCTTAAGAAGGGTGCTTCGGTCTCTATCTTCCCCGAGGGTACACGCTCGAAGGATGGCGAGATTCACAACTTCAAGGCTGGTGCCTTTATCTTGGCGAAGGATGCAGGTGTTCCCATCCTGCCCGTGGTGGTCGAAGGTACCAACACCATGCGCAAGGGCAACTGGATGAACTGGCGCAACCGCGTAACCATCAAGGTGCTTCCTCCCGTAACGAAGGAGCATATCGAGGAGGCTTCAATCAAGGAGGTTATGGCAGAGGTGCACGATACAATGGTGAATGCATTGGCAGAGTTGCGTGCTAACAAGAAGCAGAAATAAGAGAAGAAGAGATATATGGCAGAACAGAATACAGTAACAGCCGCGTATGGCAAGGATGCGATTGTAACGCTCACGCCACGCGAACATATACGCCTTCGCCCAGGTATGTACATCGGCAAGCTCGGCGATGGCACACAGAGCGATGATGGTATCTATGTGCTCATCAAGGAGGTTGTGGATAACTCCATCGACGAGTTTATCATGGGTGCGGGCAAGCGCATCGAGATTACCGTTGAGGGCGACAAGGTCTCGGTACGCGACTATGGCCGTGGTATTCCATTGGAGGCTTTGGCCGATGCTGTGAGCAAGATGAATACGGGTGGTAAGTATGGCGGCGACGCCTTTAAGAAGACCGTGGGTCTGAATGGTGTCGGTGTCAAGGCCGTGAATATGCTCTCGAGCCACTTCCTCGCCCGCTCCGTGCGTAATGGCGAGGCACGCACCGTGTCGTTCTCGCAGGGTCTGGAACTTACCGACCGCACCGAGAGTGGCGTAACGGAGGCTAATGGTACCTATGTAGAGTTTGTCGTGGACCGCGAGGTCTTTGGTGAGTATGCCTACAACCTCGAGTATGTCGAGCAGATGGTCAAGAACTACACCTACCTCAACCTCGGCCTCACGGTTGTGCTCAATGGCAAGCCCTATATCTCGAAGAACGGTCTTTTGGACTTGGTCAACGACAACCTCTCGAGCGAGCCCCTGTATGCCCCCATCCACCTTTCGGATGATGACATCGAGGTGGTCATCACCCACGGCAATGGCTATGGTGAGTCGTACTATTCGTTCGTCAATGGTCAGTACACACCGCAGGGTGGTACGCATCAGGCGGCATTGCGCGAGGCTGTGGCAAAGACCATCAAGGAGTTTTATCATAAGGACTACGACCCCTCGGACATCCGCACATCTATCATCGCTGCGGTGTCGGTGCGCATCAACGACCCCATCTTCGAGTCGCAGACAAAGACCAAGCTCGGCTCAAAGGATAAGGAGGCGGGCGTGACGATGCGTCAGTTCGTAGGCGACTTCCTCGCTACACACCTCGACAACTATCTGCATAAGCACCCCGAGACTGCGCAGATTCTGCAAAAGAAGATTGTGGAGAACGAGAAGGAGCGCAAGGCGATTTCGGGCGTGCAGAAGAAGGCACGCGAGGCTGCAAAGAAGGTGTCGCTCAACAATAAGAAGCTGCGCGACTGCAAGATACACTACACCGACAAGCACGAGCTTGCGGAGGAGACAATGATATTCATCACGGAGGGTAACTCTGCGTCGGGTTCTATCACCTCGAGCCGCGACCCTCGCACGCAGGCCGTCTTCTCGTTGCGTGGTAAGCCGCTCAACTGCTACGGTCTGACGAAGAAGGTTGTCTACGAGAATGAGGAGTTCAACCTCTTGCAGGCGGCACTCAACATCGAGGAGGATATGGATAACTTGCGCTACAAGAAGGTCATCATTGCAACCGATGCCGATGTCGACGGTATGCACATCCGCTTGCTGCTCACCTCGTTCTTCTTGCAGTTCTTCCCCGATGTGATTCGTCGCGGTCACCTATACATCTTGCAGACACCGCTGTTCCGTGTGCGTAACAAGAAGGAGACGCACTACTGCTATACGGACGATGAGCGCGTGGCGGCGATTAAGAAGTGTGGCGCACAGGCCGAGATTACACGATTCAAAGGTCTTGGTGAGATTTCGGCTGCCGAGTTCAAGGAGTTCATCGGCGAGGGTATGCGTCTGGATAAGGTGCGCATCACGAAGGATGACCCCATCCAGGACCTTCTGGACTTCTATATGGGCAAGAATACGCCCGACCGCAAGGACTTCATCGTAGGCAACCTACGCGTGGAGGAGGATATTGTTGAAAACCTAAAAATGCTTAACTAATGGAGGAGACAAAAGATATAATCGAAGGTGCAGAGAGCCTCGTTGAGGCTGTCGAGACTGATGAGACTGTGGATGCCCCCAAGGGTAAGTATGGTGCATTGACCTCGGCGGATGATGGCGTACACCGCCTCTCGGGTATGTACAAGAATTGGTTTCTGGATTACGCCTCATATGTAATTCTGGAGCGTGCTGTGCCCCACTTGGAGGATGGACTAAAGCCCGTGCAGCGCCGTATCCTTCACGCCATGAAGTGCGTCGAGGATGGCCGCTACAACAAGGTTGCAAATGTCGTGGGTCAGGCTATGCAGTACCACCCCCATGGCGATGCCTCAATCAAGGATGCCTTGGTGCAGCTCGGCCAGAAGGGTCTGCTTATCGATATGCAGGGTAACTGGGGTAATATCCTCACGGGAGATGAGGCTGCGGCGGCGCGATATATCGAGGCGCGCCTCTCGAAGTTCGCCCTCGATGTGGTCTACAACAAGAAGACCACAGAGTGGATGCTGGCCTACGACGGTCGTAAGGAGGAGCCCGTGACGCTCCCCATCAAGTTCCCCTTGCTCTTGGCGCAGGGTGCTGACGGTATCGCCGTGGGTCTCGCGTCGAAGATTCTGCCCCACAACTTCGTGGAGCTTATAAACGCCTCGATTGCCTACTTGCGTGGCGAGGAGTTCATGCTCGTGCCCGACTTCCAGACGGGAGGTATCATGGATGCCAGCAACTATAACGATGGCTTGCGTGGTGGTGCAGTTAGGGTGCGTGCCCGCATCTCGAAGATTGACAAGCGCACGCTGGCCATTACGGAGATTCCCTATGGCACAACCTCGGAGTCTATCAAGGAGTCTATCATCAAGGCCAACGACAAGGGTAAGATAAAGATTAAGAAGGTCGATGACAACACCGCAGAGAAGGTGGAGATTGTCATCCAGGTAGCGGCCGACGAGTCTTCGGACAAGACCATCGACGCACTCTACGCCTTCACCGACTGCGAGGTGTCTATCTCGCCAAATGCCTGTGTGATTGTCGACAACAAGCCCGTGTTTATGGGCGTTAGCGACATCCTTCGCTACTCGACCGACCACACAAAGGCACTCTTGGGCAAGGAGCTTCAAATCAAGCTCGACGAGTTGAACGAGGCATGGCATGCCGCATCGCTGGAGCGCATCTTCATCGAGAACAAGCTCTACCAGCTCATCGAGGGTTGCCGCACCCGCGAGGCCGCATACGAGGCAGTGGATAAGGGTCTCGAGCCATTCAAGTCGAAGCTCCGCAGGGAGGTTACTATTGAAGATGTCCAGCGCCTTACGGAGTTGAAGTTCATCCGTATCTCGCGCTACGACAGCGAGAAGGCCGACAACGAGATAAAGCAGATTGAGAAGGACATCAAGCAGACAAAATACGACCTCGACCACCTTGTGGACTACGCCGTTGCCTACTTCGAGCGCATCAAGTCGAAGTATGCCGAGGGCAAGGAGCGCCGCACCGAGATTCGCGAGTTCGACACCATCGAGGCATGGAAGGTGGCATCGTCGAATGCTAAACTCTATGTCGACAGGGCGGAGGGCTTCTTCGGCTTCGGAAAGAGCATGAAGGACTCGGAGTTTGTATGCGACTGCTCGAACCTCGACGATGTGATAATAATCCTCAAGGATGGCCGTTATAAGATTACGAAGATAAGCGAAAAGGCATTCTTCGATAAGGGTATATATTATATAGGTATATACAAGCGTAACGACGAGCGCACAATCTACAATATGCTCTACCGCGATGGCCGTGGTGGTGCTATCATGATGAAGCGTTGCGCCATTAAGTCGGTTACGCGCGACAAGGAGTACGACCTCACAAAGGGCACGGCAAAGAGCGAGTTGCTCTATCTCTCTGTCAACCCCAATGGTGAGGCTGAGATATTGAAGATATACTTGCGTCCCCGCGCACGATTGAAGAAGTGCATCATCGACCTCGACCTCTCGACCCTCGCAATCAAGGGTCGCCAGAGCGTGGGTAACCTCGTTACGCGCTACCCAATCAACAAGATTGTGCTCAAGGAGCGTTGTGCTTCGACGCTCGGTGGTCAGAACATCTGGTACGACGAGGATGTACGCCGCTTGAATACCGATGGCCGTGGTATGCTTCTCGGCGAGTTCAAGGGCGAGGATAAGATTGTCGTGTGGACAGCCAAGAACCAGTACTACATCACGGGCTTCGATGTGCAGCAGCACTTCCCCGATGACACCATCCGCGTTGAGCGCTACATCGCCGATAGGGTCTACGCGCTATGCTACTACGATGGCGAGCAGAACTACTATTACATGAAGCGCTTCCAGCTCGAGGCGAGCGACAAGATACAGTTCTTCCTTGAGGAGGGTGCTCCCATGCGCTTCGAGGCTATCACCTACCGCAAGGGTGCCGAGCTCGAGATTACGTTTGGCGGTCAGCATGAGCAGCGCCCCGTGGAGATGGTCGATGTTGATGAGTTTATCACCGTGAAGAGCCATCGTGCCAAGGGTAAGCGCCTCACAACCTACGAGGTTGCTTCGCTCCGCTTCATCGAGCCCGAGGAGCCCGAGGTGGAGGATGAGGAGCCAATGGATGAGCCACTCATGGATGAGGAGATGGGCGAGGATGAGGCTATCGACATGGAGGACATCGTGGATGAGGAGATTACGGCCGACCCCAATATCGACTATAACGAGCGTGCCGAGCAGGCTGAAATATTCGGTGCTTCGCAGCTTAATCTATTCTAAACCACGCGCTTATGATACTCTTTTTGGTGGGATACGCAGGCTCGGGTAAGAGCTCGTTGGGTAAGCGTCTTGCACGCCGCATGGGCTTGCGCTGTGTCGATACGGACAATGTCGTGGAGCAGCAGGTGGGTGCCCCCATCGCCGACATCTTCCACTATGAGGGCGAGGAGTACTTCCGCATCGCAGAGCGCCGCGCTGTTGAGGGCTTGGCAAACGAGGCTATGGACATCGTGATAGCCACGGGCGGAGGCCTGCCTACATGGCGCGATAATATGGAGTGGATGCTCCGCTCGGGTGTTGTCATCTACTTGCGTCGCAGCCCCGAGCAGATACTCTCGCGCCTCTCGGCATATGGCAGGGAGAAGCGCCCCATGTTTAGGGGTAAGAGCGATGAGGAGCTACTGGAGTTCATGCGTCAGCAGATGGCCGAGCGCGAGAAGTACTACGCACAGGCGCATATCTCGGTGGACTGCACCACGATGAGTGATGACGATGTTGTAGAGTATATAGTTAACAAGTTGTAAACCAATGAATAATGCACCCATAGGAGTCTACGACTCAGGCTTTGGAGGCCTCTCGGTGTGGCGCGAGCTACGCCGACTGCTGCCCAACGAGTCGTTGCTCTATCTCGGTGACGGCAAGAACTGCCCCTATGGCGGTAGGTCGCGCACAGAGATTGAGGGCTTCGCCATCGAGGCTGTCGAGCGCCTCGTTGAGGAGGGTGTCAAGATGGTTGTTGTGGGGTGTAACACCGCAACAACGGCAGCCGTGGAGACGCTGCGCAAGCGCTGGCCCGATATGCCCATCGTAGGTCTGGAGCCCGCAGTGAAGCCCGCATGCCTCACTACCGTAACGCGCAAGATTGCAGTCTTGGCAACGGCACATAGCCTCAAGAGCGATATGTTCCTCACCACGGCAGCACGCTGGGCCTCGGATGTCGAGGTTGTGAAGGTTGTGGGTGAGGGCTTTGTGGAGCTTGTCGAGAGGGATATGGAGCATACCGAGGAGGCTGAACGTCTTGTGCGCCGAGCCGTGGAGCCATTGCTCGGTAGTGGGGTGGATAAGTTGGTCCTGGGCTGCACGCATTACCCCTTCCTGCGCCCCATCATCGAGCGCGTAGTTGAGGACTCGGGTATCGAGGTTATCGACTCGGGTGCTGCCGTAGCCCGCAGGGTGGAGTGGCTTCTGGAGAGGTACGATATTGCAGCAAAGAAGGATAATCGCCCCGAGATGCGCTATATGACATTTGCAGATGAGGATTACCGTAACCGCTTGGAGCATAAGGCTCAAGCAATTATAAACATGGATAAATAGATGACGATATATGGCAAAGAGTGTAAATAAGAAGCAGAGTGATGCGGGTAGTGCCGAGAGCCTATCGCTCAAGGAGAATGTGCGCCTAATAGCGGGTTTTGCGCTTGTGGTATTGGGAGTGTTTCTCATCTGCTCAATCATATCATACCTCTTCTACTGGAAGGAGGATTTGAGTGCTATTAACGAGGTCAACCCCCGCGTTGATGTCGTTTATAGCAATATCTGTGGCCCTATGGGTGCACACATAGCGCAGAAGTTGGTGGGTGGAGCCTTCGGTCTCTTTGCCATCATTCTGCCCATGTTTGTCACTCTGTTTGGCTGGCGCCTATTCCGCTTCAAGTCGTTGCGCCTGCACCGCATAGCCATCATCTGCGCGCTTATGTTGCTCGTGGGTTCCATCACTCTTGGCGCCATCTTCGGCACCAGCTGGGAGCTCTTTGGCTCGGGTCTTGGTGGCAACTATGGCCTTGCTTTGAGCGACTGGCTCACAGCGCAGATAGGCTTTATTGGCACGCTGCTCGTGATTCTAATAGGCTGGATTACAATAGGCATTCTCATCAATCGCAACTTCTTGCGTATGCTCGGCAACTGGTGTATCGCGGGCTATGAGCGTGTTGCCGCTGCTGTAAAGGGCCTCATTACCCGAAATCGCGAGAGACGCAATAAGGGTGGCGAGGATGCTTCGGTTGTTGATGAAGACCTCGAGTCGGAGGTTGCCGTTGCAGCTGACGAGCCCGTTGCAGATGTGGTGTTGGAGAGAGCCGAGGAGGAGGACGATATCTTTGTTGTTGAGCCTCGCGAAGAGGTCGAGATTAAGGATGAGGTTGAGCCCGAACCCGAAGTAGCGCCCGAACCCGAAATAGCGCCCGAACCTACACCTGTGCCTACACCTGCCCCTGCCAACACCGATGATGACTTCTATGTCGTGCCGCGCGATACGGAGCAGGGTAGCGAGGAGGTGCTAAACCATGCCAATGCTGCCGAGGTGCTGGGCATCGATACTGAGGAGAGCGACGGCATCGTTGTTACGGTTACGGAGAACGATGTCAAGGAGGTCAATGAGGAGGATATCGACCTCGACCTCTACGACCCTATGCGCGATTTACACAACTACCAGCCACCTACCCCCGCGCTGCTTCGTGACTATAAGTCGCAGTCGGCATTCGACGAGGAGGAGATATTTAGAAATAAGGAGCGTATTCGTGAGACTTTGCTCCATTTTCATGTGCCCATCATCAGCATGCACGCCACGGTGGGTCCCACTGTCACGCTCTACGAGATTGTGCAGGAGCCTGGCGTGAAGATTTCGCGCATCCAGGGCTTGGAGGACGACCTCGCGCAGAACCTCAAGGCCGAGAAGGTGCGTATCATCGCCCCCATCCCAGGCAAGGGTACTGTCGGCATCGAGGTGCCTAACCAGATTAAGCAGACCGTATCTATGCGCTCGGCGATATGCAGCGAGGAGTTCCAGAACTCGAAGGCGGAGTTGCCCGTGGTTATCGGTCGCACCATTCAGAACGAAAACTACACCTTCGACCTTGCGAAGATGCCGCACTTGCTGGTGGCGGGTGCTACGGGTCAGGGTAAGTCTGTGGGTCTGAACGCCATCATCACATCGTTGCTCTACCGCAAGCACCCCGCAGAGTTGAAGTTCGTGCTTATCGACCCCAAGATGGTGGAGTTCTCGCTCTACAACAAGCTCGAGCGCCACTTCCTTGCGAAGATGGAGTCGGAGGATGAGTCAATCGTTACGGACCCCAAGAAGGCGGTATATACGCTCAATGCCCTCTGCACCGAGATGGCTAACCGCTTGGAGCTCTGCAAGAAGGCGCATGCCAAGAATATTGTAGAGTATAATGAAAAGTTTGTGGCGCGCCGCCTCAATCCCGAGAATGGCCACCGCTACTTGCCATATATCGTGGTTATTATAGATGAGTTCGCCGACCTTATCATGACCGCCAAGGAGGTCGAGGCTCCCGTTATGCGTCTTGCGCAGAAGGCTCGTGCCATCGGTATCCACCTCATCGTGGCTACGCAGCGCCCCGATGTCAAGGTTATCACGGGTGGTATCAAGGCCAACTTCCCTGCGCGCATCGCCTTCCGCGTTATGCAGATGACCGACTCGCGCACGATTATCGACCAGCCAGGTGCTAACCAGCTTATCGGTCGCGGCGATATGCTCTTCTTGAGTGGTGGCGAGCCCACGGGTATTCAGTGCGCCTTTGTCGATACGCCCGAGGTTGAGAATATCGTCGAGCATATCGGCTCGCAGCAGGGCTACACAGCAGCATACAACCTCCCCGACTATGTCCCCGCAGATGGTGCTGGCGAGGCTTCCGTGGGCTATGGCTCGGAGGAGAGTGGTGCACCCCAGAAGTTCGATGCCAAGTTTGGTGAGATTGCCCGCGAGGCGGTGTCGAGTGGTGCCATCTCAACCTCTATGATTCAGCGTAACTTCGAGGTGGGCTTCAACCGCGCTGGCCGCATCATGTTGCAGCTCGAGCGTGCAGGTATCGTCGGCCCGCAGATTGGTTCAAAGCCCCGCGAAATCAAGTACTATGACCTTCCATCTCTTGAGGCTCGCCTCCAGGAGTTGGGTATATACTAAGTTGCTATGAGAAAGATACTTATATTATTTGCCATCCTATTCTCAACGCTCGGCGTTGTGAGTGCACAGAGTGCCGAGGAGTGGCTCGCGAAACTCGATAATTCACTTGGCGAGCGCTATGCTATGCACATCGCCGTAACGGTAGGTGAGGAGGCACCCCTTAATGGCTACTTCATGGTCGAGGGCGATGCCTATTACATCTCGCTCGGCATCATGGAGGTATATAGCGATGGTAAGCTCCGCTACGAGATAAACAACGAGCGCAAGGAGGTAGTTGAGGACAGGGTGAACCTCGAGGCGTGCGACTTGCTCTCTAACCCCACACGCGCCTTTAGCTTTGTGCCCCAGGAGTTTTCATCTGAGGTTACTTCTGCCACTAACGAACGTGTCACGCTTAAGCTAACCCCCAAGAGCGATGCTATGGGCATCGACTCCATTACCCTCACTTTGCTGCGTAGCGGCTCAAAGGTTATGCCCGTGGCCATCAGCTACGACTACGACGGCGACGCTATCTCCATTGTGCTTAGCGCGGCGGATAGTGCTGAAGCGAAGCTCCCCCGATGGGATAAGTCGGCATACCGTGCTTACGATATTGTATCATTTTTATAAATAATTGTCTATGAGAAAATTAATGTTTGCAGTGGCCCTTATGGGTATTGTGGCGTGTGAGCCCGATAGCGTTGACCGCAAGCCTAATACCGAGGTTGAGAAGTTTGAGTGCGCTATGACTGCGGAGTATGCCTATGGCTACGAGAACGATATCTTCGAGTTTGAGTATTTCTACAACGAGGAGTATGCCTACTGGGGTGGCTTTGCCCTCTCAAATGTTAAGGATAGCGACCCCGCGAATGGCCTTTTTGCCAACCAGTATGCTGTCTTTAACGACTCTGCAGCATCGGGCGACAACTTCCTTATCTACTACTATGACTCCTACAACGAGCCATGCGATATTGTCTTAAAGAAGGCTGTTCACCTCTCGAATGTGAAGCTCAACCTCACAACCTACACCTACGCCTCAATCACCAACGAGGCTATCAACGACTTTGCCCGCGCCTTTACCGATGGCGACTACCTCAAGGTTGTATTTACCGCCATGAAGGGCAACGAGATTACAGGTGTTGATGAGTGCTATATTGTTGATTATCGTGATGGTAAGCGCGAGATGGCAACCGACTGGAAGGAGCTACCGCTTGTCAATCTCGGCCGCGACTACGATCGTGTGCGTGTGACCATCGAGACCACCGACGTAGGCGAGTGGGGAGCGAATACGCCTCTCTACATCGCCCTCGACGACCTTACATATTTCTTGTGATAGTGGCGCTACTTCGCCACCTCAATCCAAAGAGCGAATGGGAAATACGCTTAGTATGTCCCATCCGCTCTTTCTCTTTATCGGCGGCAAATTAGCGCCACTATGACAAGAAATATATAGTGGTTCTCATTCATTATCGCCATAACTCCATATAAACACCCTCACCTCAAAACTTTATTAGTCTAAAATTTTGCCATTCCCACTTTTTTTTATACCTTTGATACGTTGTATATACCTATATGTAGTTACTAAATATGGCACTAAAAAGAGTTGATGAGCGTTTGTCACGCCTAACAAGCTTGGTCAAGAAGTGGAACACCAGTGGCAATGTGCCACGCATTGAGCGCGATATGGCACTCGAGGAGTTGCGTCGCATATATGATGAGCTGCTCGACTACACCCCACAGCAGGAGTCACACCCCGCAACGGAGATTGTCATACCCGCTGTTGCAGAGCGTGAGGCGCAGGCAGACCACAATATAGAGAATAATGGTGAGGCCAAGGAGGTTGTCGCTGCAGAGGATGAGGATGATGCCTTCGAAGATGCCCTCGATATAGATGCTCTCTTGGGTCTTTCGGGCGAGGATAGCATTGCCGATAGCCGCCCCGCGGAGCCTGTGGTAGCAGAGCCCGAGGTGGTCATTGACACTGAGCCTGCGGCAGAGCCAGAGCCCGTATCAGAACCCGAGCCTGCAGCAGTTGCAGCAGAGCCAGAGCCCGTATCAGTACCCGAGCCTGAAGTTGAGCCCGAGGTTGCCCCCGCGGAGGTTGTGGCGGAGCAGGACAGGGTAGTGGAGCGCTCTAATGGAGGTGGCCTCTTCGACATTGACGACATCCCCGTGCGTGCCAAGAGTGGCAGAAAGATGATTTCGCTGTACGATACCCCCGTGAAGCGCCCCGCACCCGTCAGGGAGGAGGTTGCAGAGCTCGCCGTTGAGCCCGCCGTAGTTGAGAGTGTAGAGCCCGCGCCTGCGCCCCAGCCTGTCGTTGCGCAGTTCGAGGAGGAGGTGCCACAGCGCTTGGGTGATGTGATTGCCAAGAATGTGACTACGCTTGCAGACAAGATGGCCGAGGAGCAGCCCACAACGGCTTTCAACCGCATCACCGACATCCGCAAGGCGATAGGCCTGAACGATAAGTTCCTTATGATACGCGACCTCTTTGGAGGCGATGCCAAACTTTATGAGCAGACCATCACACGCCTTAACGAGTTTGACGACTTGGACGAGTGCATGATATTCATAGTTGAAAACTTCCGCTGGAATCCCGACTCGGAGGGCGCGAAGTTCCTTGTATCGCTTCTCGAACGCAAACTATCCTAACACCTGAATCCCATCATGGCAAAACTATATATCGTACCCACACCCATTGGCAACCTCGAGGATATAACCCTGCGTGCCATAAACGTACTCAAGGAGGTGGACTTCATCCTCGCCGAAGATACGCGCACATCGTCACACCTTATGCGCCACCTCGGCATCGAGAAGCCCATGCACTCGCACCATAAGTTCAACGAGCACGCCACAGTAGGTCGTGTCGTGGAGTCTATTGCTGCGGGTAAGGATGTGGCATTGGTGTCGGATGCTGGTACGCCTGGCATCTCCGACCCTGGCTTCCTGCTCGTGCGCCGATGTGTCGAGGAGGGTATCGAGGTGGTTACGCTGCCTGGCCCAACGGCCCTCATCCCCGCACTTGTGCAGAGTGGCTTCCCATGCGACAGATTCTGCTTCGAGGGCTTCCTCCCACAGAAGAAGGGTCGCATGAAGCGCCTCGAGGAGCTATCAACAGAGACGCGCACCATCATCTTCTACGAGTCGCCATACCGTGTCGTAAAGTGCTTGGAGCAGATTGCCGAGACCTTCGGTCAGGAGCGCCGTGTTGCTGTGGTGAGGGAGATAACCAAGAAGTTCGAGGAGACCGTGCGTGGCACCGTCACCGAGGCTATTGCCCACTTCAAGGCCCACGAGCCCAAGGGTGAGTTTGTAATCGTGGTGGAGGGCTACGACCCCAAGGCGGAGCGTAATGCCGACACCGATAACGACGAGGAGGAGTAGCGATGGCACGACTCAGCGTAGTCATACTCAACTGGAATGGCCGTCGCCACTTGGAGCGATATCTGCCGAGCGTCGTTGCCCACACCGAGGGTGACGCCGAGGTTGTCGTTGCCGACAATGGCTCTACGGATGACTCGTTGCAGTGGCTGCGCCTGAACTATCCCGATGTCGGGGTCATACGCCTCGACCGCAACTATGGCTTCGCGGGTGGATATAACCGCGCGCTGAAGGAGATCGCGAGCGAGTATGTCCTGCTCCTGAACTCCGATGTAGAGGTTACGGCAGGGTGGTGGCAGCCCCTTGTCGAGGTGCTCGACAAGGAGAGCGATGTTGCGGCCGTAGCCCCCAAGCTCCTGTCAGATATGGAGCGCACGAAGTTTGAGTATGCCGGAGCCTCGGGAGGTTTTATCGACTATCTCGGTTACCCCTTCTGCCGTGGCCGCATACTCTCGAATGTCGAGGAGGATATGGGTCAGTACGACAACCGCAGAGATATATTCTGGGCAAGTGGTGCTGCAATGTGTTGCCGCAGGGAGGTCTTCGAGAGCCTCGGTGGCTTCGATGAGGATTTCTTTGCCCACATGGAGGAGATAGACCTGCAGTGGCGCATGCAGTTGGCGGGTTGGCGCATCGTCGTCGAGCCCAAGTCGGTGGTATACCACCTCGGTGGTGGCACACTCCCCGCATCGTCACGCAAGATATTCCTCAACCACCGCAACAACCTCGCCATGTTGTTCAAGTGTGCCTCGCCCATGCAGCGTGCTGTGGTTGCCGTTGTGCGCCCTGCAACAGATATGCTCGAGGCCTTCGTGAACCTCATCACGCTACACCCCCATCGTGCGTGGGCTATAGTGCGTGCGTGGGGTGAGTTCATAGCGTGGCATGGCGCGCTCGGCCGCAAGCGCAAGGCTGTGGTACGCACTAAAAAGGTTGATAACATATACCGAAACTCAATCGTCTTGCGTTACATCTTTGGCGGACGCAAGTTTAACAATATGATGTGATGAAACGACTGATTATCATACCCACATACAACGAGCGCGAGAACATCTCAAAGATGGTGGAGCGCGTGATGGCAGATGAACTGATGTTCGACCTGCTCATCGTCGATGATGGCTCACCCGATGGCACGGCAGACCTCGTGCGCGAGGCACAGAAGCACTACCCCGAGCGCCTGCATATGATTGAGCGAGAGGGAAAACTCGGTCTCGGTACGGCCTACATCGCGGGCTTCAAGTATGCCTTGGAGCATGGCTACGACGGGATCTTTGAGGTGGACTGCGACTTCTCGCACAACCCCGACGACCTCACACGCCTCGATGCTATGCTCGAGGAGCGCGACATGGCCATAGGCTCACGCTACTCGAAGGGTGTCAATGTGGTGAACTGGCCCATGGGGCGCTTACTGATGTCTTACTTCGCATCGAAGTATGTCAAGATAGTTACGCGCATGCCCGTGTGCGATGCTACTGCAGGATTTGTGGGCTACCGTCACGAGGTGCTCGACGCCATAGACTTCGACCGCGTGCAGATGAATGGCTACGGCTTCCAGATAGAGATGAAGTACTCGGCATGGAGGCTCGGCTTCAATATCGGCGAGGTATCCATCATCTTCATCGACCGCGTGGAGGGCACATCAAAGATGTCGTCTGGCATATTCGGCGAGGCATTCTTCGGCGTTATGAAGTTGCCATTCAGAAAGATAAAACGAAAAATTAAAGCATAAACACTATGAATAGAGACCAGGCCAAGATGGCGACATCGCGCCTATTGGACGTTATGGACAAGCTCCGCGCGGAGTGCCCATGGGATAGAGAGCAGACATTCGATTCGCTACGCAACAACACCATAGAGGAGACCTACGAGTTGGCGGATGCCATCACCGACAAGAATATGGAGGGCATAAAGGAGGAACTCGGCGACCTGCTCCTGCATGTTGTCTTCTACTCGAAGCTCGGCGAGGAGGCTGGCGCCTTCAACTACACCGATGTGGCTAATGGCGTGTGCGACAAACTCATCTACCGCCACCCTCATGTATATGGCGACATCCATGCCGACACCCCCGAGGAGGTTAAGCAGAACTGGGAGGCACTCAAGTTGCGCAAGAAGAACCGCAAGAGTGGCGCGCTGGGTGGTGTCCCCGTGTCGCTTCCCGCCATGGTGAAGTCGTTCCGCATCGGCGAGAAGGCCGCGGCAACGGGCTTCGACTGGGAGAAGAGGGAGGATGTATGGGCAAAGGTCAAGGAGGAGCTTATGGAGGTGGATGCCGAGCTCGAGGCAAAGGACCAGGAGCGCCTGACCGACGAGATTGGCGACCTCTTCTTCGCCCTCATCAACGCCTGCCGCCTCTACGGCATCGACCCCGAGGGTGCCCTCGAGCGCACAAACAAGAAGTTCATACGTCGCTTCAACCATGTGGAGTTGCGCGCCGAGGAGCAGGGTAAGAGCCTCCGCGACATGACCCTCGAAGAGATGGACTCATACTGGGATGAGGCAAAGGCAATCGAAAGACAATAGACTGAAAATAAATAAAATAGAACATCATATGGCACTTATTAGAAAGGTACGCGGCTACGAGCCCGAGATTGGTAAGGATACATGGTTGGCAGAGAATGCCACAATCATTGGCAACACAAAGATTGGCGAGAACTGCTCAATCTGGTATAACGCTGTGCTCCGTGGCGATGTCAACGCCATCACCATCGGCAACCACACAAACATTCAGGATGGCGTGGTCATCCACACCCTCTACGATGGCTCGCCAAAGCCCTCGCAGACACATATCGGCAACTATGTATCCGTTGGTCACAACGCCGTCATCCATGGCGCCATCATCGAGGACGACTGCCTCATCGGCATGGGTGCAACAATCCTCGATAACGCCGTAGTAGGCACAGGCTGCATCGTCGCTGCAAACGCCCTTGTCCTTTCGAACCAGAAGCTCGAGCCCAACTCAGTATATGCAGGTGTTCCCGCCAAGAAGGTTAAGGATGTGACACCCGAGCAGCGCGAGCAAATCATCAAGCGCACGGCCCGCGATTACCGTACCTACGCCTCTTGGTACGAGTAATTTGTTGTGATAAGGGGTAATCTTTGACGCTTTGCTTGTCTGAAAAATGCTCATTTACTTCGAGTAAACTCCGCTTTTTCAGCCTGCGACAAATCGCTAAATCTAACACCTTCTGACAACAAATTTGTTGTGATAGTAGCGCTACTTCGCCGCCTCAATCATTGGGCTGAATGGGAAATACATAATAGTATGTCCCATCCATCCCAATATCTTAATCGGCAACAAATTAGCACCACTCTGACAACAAATTATTTACTATGGTAAGGGGTAATCTTTGACGCTTTGCTTGCCCCTGCCATTTAACTACTAATCTCATTACTAATTGCTTATGCATCGAGTTGGACAACATTCCATGATTCACATACTGGTGGCGATACTCCTCAGTCTCGTCATCAACTTTTCATATCTGCTCATGCCCATCATCACCGAGAGTGGTATGGGTGAGCGCAGTATGAGTGATGCCCCTATGGGTGAGCACACCTCCGGTATCTTGCACCTCGATTGCGACATGCACGGTTACATCGTCTGCGACTGCGAGAAGCGCGATAGTGTATATGTCTCGGCATGGCAGGTATTCAACTACAAACTCAAGGAGGCGGACCATGTGACATTCACCACGCGCGTGCCCCGCGAATATGACGGAGGCGTGACGACAACACCACATAAGCGTCTTGAAGAGTTGTATGCCGTGAATGACAAGCCCTTCGACTTCGACGCAGTGTTTGACCGCCCCAGTCGCACGGTGGAGTTCGTTTGGCAGATTGTCTACTATGCGGCAATATCGCTCATCATGATATTTATACTCGCAAAGGGTAGTGCGCCCGAGCGTAGTCGAGGTTGGGTGGTGGTGCGACGCATGGTGCTATTGTTGCTCATAACGGGTGTGGCGATATGCTTTGCCCCCGTGATGTCGTTCAACCAAGGCGAGATGAAGCTCGACTTCTTCTTCCGCAGCGACATCCGCGATACCACCTACATCATAGTGCTCACGAAGTGCCTCTTCGTGCTTGTGGTAACGGCGCTCTACGCACGCATCTACACCCTCATGCGCCAGCAGCAGACCATCGTTGTGGAGAACGAGCGACTCAAGACCGAGAACCTCTCAACGCGCTACAACATGCTCGTGGGACAGATTAACCCACACTTCTTCTTCAACTCGTTGAACTCCCTCGCCATGCTTGTGCGCGATGGTGACCAGAAGCACTCGCTCGAGTATATCGACCAGCTATCCTACACCTTCCGCTACATCATACAGAATGGTAAGTCGAGCACCACGACACTCAAGGAGGAGCTTGAGTTTGCCGAGGCTTATGCCTACCTCTTCAAGATTCGCTATGCCGACAAGCTCTTCTTCGACTTCGACATCGACGAGAAGTATAAGGCGTGGACACTCCCCGCGTTGTCGTTGCAGCCGCTTATCGGTAACGCCGTGAAGCACAATAGTATAACTACGAAGAATCCGCTGCATGTTGCGATACGCGTGGTGGATGGCGTGTTGGAGATTGAGAATGCCAAGCATCCCAAGCTCGATGTTGAGCCATCAACGGGCATCGGCCTGGATAACCTGCGCAGCCGCTGGCAGATAATCACAGGCAAAGATATAGAGATAATTGACGAGGCGGAGCGCTTCATGGTGCGCCTGCCACTTGAAAATCCCGAAAAGCGATGATAAACAAGGTCGTTATAGTAGAGGATGAGACCGCTGCAGCGGTGAATCTTCGTAGCATGCTTAAGAATATAAACCCCGATGTCGAGGTCCTCGAGGTCCTCGAGTCGGTGGAGGAGGCTGTAGACTTCTTCTCAAAGGGCACCGATGCCGATGTTGTATTCATGGATATACACCTCGCCGATGGTGACTCCTTCCGCATATTCCAGAGCGTAGACATCACCATACCCATCATCTTCACAACAGCCTACGACGAGTACGCCCTCGAGGCATTCAAGGTTAACAGCATCGACTACCTCCTAAAACCCTTCAAGGAGGAGGACCTCACCCGCGCCCTCGACAAGCTGCAGCGCCTGACCGCCACCGAGCGCGCAACAGCCACCCAGCGTGTCGAGACGATGGTAGCCTCTGCCGACAGCAGCTCTCTGCACACTATCCTCGTGCGCTTCAAGGATAAGCTCATACCCATCTCCATGGATGATGTGGCCTACTTCTACACCTTCTCCGAGCGCGTGACCCTCACCACCCTTGATGGCGCAACATACCCCGTAGATAAGACCCTCGAGACCCTCACCCAGCAACTCGACACCCACAAGTTCTTCCGCGCCAACCGCCAGTTCATCGTGTCGCGCAAGGCCGTGAAGGATATCGCCGTCTGGTTTGGCTCTCGTCTCGCGCTTAACCTCCAGATTGAGACCCCCGAGCGCATAATAATCTCGAAGGCGAGGGTTCCCGAATTCAAGCGCTGGCTCCAATAATTTAGCGTGATAAGTGGTCGATTGCGGCCCCTAACAAAAATAAATGTGAATGGGCAGTACGCCATAGTACAGCCCATCCACATTTTTTTTGCCGAGTGTTGCACTCGACACACTTCTGACGCTAAATTTAATTCCTTGCACCACTCTGACAAGAAATTGCAGTGGGATGGGGTATGATAATCAATATTGCCAGTATCTCCCCGTTCACTTCGCCCCCGCAAATTGCCGCTTCGGCGGGCTCTATTGCCGTTTCACACCCACACTGACTCCATAGTCCAAATTCTTGCCGTACCTTTGCAATAGGATAACAAAGATATATCCCGCAAACAAATGGTTATAAACACTTTAATACCTTAAGATTATGAAGAAGATGTTGTTTTTAGGCCTTGTGTTATCAGTTGTATCACTCGGCTCGGCGATGGCAAACGATGCAGATATGTCACTCAACCGCGGACCAAAGAAGGTCATCATCAATGTAACTGCACCTCCAAGGGGTGTATGTGCAGACCATAGCTTGCATTGCTGTCCTCCGCCTGTGCACCACAAGCCACACCACAAGCCACATCACGACTGCTGCGACTTGGGTCACAACCATCCCAACAAGCCAGGCAAGCACCACGGTCACTTCCACCATGGCAAGCCTACAAAGTACAACGGCAAGTATAACGGCAAGCCAAACAAGAACCATGGTCGCGACGACTACAGACCTAATGGCAGACCTGGTGGAGCATATGGCAACGGCGCACCCGGACGTCGCTAAAAAAGCATAGCATGGCTTGCTCACAGCCAGATAATAGTGGGGTGTTGGGCGACTGACACCCCTTTTTTGCCGTTTCACCCTCCAATAATACATTTATTAAATAAATTGTATTAAATTCGTGGCGCGATATAGTGCACAAACTGAAAATAAATAAAACACGATAACTTATGAAAAAATTGATTACATTCGTTGCCTTTGTGCTCATGGCGATTCCCGTCATGGCGCAGTCGGGTAAGGTAACGGCGCGCATCATTGATGGCGACACGAAGGATGGCATCATTGGTGCTATCATGGAGGTGCGCAAGGCGGGTAGCCAGAATGCTGGTCGCCACTCTGTTTCGGGTGCCGAGGGTAAGACTACCGTAACGGGACTCGCAGCGGGCGACTACACCGTGACCATCTCGTTCATTGGCTACGCTACGAAGACACTCGATGTTAAGCTTGCACCCAATGCCGACCTCGGCGTGGTGGAACTTATGCCCGAGGCTGTGGCTATCGACGCGGTAGTCAAGGAGGTGCAGGCGCTGCGCACATCGCAGAATGGCGACACCGTAGCCTACAATGCTGCGGCATTCAAGGTCTCGGCAGATGCCGACGTGGAGGGCCTCTTGAAGAAGATGCCAGGTATCACCATCACAAACGGCTCGGTGGAGGCGCAGGGTGAGCAGGTAAAGAAAATCTTTGTTGACGGCAAGGAGTTCTTCGGCGAGGATGTATCTACGGCGCTCAACTCGCTCCCCGCGCAGGCTGTAGACCGCATAGAGGTATTCAACAAACTCTCGGATAATGCCGAGTTCTCGGGTATGGACGATGGCGAGGGTTACAAGGCCATCAACATCGTTACGCACTCGAACATGCGTCAGGGTGTCTTTGGTAAGCTCTACGCTGGCTATGGCTATCAGCCCGACAGCGACGGTGGTAGTCCCGAGCAAAAATTCGAGAATACAGGTGTTTACACCTCGCAGCTTGATGATGTGACATCGCACCATAAGTTCAATGTGGGTGGTAATGTCAACATCTTCCAGGGCTCGAGCCGCGTATCTATCATCGGTCTCTTCAACAACGTCAACCAGCAGAACTTCTCGTTCGAGGATATTCTCGGCGTGACTGGTGGCGGCGGTGGCGGCATGGGCCGTGGCCGTGGTGTAGGTCAGTATATGGTGCGCCCACAGAGTGGTGTGGCGCGCGTAGGCTCTATCGGTGTTCAGTACTCTGACACATGGGGCGAGGGCGACAAGGTGAAGCTCAATGGCTCGTACTTCTACAACGACACCAAGACACGCGACAAGAACTACCTCCAGCGCTGGTATGAGTTCCCATCGCCCGACGATGAGCTCGAGCAGGTGGGTGAGTCGGAGTCACGCAACTACAACCACCGTCTCAATGTGCGCCTCGACTGGACCATAAACAAGAATATGTCGCTCATGTCGCGCACAAACTTCAGCTTCCAGGGCAACGACCCCTACAGCCAGCAGTATGGCGAGCTTGAGGGTGAGAGTGCCGAGTTGAAGGGTCTCAAGTATGAGATGATTCACAACGGCTCGGAGGGTTCATCGCGTGCATACCGCTTCAGCGAGTTCTTGCAGTATCGCGTCAAGCTCGGCAAGGATGGCCGTACCATCACCGTGGATGGTCGCTACTCAATACGTAACACTATTAATTCCAAAACTAATAATTTCTCTACTTTAAATTGTTATAAAAAAGTAGAGGATGAGATAGAATATGTATATCCAAATTATAGATTTGTCTCTTCGTTGGCTCCCCAGTCAGAGCACGATATTAGTGCAAATGTAACCTATACAGAGCCCGTAGCAAAGTATGCGCAGGTAAGCATGCAGTATCGCTTCGACATGGAGACCCAGGATATCAATAAGACAGCTTGGATAACTAATGGCGTGGATTTGGATAATCCATTATCTGCTAAAAACTATGTTGTTCCCGAGGGTCTCACTCCCGATGCGTCGCTCTCGTCATACACCGATAGCCGCAGCACGGAGCACCGCGTGGGTCCTGGCTTCCGCTGGGCGAAGAACCGCAATACCTTCATTGCGAATGTCTACTACCAGCACTCGACACTCGATGGCTTGGTTAAGGGCGAGAACATCAAGCGCGACTACGACCATGTGACATACTTCATGATGGGTAACATCGCCTTCAACCCCCAGAACTCCATCCGCGTGTTCCTCAATTCGTACACCCATAACCCCGATGTGCGTAACTTGCAGGATATCTACGATGTGTCGAACGCACAGTACATCTCGAAGGGTAACCCCAACCTCAAGTCGTCGTACAACCACCGCTTGAACTTCCACTACATCCGCTCGAACATCGAGAAGGGTCGCACCTTCATGGTTATGTTCTCGGGTAACATCACGCAGGACTACATCGGTCAGAAAATCTACTACAACCCCGAGACCATCACCATCGACGGCGAGGAGTACAACCCTATGCAGTACTCGACCTACGACAATATGGATGGCTCGAGCTCGTTGAGTACGCACATCAGCTATGGCTTCCCCATCTCGGCTATCAAGTGTAACCTCAATATCATGGCGGGCTACAACTGGTCGCGCACTCCATCTATGATTAACGACCAACTCAACATCACAAGCAACATGGGGTATAACGCCATGTTCTCGCTCGGTAGCAACATCTCGGAGAACATCGACTTCACAATCCAGTGGAACGGTGCTTACCACGATGCCAAGCAGTCGCTCGCGGGCAGGAACGACAAAAACCAGTACTTCAACCACACCGCGTCAGGTACATTGAAGTGGGTATTCTGGAAGGGCTTCACGCTTACCGCAGCGGTTAACTACAACCAGTATATCGGCTTCACAAACGACTATAACGAGGACTACCTCATCTGCAACCTCTACCTCGGCAAGAAGCTCTTCAAAAATCAGCAGGGCGAGGTGCTTATCGGCGTGAACGACCTTCTCAACGAGAATGCAGCCTTCGCGCGCACCGTGGGTAGCGGTTACACACAGAACGCATGGAACAGCGTCGTAGGTCGCTACTTCACCGTGCAGTTCAACTACAACCTCCGCCACTTCGGCAAGAAGGGCTCAAAGGATGCTGCGGACTACGGCATGGACGTTAAGCCAGGTATGGGATTTCCCGGTGGTCGTCCGCCCATGATGCCAAGATAATTTCTTGTGATAATTTGTTGTGATAAGCCGCAATCTGCGGCACATCCCTAAAAGCAGACCTCCCAAGGCTGTACTATTATGTACTATCCTTGGGAGGTCTTTTGTGATGCACCACATCTCACGGCTTCTGACAACAAATTGGGTAGTGGGGTGTTGGTAGGGTAGTCATGGGGGTGAAAAAAGAGCGTCGACCCCACAAGGTCAACGCTCTTATAATGTGGTATTTGTTAAATCATATTAAGATCTGAGTATTCTTCTAAACTGACATTGCTATATGTGTCGACATCAGTATTAGTCTCGTAGTATGCACTTTCCGCAGAGGTGTCTTTTGTGTTAGACTCTTCTATTTCAATTGGGCTAATGTCCAAATCTGATAGATCTATGCCCTGTGTTTTCTCTTTAACGGTTGTTTTTATCTTTGTGCTTGTTGTACTCTGTGTTGATATATCTTCTAAAAGATAGTCACTCATAATTTCATATGGATCTCTCGTGTCCTGATACCTGGTGTCGTACTCACCACTTATAACACCATCAATGACCTCTTTATATGAATCATAGTTGTAATCCTGATCATCTGCTAAATCATAGCATATCACAACATCTGACAAATCTTTATCCGTGTAGAAGAGCAATGTTACAAAATCAGGCGTGCCAATTCTATTTTTAACGCGACATCTGTGATATATTTGCCAACCGCAAAATTCTTCGCTAATCTCATCTGCACGCGACTTGATTGTATTTACACATGATTGTAAATTCTCACACTCTTTTTCAGAACGACGCCATGAGTACATATTTTCATAACTGTCCTTCAATATCTCATTGGCTGCTGAAAATATCTCTACATCGTTGTATATTGATAGATAGGCGCTATCAATGCGTGTTTCGATGGGCTCATAGCTATCTGGTACATACAACATGTTTTTCGTGTGTTTCTCTGCAAACGCTTCGGCGCGCTCTTGCAGTGTCACCTTTTGTATTTCAGTGCAACCAAATGCAATTAAAACTCCAAATAATATAAAAATGCGTCTCATAAATCTAATTGACTATTAGATTTCATCAAGATCTGACTGATGAACCTTCTCTTTGTTTACATTATCTGTATATACGACACGGATACATCCTGTGTCATATTTATTACCCTTTACTATTCTAACCTCAATAGAGCCTTGTGGTAGGTTCCAAATTGCATAATACTGACATTCGCCGTCATCTAAAGCACCCATTTTTAATCCTGAATGATCACCTGTATATGTAGTGAATTTCTTGCTTAGGTTCGCCGGAGCTCCGTACTTTTCACTATATAAGTTTACATAGTTGTTGAATGATGCCTCAAGTGTGTTCCAAGTATCTGTGTTTGCCATTATTGCTGCAACACGCCATACCATATTGTTATCATCACCGACAAGTGTAACAACACTATCATTACGCAAAAATTTGCCACGGTATGTATTGGTGGCTATTTTTGTAAATCCATCTGCGACGAGTTGATTTCCAAAATTGCTAACACTTCCATTGATTGGAATGCCCTTGAAAGTAAAGTGATCACTATTTTGAGCATTAGCAAATGAGATTGAACCAATAAGTAATACTATTAATATAAGTAGTTTCTTCATAATTTCTAATTTATCATGTTATTTGAAGTAGATGTCCAGGAGCTCCTTGGCGGCGATGAATGACGATAGCTTCGCATCCAAAACCCTCTGCTCAACCTCCGCCATCTTGGCCTCAATCTCGGGATTATTATAGAAGCTCGACTTCAAGGTCTCGTTGATGGTCTCATACATCCAGTACTTATTCTGGCGGTTACGGTTGGCCATGAAGTAGCCGTTGAGCTCGATGTGCTGCAAGTACTGCTCCACGCCCTGCCATACCTCCTCGAGGCCTGTGCCCTCCAGCGAAGAGCATGTATATACCTGTGGGCGCCACTCCGACTCGGGCAAGGGGAAGAGGTGCAAAGCACCCTGATACTGCGCCTTGGCCAACTCCGCCTTGGTGATATTCTCGCCATCGGCCTTGGTGATGACCATCATGTCGGCCATCTCCATGATGCCGCGCTTGATGCCCTGAAGCTCGTCGCCAGCACCCGAAATCTGCAACATCATAAACATATCGACCATAGAGTGCACCGCAGTCTCCGACTGACCAACACCCACGGTCTCAATGAAGATAACATCATATCCCGCAGCCTCACACAACACGATAGTCTCGCGCGTCTTGCGCGCTACGCCACCCAACGAACCCGCTGAGGGTGAGGGACGTACGAAGATTTTGGGGTTGTGGCAGATGCTCTCCATGCGCGTCTTATCGCCGAGGATTGAGCCACCGCTACGCTCCGAACTGGGGTCGATTGCCAACACCGCGAGCTTGTGGTTGTACGATGTAACCATGTTGCCAACAGCCTCGATGAAGCTCGACTTACCCGCACCTGGAACACCCGTGATGCCGATGCGTACGGACTTGCCTGCATGGGGCAAGCAACGCTCGATAATCTCCTGTGCCTGAGCATAGTGCGAGGGGTTGTTGCTCTCGATGAGGGTGATGGCCTGCGCAAGGATTGTGATGTTGCCTGCGAGGATGCCCTCGACATACTCCTCGGTGGTCATCTGGCGGCGCTTCTTACGCACGAAATATGGGTTTACGACGGGCTTCTCATCGACACCCTCGGTGACGTTGAGCGCGCTGTCGTGATGCTGATCGAGATACTCCTTCTCGTAGTGTTCTATCTTGCTGAAAGCCATATTGTTATGGGTTTTATCGTTTGCTTATTTTCTCTATTATATCACGCCCCATGTGGTGCACGGGACCGAACCACTCGACACGCGAATTTTTGGTGCGGTAAATCACTGCGAAGGGGACATAGTTTATGCCAAAAGCTCGGAGCGTGCGGTTGTTGTCGTCGAAGGCGACTATGTAGTCCTCGATGCCGAGGCGCTCTATAATCTCCTCACGGTTGCTCTCGGCCTCGCCCGTGATGATGACGATGGCGCACGAGAGGTGTATCTCCTCGGCCGTAGCCTTGAAGTTGCGCAACGCCTCCACGCATGGAGCACTCGCCGAGTGTGCGAAAATCAGACATGTGTAGTCGCGATTGTAGAGTGCGAGCTCCTCATTTATTGTGGGGCTCACGCTGACGGTGGGTACGGGCTCGCCGAGGCGTATGCTCTGGGCATGCGCGGCAACCGCTGTGGCCACCATCAGGGCGAGTATGGCGAGAATGCGTCTCATAGCGTTAAATGATTAATATGCGAAGATAACGATTTTTCTGCAATAATCAATCCCTCGGAGCTATCTTTTTTTCACTTGCTAAGTTAAATTAGTGCTACGACCTCCCTGTAGTTGAAATTATTTGAAAAAAGAGCGTGAAATATTTCGTACCTTCAAAAAAAAGAAGTATCTTTGGGTGATTTTTGTGGATATGTATTGTATAAACAATAACAAAAAAATATTAAGTTCAACTTTATAAAAACAAAACAAAAATGAAAGTATCACACATCGAGCACCTCGGCATCGCAGTTAACAGCCTTGAGGAGGCAATTCCTTACTGGGAGAACGTATTGGGTCTTAAGTGTTACGCTATCGAGGAGGTAGCTGACCAGAAGGTTAAGACCGCATTCTTCATGCTTGGCCAGACAAAGATTGAGCTCTTGGAGCCCACATCACCCGAGTCAACTATCGCTAAGTACCTTGAGACTAAGGGCGCTGGTATCCACCACATGGCTCTCGCTTGCGAGAACATCGAGGAGCAGCTCGCTGACGCTGAGGCACACGGCATCCGTCTTATCGACAAGACACCTCGTAAGGGCGCTGAGGGTCTCACAATCGCGTTCCTCCACCCAAAGTCTACACAGGGTATCCTCACAGAGCTTTGCGAGAACAAGAATAAGTAGTCTAACAAGGCTATTTTGTCGTTACGCTTGCCTTCGAGATCCTCATTTACGCTAGTAAACTCCGGTCTCTCAGGCTGCGCAAGCCTAAAACTAGCTCTTGTTATACAACTTATTAGATAAACGGGGTGGGCTACTAAATTATTGTTGAAAACCATTCCGCACAAACTGAAAATTAACTAAACTAAAATAGAAAAACACTATGAGTGAGATTCAGAAAGCGATTGAGAAATTGATGGACAACCGCCAGACAGCACGCATGGGTGGTGGCCAGAAGGCAATCGACAAGCAGCACGAGAAGGGTAAGTACACAGCTCGTGAGCGTATCGCTATGCTCTTGGATGAGGGTAGCTTCGAGGAGTTCGATATGTTCGTTACACACCGTTGCTACGACTTCGGTATGGGCGCGAAGCATACATTCGGTGATGGCGTTGTAACAGGTTACGGTACCATCGCTGGTCGTCTTGTTTACGTCTTCGCACAGGACTTCACCGTTACTGCAGGTTCTTTGTCAATCTCTTTGGCTGACAAGATCTGTAAGGTTATGGATATGGCAGTTCGCAATGGTGCTCCCTGCATCGGTCTTAACGACTCAGGTGGCGCTCGTATCCAGGAGGGTGTAAACGCTTTGGCAGGTTATGCTAACATCTTCCAGCGCAACGTTATGGCTTCTGGTGTTATCCCCCAGATTTCAGCTATCTTCGGCCCTTGCGCAGGTGGTGCAGTTTACTCTCCCGCATTGACTGACTTCATCATCATGCGTCGTGAGACATCTAATATGTTCTTGACTGGGCCTAAGGTTGTTAAGACCGTGACTGGTGAGGATGTAACTCAGGAGCAGCTTGGTGGTGCAAACATGCACACAACAAAGAGTGGTGTAGCACAGTTCGCAGTAGACTCTGAGGAGGAGGGCTTGCAGCTTATCCGCGACCTTCTCTCATACATGCCTCAGAACTACACAGCGTTGGTTCCCGACCAGCCATGTACTGACGACATCGCACGTAAGGAGGATATCTTGAACGACATCATCCCTGACAACCCCAACAAGCCTTACGACATGATGGAGGTTATCAA
>JAZRJJ010000034.1:0-31298 GCA_045645705.1 Alistipes sp. | reverse complement strand
CCGTCCATCTTCTCCAAGTCGTTCTGCAAACCGTCATAGTTACGCGACAAGATACCTGGGGCAAGTGTAGCCTCGAGCATGTGACCCTCGAACTCCACCTTGTCACCAATCTTCAAACCGCGTGTAGAGTCGTATACCTGTACATAGGCCTCGTCGCCTATGACCTTGATGACCTCAGCCATCATGCGGACATCACCGCAATACACATGGCATATCTCATTCTGACCCACCGGACCGTCAACCTTGGCGATAACGATGTTCGAGATAATACCATTTACACGTCCTAATGTTTTCATTCGTTTATGTAGTTTTATTGTTTATTCACAAGATCCTTGGCATCAAGCTCCTTAATCAAGCGGTTGAGCATCTCGCGACCCACCTCGGGTGAGAGCAATGTCCAACGCGCTACGATGTTGACCTTGACAAGATATGAGAGGATGAAGTTGATGGTGAAGAAATCGAACGATGACATCGCCTCGGCCTCGGCCCAGCGAATAGCGTCAATCTTACGCTCCTTCTCTACGATATTCTTCTCGTCACTTACAGCCGAGATAACAGAGTCAACATATGGCAACTCGCCACGCAAACCGAAATCTGCAGCGGTCGAACGCTTGAGCTGCTCCACAATCTCGCCATCACCAACAGTTACACCCGCCACCACACGGCCTGCCTCACGGGCAGCGATTGCAGCAGCGATATTACGCAAGTTGCGGTCGAAAGCACCCCACTCCTTGAGGAATGCAACCTTCGACTCTGCCAAGTCGCGGTAGTAGGCCTCAAATATTGCACGCTCGAAGCTCGCATCGAGAGTAACCTCCTCGTCGCGCTCCTCATCATCCGCCTCCACATAGAGCTTCACACACTTGGCAACTGCGGGAGTGAGCAACGAGTAGTTGCGCTCCTCGAGCACCTCGGTAATCTCCTCTGCCGAGAGGTTACCAAGCTGGTTGTGACGCTCACGCTTGGCACGACGTGCAATAATGTTTTCGCAATCATAGTAGGCGTACAACATGCGCACAGCCTCACGATCGCTCTTCGTAAGCTCACCAACTATCTCGTCGATAATCTCACGAACATCGAAACCTTTGGTATCGGAGTCGAGCGTCCAATCGCGCAACCCTGCAACCAAATAGTAATACTCCGTAGAGAACATAGCCTACTTATAGAGCATGTTAGACACCTTCTCGCGTAGATACTCCTTCAAAAGGGCATCGAAGCTCTCATCAGTGAACGAGATGTAGTAGCCACCGTTCTTCTCGCCAAGCTTAAAGCCTGTCTTAACATCCTTTGAGTAGCCAACCTCTACACCTGCCTTGAGAAGCTCGGCAGCGCTCTTCTGCATTGCAGCATCCAACTCAGCGCGCTTCTCCTCGGGCAACAACGCCTTGAGTGAAACATCTGCTGTGTTAGCATTCCAGTTCTGAGCCACAGCCAAGAGCATATCCTTTACGAACGCAGCATCCATAGTCGCAGCCTTAACAGCCTCGCCTGTAGACTTCATGATAACAGCCTCGGCAAGCTCGGTCTTAATCTTCGACACAGCCTGACGACCTGCGAGTGTAATCTCGGTCATAGCGTTCTTTGCTACATCCTCGGCGCGCAACTCTGCAGCCTTGTTGATAGCCTCAGCCTCAGCACGGGCATCAGCCAAGATTTTTGCTGCCTGCTCCTTTGCCTCTGCAACAAGACGCTCAGCCTCCGAACGACCCTTCTCCAAGCCATCGTTGTAGAGCTTTTGTGTAAGCTCCTGAAGTTTGTTGTTCTCCATAGTTTATACGTTTTAAGTTTTATATAATTTTATACTTTTTGTCGATTTGCATAATAGCGACTTTATCATCCTCGCTAAAAATCTCACAAATATATATTATATTTTTCTAAATTCAAGCATAACGGAGCAACTTTTTATTGGTAATTTATGCACATTTTATCAATATTTAGAAATAATTGCACAATTCGAAATAAATTCCTACCTTTGCCTATTATGCAGACAACTAAGACTACACAGCCTATTGTCGTCACGCTTGACGCCGGTGGCACAAATTTTGTTTTCGCAGCCATGCAGAATGGCAGCATCATAGGAGAGCGTATCACACTACCCTCTTCAGCTCAAGACCTCGACAAGTGTCTTCAGACACTCATCGACGGATTTAGTCAGATTATCGCTTCACTTCCCGAGAAGCCCGCAGCTATAAGTTTCGCCTTCCCTGGCCCTGCGGACTACCGCAATGGCGTAATCGGCGGCTACCTTCCCAACTTCCCATCGTTCCGCGATGGCGTAGCACTCGGCCCCATGCTCGAGGATAAGTTCGGTATTCCCGTGTTCATCAACAACGATGCAGACCTCTTCGCCTACGGCGAGGCTATGGGCGGTGCGCTTCCACGCATCAACCGCAAGCTCGAGGCTAAGGGCGCAGCAAAGCGCTACCGCAACCTTCTCGGCTACACATTTGGCACAGGTTTTGGCTTTGGATTTGTGATGGACGGCAAGCTCAACCTCGGCGACAATTCATGCGTCGAGACCTTCTGCCTCAAGCACCGCGACTACCCCGAGTGTATCGTTGAGGATGGCGTAGCAATTCGTGCCGTGAAGCGCGTGTACAAGGAGCTATCGGCCGATGAGCGAGCGCTCGAGCCAAAGGATATTTACGACATTGCCGAGGGCTCATTGGAGGGTAATGCAGAGGCTGCTCGCGAGTCATTCGCAACACTTGGTCGCGTGGCGGGTGATGCTATGGCAACCGCTGCGACACTCATGGATGGCGTGATTGTAATTGGCGGTGGTTTGGCGGGTGCTTCGAAGTACTTTATGCCAGCACTTTTGCAGGAGATGCGCGCAAAAATAAAGACCATGTCTGGCGACACGCTCAACCGCGTACAAATGAATGTATATGACTTGGATAACGACGCTGAGTTTGAGAAGTTTGCAAAGGGTAACTCAACTAAAATCAAGGTATACAGCACAGACCGCGAGGTTGTCTACGACCCTGAGAAACGCATCGGTGTAACCATCTCGGATATTGGTGCGAGCAACGCCGTTTCACTTGGCGCATACCTCTACGCAATAGACAATATTTAGAGCGTTACGCTCCACTAAATAGTAGGCTCCATTCTGCTTGTGATACGCGATGTCACGACGGATAGGAGCCTATGTTTTTCTACGGCAAAGAGCGAGGTCACTGCCATAGTATCCGCAAAGAAGACCTCGTCCACTCTTTGCAGTGACTCGTATGGAATATCTCGCACAATAAGTTCCAGACCGATAGACTCAACTGCATCTTTTACAACACTATACTCCACAGAAGAGAATGCAGATGGCGTATAGACACGACCATTATAGACCACAAAGATTGGCCTCCATGACTGCGAGACAATATTACCCTCGGTGTTGACATATATGGATATGTTGCCACCTCGCTTTGAGGCCATAGCCTGAGCCAATTCATCGACGGCGATTGTTGCAGAAGAGAGATAAAAGTTATCAAAAGCAAGAGCACTAACACCAACACCCGTAACGCGCTTTGCCCTTATCTCCATACCCATATCAAAGAGCGGCTCTTCGACCTCGAAAGAGAGTGCGCCATCGCAATCCAAACGCATGGCAACAGGGCAACTCAGGCGCGGAGTAACGCGCGATAGTTCAAGAAGCTTTGTGATGATGCGCTCGGCATCTGCGGGGCTGCACAGCGTGGCAAAGCCGAAGAGTGACATTGAGGCCTCGCGCAGCTGCTCAATATGGCGTGCGATATTATACACCTTATGACCAATAGTATGGATACGCTGCATGACATAGGGCTTGTCAAGGCGTAGTTGCGACGCCTCGATTACCTGACCATCATTCCACACCAACAGCCTCATAATAAGATTATTATACGCTATGACATAAAGATTTTGAGGAGCAACTCCTTGAGCAACTCACCACCATCCAAACCGCCACTATCGACACCCTTGCTCTTGGCATCATACTCGCGCAGATAGCCCAGAATCTTAAACAGGCGAGGGCCATTCCAACGACCGATATTGACTTTAAGCTCCTTTAGCGCATAGGTGTTATTTGCCCTGATGGCGCGCATAAGTTCCATATCAGCAGGCATAGGGATATTACGCCTGCGCGACTGCCACATGTGGTAGTTCAACAGGAACAACTGCTGGAAGAGACCAAACAGAATGGTTATGGTAAGCGTAATGGGATATGTCTTTGGGTTATGCGCGAAGTGCTCGGCAATACGCATGGCACGCCCCACATCCTGCTTCAAAACGGCGTCGTTAAGCTCAAAGGTATTATACTCCTTCGACAGGCCGATATACTGTTCAATATGCGAATCGGTGATGCGCGTATCACCCACCGCCATAGAGACCTTGAGTTTATCCAGCTCCTTGACCATGCGGGCGATATCCATGCCAACATGCTCCTTGAGCATAGCCATAGCCTTGGGGTCTATCGAGAGACCCGTAGAGGTTATATACGACGATAGCCAGCCATCAATTTCATACTCTTTGGGGCGAATCGACTCAAAGACACAACCATTCTTCACACAGCTCTTATAGAACGCCGTGCGCTTATCTATACCACGACCCTGCTCCTTATTTTTAAAGCATACAATCAAGATTGTTGTAGCCTGGGGCTGCGAGGTATAGAGGTTAAGGTTTTCGATTTTTTGAAGTTGCTGCGCCTCCTTCACTATAACAACCTGATACGAACCCATCATGGGCATCTGGCGACATAGCATCACAATCTTACCTGGGTCGCTATCCTGACCATATACCGTAAGCTGGTTGAACGAACGCTCCGCCTCATTAAGAATGGTCGAAGCAAGGCGATCAGCAATGGCATCGATGAAGTAGCCCTCATCACCCGAGAGCAGATATATAGGGGTAAACTTACGCGCCTCAATGTCTCGCATTATAGCGTTGTAGTCTGCCGTGCAGTCGCTGAATTTCATCGTCTTTGCCATATCTCCAACTACTATTTATAGCACATCACGCACCACTCTAAACACATTCTCTGTCTTGCGACCAATAGCGTAGCGGTCATCTATACGACGACCTACAACCCACACTATATCATCACCCGAAACAAGCACAAACTGGCGACGCTTCTCGGCCAACGACACCTTCTTATCGATAAGATAGTCGCTCAACTTCTTGCGACCCGACATACCGAATGGGACAAACCAATCACCCTCCTGCCAGCGACGTAGTTTGAGGGGAAACTTGAGTTTATCGGCATCGAGCAGAGCAACATTGTCGCCCTGGTCGAGGCTATCAATAAAGTCGATATCGAGACGCTCGTAGTAGATTGCCGCGCCTCCCGCATAGGAGCGTATGGTGTTTCGCTCAACCAATACCTCACATGTGTCATCATCGGCAATAGGCGACACGACTACCCTACCTCGGTCCGTAACCGCAACCCACTCGCGCGAGTAGAAGCGACGACCCGAGAGTTCCGCATCCAGAGCCTTGCATAGTGCATCCACAACATCGCCCTTAAAGCCATACTCCGAGCTCAATATCTCATAAATCACATAGTTACGAGGGAATGTGGGGCGTATGCGCTCAACGCAGAGCGTGTGAATATCGCCATTGTGCTCCATAACCTCGCTCTTAACCATATCTATGGCCGAGGTAATAAACTCCTGTGCCTGGCTAAGGCGCGCGATATTGCGACGCATGATGGTGGTAAACTGGGGCTTGATATCCTTGAACATAGGCACGACACCCAAGCGCACCTTATTGCGAAGATACTTCGTAGAGCGATTTGACGAGTCCTCCCTAAATGGGATGTGGTGTGCCACGGCATAGTCGTGGATAATCTTGCGCGTAGCGAACATTATGGGGCGCACGATATGACCCACCTGTGTAGATATGCCCGTTAGACCGCGCAGACCCGTACCACGAAGCAAGTTAATAAAGAATGTCTCAACGGAGTCATTACCATGATGGGCGATGCAAATAGCGGTATAGCCATGTTCCTCGCACAACTCCTTGAACCACGCATATCGCAAGCGGCGGGCAGCCATCTCCATAGACTCTCCCGTGCGCTCCATCTCGCCAGTGGTATCGAAGCGCTTGTTGTAAAACTCTGCACCATAGCGGCGAGCCTCCTGCTCAACGAGCACCTCATCCTCATCACTCTCCTTGCCACGAAGCTGGAAGTTGCAGTGTGCAACACCAAAGCGATATCCCGCGGCCGCCGTGAGCGCCATCATTACCATGGAGTCGACACCTCCCGACACAGTCAGAAGCAACTTATCTTCGTGTGTAAAGAGCTTATTCTCCGATATATATTTCTCAAATTCCTCGAGCAACAACATAGTTACAATACATTTACCTCTGGTGTAATCTCCACACCAAACTTTGTGCGCACAACGCTACATACGAACTCGGCAAAGTGCAATACCTCGCCACCTGTAGCGCCGCCGTGATTTACCAGAACGAGTGCCTGGCGGTCGTGAACACCAACATGTCCCTCACGATAGCCCTTCAATCCCGACTGGTCGATGAGCCATCCTGCCGCCAACTTCATCTTATCGTCGCAGTTAGGCACGGCATAACATGGCATCGAGGGATACTCATTGAGCAATCGCTCGGCAACAATCTTGGGAACAATGGGGTTCTTAAAGAAGCTACCTGCATTTCCCAACTCCTTGGGGTCGGGCAACTTCGAAGCGCGTATAGCACAAATAGCCTCACGAATATTCTTGAGCGTAGCGCCACCTCGCGCCTCCACCTCCTTGATGACATCACCATAGCCGAGGTTAGGCTTCGGAGTGCGATGTAACTCAAACTCAACGGCAAGGATAATTGCCACACCGCGCAACTCGTGCTTGAAGATGCTCTCGCGATATCCGAAACCACACTCCTCACACTTGATGCGCACAACCTCCAACTTATTGGTATCGAAATACTCAATCGCAGTTATCGCATCCTTTACTTCAGCACCATAAGCACCGATATTCTGCACAGGAGCAGCGCCCACAGAACTTGGAATTGCCGAGAGGTTCTCAATGCCCCAAAGGCCATTATCCACACTCCATGCCACAAACTCATCCCAGTCGTGAGCAGCCTCCACACGAACACTTACACGCTCGCCATCATCGGCAAGGATTGTGCGCTTTGAACATACGGGCGTAACAAGCACGCCATCGTAGTCCTTTGTAAAAAGAGTATTATTGCCCGCGCCAAGCACATACCATTTTACTGGCTTGAGCTCCTCGAACAACTCCTTAAGCTCTGCCGCAGTCTCAAACTCAACAAGCATATTTGCCTGCTGCTTAACGCCAAAGCTATTGCGATTTTCGAGATTTATGTCATTATAAATTCGTTTCATAGTGCAAAGTTAAAAAATTTTTGTTAACTTTGAAAGGTCAAACCTAATATAAAAGATATAGAATCTTAAATTACAATCTAAATATTCAGCCTATGTTCACACACGAAGAGATCACCCAGATTGAGGCTCATGGCTTGAGCGTCGCAGCGGTTGAAAGACAAATCGAAAATTTCCGCAATGGTTTTCCTGCACTCCCCGTTGTGCGCGCAGCAGCAGGTGGCGATGGCGTAAAGCAGCTTGATGCAGAGAGCGTTAAGGAGCGCGAAACATACTACAACGACAACCTCAAAAACATCAAAACTATTAAGTTCGTACCCGCTTCGGGCGCAGCTACTCGCATGTTTAAGGAGTTGTTCGAGTATGTGAATGACGACAAGCGCACTGCAGGCATCGATAAACTCATCGTAAACCTCGAGAAATTTGCATTTTTCCCCGAGTTGGCGAAGTATCTTCAGCCACAGATTGACGATAAGGATGTTGTTCGCAACATCATTGTAGATGGTCTTGAGTATGGCGCAAAGCCCAAGGGTCTTGTGACATTCCACGCCTATAAGGATGGTGCGCGCAAGCCCGTTGAGGAGCACCTCGTTGAGGCTGCGCTCTACGCTTCAAGCAATGGCGAGGCGAACATTCACTTCACCGTATCGCCTGAGCATCAGGCTGGTTTCGAGGCACTTCTTGCAGAGCGCCAGAGCCACTACGAGAAGAAGTTTGGCGTGAAGTACAATGTATCGTTCTCTATTCAGAGCCCAGCGACTGACACTATTGCCGTAAATCCCGACAACACACCATTCCGCACTGACGATGGCAAGCTCTTGTTCCGCCCCGCAGGTCATGGTGCACTTATCACAAACCTCGACAAGCTCGATGCAGACATCATCTTCGTCAAGAATATCGACAATGTAACTACCGACGAGCGCAAGGAGGATACCGTGACATTCAAGAAGGTATTGGCTGGCGAGCTTCTCCGCCTCCAGAGCCGCTCATTCGAGCTTCTCCGTGCCCTTGAGCGTGGCGAGGATAAGGTGGCAGAGGCTGCGGCATTCATCGCTGACGAGCTATGCTGCAAGCTCCCAGAGGGCGCTTCTCGCGAACTTATCGTTGCAACCCTCGACCGCCCCATTCGCGTATGTGGTATGGTTAAGAATGAGGGCGAGCCTGGTGGTGGTCCATTCTGGGTACGCGATGACGAGGGTCGTGAGCAGTTGCAGATTGCCGAGTCAAGCCAGATTGCACCCGCAGATATGCACCTCATGAAGGAGGCTACACACTTCAACCCCGTAGACCTCGTATGCGGCGTTAAACGCTACGACGGCACTAAGTATGACCTCACACGCTACACCGACCCCAAGACTGGTTTCATCTCGTCTAAGTCGGCAGGTGGCCGCGAGCTCCGCGCACAGGAGTTGCCAGGTCTTTGGAATGGCGCAATGGCAAATTGGAACACCATCTTTGTTGAGGTGCCCATTTCGACATTCTCACCCGTGAAGGTTGTTCAGGACCTCCTCCGCCCCGAGCACCAGTAATTTCATAGAAATTAGGTTATTCGAAACCTAACACACAAGAGCGAATAGATTGCGCACCAAGCACACTCTATTCGCTCTTATTTATTATTCCACCCCTACCACAACTTTTCAGACTATAAATTGTCCATTTCGCGTTTTTTTTCCTATCTTTGCGCATTCTAAATAATAAATAGTATGCGAAAACTACGCAATATTGCAATTATCGCCCACGTTGACCACGGTAAGACTACCCTCGTAGACAAGATGATTATGGCAGGTAACCTCTTGCGCGAGAACGAGCGCGAGGGCGGCGACCTCATCATGGATAACAACGACATCGAGCGCGAGCGTGGCATCACCATCCTCTCAAAGAACGTGTCGGTAATCTATCAGGACTACAAGATTAACATTATAGACACCCCTGGCCACGCCGACTTCGGTGGCGAGGTGGAGCGCGTGTTGAACATGTGCGACGGCGTTATCTTGCTCGTCGATGCCTTCGAGGGCACCATGCCCCAGACACGCTTTGTGTTGCAGAAGGCCTTGGCTCTCGGCAAGAAGCCTATCGTCGTAATCAACAAGGTGGACAAGGAGAACTGCCGTCCCGATGTAGTGAACGAGCAGGTGTTCGACCTCATGTTCACACTCGGCGCAACGGAGGAGCAGCTTGACTACAAGACCATCTACGGCTCGGCAAAGCAGGGCTGGATGTCACACGTAGTAACCGAGAAGACCGACTCTATCCGCCCCTTGCTCGACACCATCATCGACGAGATTCCCGAGCCCGAGGTTGAGGATGGCACAGTACAGATGCTCGTGACATCCCTTGAGTACTCGCCCTATGTTGGCCGTATCGCTGTGGGCAAGGTTACTCGCGGCTCGCTCTCTGCAGGTCAGAACGTAACACTCGCAAAGCGCGATGGTTCACTCGTCAAGACCAAGGTTAAGGACCTCATGGTATTCGAGGGTCTGGGCAAGGCAAAGGCCGAGAAGGTGGAGTGCGGCGAGATATGCGCACTCGTAGGTATCGAGGGCTTCGAGATTGGCGACACCATCTGCGACTTCACAAACCCCGAGCCACTTCCACCTATTGCGATTGATGAGCCCACAATGTCTATGTTGTTCACCATCAACAACTCACCCTTCTTCGGCAAGGATGGCAAGTTCGTTACTTCGCGCCACATTAAGGAGCGTCTCGACAGAGAGTTGGAGAAGAACCTCGCACTCCGTGTTGAGCCAGGTCAGAATGCCGACTCGTTCATGGTCTATGGCCGTGGTGTGTTGCACCTCTCGGTACTTATCGAGACCATGCGTCGCGAGGGCTACGAGCTTCAGGTGGGTCAGCCCAAGGTTATCACCAAGGAGATTGACGGTGTCAAGTGCGAGCCTGTGGAGGAGATGACCGTAGACTGCCCCGATGAGTATGCAGGTACAGTTATCGAGCTCACAACACGCCGTAAGGGTCAGCTTGTAAACATGGAGTCAGCAAACGAGCGCACACGCCTTGAGTTTATCATCCCCTCGCGCGGCATCATCGGCTTGCGCTCAACGATGATTACAGCTACTGCGGGCGAGGCCATCATGACACACCGCCTCAAGGACTTCGAGCCTTGGATGGGCGAGATTGAGAGCCGCAATGTGGGTGCTATCATCGCATCGGAGACTGGTACTGCATACGCTTATTCGATTGACAAGCTTCAGGATAGAGGAAAATTCTTCATCTCACCCCAGGAGCAGGTGTACTGCGGTCAGGTCATCGGCGAGCATACGCGCTACAACGACATCACCGTGAATGTGACAAAGGCAAAGCAGCTTACCAACATGCGTGCTTCGGGTTCGGATGAGAAGACCTCTATTGCGCCTCCCGTAATCTTCTCGTTGGAGGAGGCATTGGAGTATATCCGCGAGGATGAGTACGTAGAGGTAACACCCAAGTCTATGCGCCTTCGCAAGATTTTGCTCTCGGAGGTAGACCGCAAGCGCGCATCAAAGGAGTAACATTAACAACCCAAAAAACAATAAAACAATGGAAAAGAAAATTGGTATTGCATGCGACCACGCAGCATATGACCTTAAGGAGTTCCTCGTAGGCTATCTCTCATCAAAGGGCTTCGAGGTTAAGGATTTCGGTTGCCACTCTGAGGAGTCTGTAGACTACCCCGACTTCGCACACCCCTTGGCAGATGCTATCGAGGCTGGTGAGTTGGAGCGCGGTATCGGTCTCTGTGGCTCAGGTGAGGGTATCTCTATGACTCTCAACAAGCACCAGGGCATTCGCGCAGCACTCTGCTGGATTCCCGAGATTGCAAAGCTCTCACGCCAGCACAACAACTCAAACGTTCTCTGCATGCCCGCACGCTTCATCTCAAACGACGAGGCTTTGGAGATGCTTAACATCTGGCTCGAGACAGAGTATGAGGGTGGTCGCCACCAGCGTCGCCTCGACAAGATGCCATTGCAGAAGTAGTTGCATACCGCAATAGCAAAAGAATAGGGCTACCCACTTTGGGCAGCCCTATTACTTTTATATATAGGTATAGGTTAGAACCAACGATCCTCCTCGACGCGTGTCTCCGAGCCAAGAGGGTCGATGGCCTCATCCTTCACCTCTGTAGGAATAACGGTCTTTGTGTAGACTATAGCCTCCTGCGAGTCGTTGTTCGCCGTAAGCGTCATGGTGTCACCATCGAACGAGAGGGTGTACGAACTACCCCACTCCGTGCCGTCAGCATAGACACCGCTGAGCTCGCTCTTATTCACACTCCATGTGCCGGCATAGTGACGATATCGCCCCTCACCCAAGCGCTGGTACTCGTCAAATGTACCCTCCGTAGCAAATGCCACATATACATCGACATCCATACCCTCAGGAGCGCAGTGCCACTCACCAACAACCTTTGTAGCGTTATTAACCTTTGGAGTATCCTTCTCCTTGCCGCAGCCAACAAGGGCAAGCGCACAGAGAACTGCTGTCAAAAAATAAATTCTCGCTTTCATTAGAACCATCCTCCATTAGTTGAACTTACACCACGCGAAATGATAGACACCTCGCGTGTAATCTCCGTGCCACCGATGTTGTTGCCGCCACCAAGCTGACCACCACCCGCGATAGCCGAAATCTTAATCTTTGCCGAGCCACACTTGTCACACTTGATGACGAGCAAGCCCTTATCCATCTTGGGGTCGCCCTTGATGCCGAGAGCCTCGCGTGCCTCGTCGCTGACCTCAATGCCACGATATGTGATATCCGTAGCCGCGCCACCGAAGTACTCCTTGAGGTCTACGCTGCAACGCTCGCCCGCAGTCACCTGCACCGATGGTGTGCCCTCAATCAACATAAAGAGACGCCATGTGTCGAGTGCACCTGTACCCATACGCTTGTGGTAGTTCTTGAGCACAACGGCATCAGCAACGCCATTATAGGGTTTCGTGCCATCGAGCATCAATGAGTTGATGTCGTTAACCGCAGTTAAGAGTGTGTAGCGATAGTCATCGCCCTCGAACTTCTTACCAATCTTTGCTGCATACGAGATACCCAACGCCGCTACGCCCGAAACATGAGGACACGCCATAGATGTACCCTCCATCCATGCGTAGTCATCGCCCGCAACCTCCTTGATGCAGGTTGAGAGAATCTGTGCAACGTGATTTCCAATCGAGAAGTCACCACCTGGCGCTGCGATATTACAGCCACGGCCATAGTTGGTGTAACCCGTAGGCAAGTAGTCGGGACCATAAGCAGTCACCGATACGCAGATGGGCAGAGCACCAGGATAACCAGAGTTAGAGGTAGTCTCATTGCCTGCTGCGAAGATTGCGAGGTTCTGGCCGATTGCCGAGTGGTTGCAGTTCTCGGGGTTTACGAAGTACTTGATTGCGTTATACTCAATCGAAGTATGGTTTATATAGGCATTGTCGCTATCGAACGATGATGGGTCGTAGGCGTATGAGCACTGTGCTATACATGCGCCATTGTCGGCAGCATAGATAAAGGCGTTACTCATGTCGCGGTCGCTGGCTGCGAAGGTACCATCAAATACCTGACAGCCCATGATGCGAACGCCATCGCCATTACCCGAGCCACCAGCGATGGAGCTTACGCCAACGCCATTGTTATTCACCGCAGCGATGATACCTGCAACGTGTGTACCATGACCCGACTCACCCTCTGTTGACCAGCTAATCTTACCATTAGAGTAGCCCGCAGTATTGAAGTTGTAGCCATAGATATCATCAACATATTTGTTGCCATCATCATCTACACCCTCTACGCCATTAAGCTCCGCCTCGTTAACCCACATTGAGGCAGCAAGGTCGGGGTGATTGTACTGCACGGGGCCATCAATAACCGCTACGATAACATCTGATGAGCCTGTACACAACTCCCATGCATCGAGAACACCCACATCAGCACCCTCGCGTGCAGTCTTTGCAATAGCCTCATCGCCCGAGTTGTGGAGGTTCCACTGATACTTTGCATAGGGGTCGTTAAACGACGACATTGGCTCCAGAGCGCGAGTTGTAGCCACTGCGTTCATGGGGCGAGCCTTGACATCCGAAGCCAACGAGACGATAGTGTTGAACTCGATGGCGTTAACATGCTTGCTTGGAGCAATCTCCTTTGCGAACTTGCGCACAGGGATGCTCTCGTCAAACTTGACAGAGTACCAACGGTGCAAGCCGAGCTCGCGTGCGAGGCGCTCATTCTTTGGGGTAACCAACGCTGGCTCGAAGCTCAAGATATTGCCATCGACAAATATCTCACTCTTCACAGCCTCGATGTCCCCCTTCTCGATGCGTGCGATAGTCTCCTCCTCGAGGAACAAAAGCAGAGAACCATCCTCGCACTTGTCGATGGTGTTACCCACAAGTTTATGCTCAAGGATTGCCTCTGCCTCCATTGTCTTCTCCCCCTCGACCACTCCTGCATCCTTTGTGCAGGAGATGGTCATAAGAGAGATAATAGCAACGCTTATCGCTATTACAGATTTTCTCATACTACTTTACGAATTTACGCTCTGCCTTGAATGCAGTAGCCTCCGCAGGATTGAATGGGAACTCCGATACATCTGTACAATCATCGGGATTGAGGTACATTGGTACGCGGGTTACCACGCTGTTGTTATCGTCACCATCCTTCGAGAAGTAGATGAGTGTCAATACCTCGTAGAAGTAGCAGTAAGAGTACGACATAGGCTCATTATGCTTACCATACTGCACGAGGTCGAGGATAATCTCATCATCGGTAGGATAAGTGATGTCAGTTACATCGCCAACATATACATCGTAGTAGTAGTCCACAACATCGCCATGAATCTCTACCTCGAGAGGCAATACTGCCCAGCCCTCTGCATCTCCAAACTCGTTGGGGAAGATATCCATAACATCGAAGCCATCGAAGTATTTGTCGGTGTTGATGGTGATATGCGACTCCGAAACCTTGGGTGCAGGAGTTGTGAATACCTCAGAGAAGGTTACCTCGGTATTAACCTCACCAGTCTGCTCATTGATACCAAATACATAGATGCGGTAGTCGGTCTCGGGATACAAGCCTGTAGCCTCGAAGGGGCGTGAACCCTTGCTACCAACAACCTGGAAGCATGCCGCAAGGTTATTGTAGTAACCATTATCAACATACCACTGTGCAGCCTCCATTACCTCTGCCACAACCTCCTCGGCTGTCGCATCAGCATCGCATACATCGATATAATACAAGGTAGAGATAGGATCTACATTGAGCGATGCCTTAACGCGGTAGTGAGTGACCTTGTCGACAGTGAGCTCAAACTCCGCCTTTGCATCTGGGTCGTAAGGCAAAGTGTGAATCTTCTCGCGCTTAACATCAGTAGTAAGCATACCATACTCATAACCGAAGGCAAGAATATAGTAGTCAGCATCGGCCTGGTCAAGGAGCACAAAACCATCGTAGTCACCAAAGTGGAGGTAGCTAACGAGGATGTTTGAGTCGAGGTCGTTGTAGTAGTCGAGCAACTCCTCATCCGTAGCATTCTCTACCATAGATGCAGGAAGCACAAATGCAGCATACTGGTCCATGTTGGTTGTAGAGACGCTGAACCATGCACGGTCAGTGTTAACCTCTACATCGTGGATTGTAAGGACATTGTCCGATGGCTCTACGGGACCAGTTGTGAATGTTGTGTAGACGAGGTCAGAGATAATCTCACCAGTGTCGGTCACAGCACAACCATATGCGTAGAACTCGGTGTTACCATTAAGCTCGAACTCCTGGGTTGCAGGGCCATAGAGTGTAATCTCTGCCACAGCCTCCTCTGCAGTGTAACCTGCGAAAGAGCCGTAGTAGATAGCGTTAGAGAGGTCCACCTCGATAAGACGCTCGAGGTACATCTCCACGGTCACACCAGGCGACTTATCCAATGCGCTCTCCATGTTCTCCACAGAGAAGTACCACGCGAAGTAGCGGATATTCTCGGGCGAAGGAGTTGTGTGCATCTTAACATATGGGCCGTTAATCTCGAAGTCGAAGTCGATAGAAACCTCCACCTCGACAGCCGCACCGCTCTGTGTGATTACGATATCGTCCTTAAGTTTGCCGTAAGTAAGCGTAATCTTTGAAAGACGCTGCGAGCCTGTGGTATTGGGGTCAACCACAAAGCATACCTCGCCCTCATCCGAGAGGTCAAACGAGTGAATCCACTCATCCTGAGCTGTCGCCTTAAGCTCGCTACCGTCAGGGTTCTCAAGGGTATAAGTAAAATAGTAGTCACCACCCTCGGCCTTCACCTGGACAAAGTTGTCATCGATGGACAACTCCGCAGGAACGCTTGGAGTGGGGGCTACTGGCTCATTGTTGCAAGCAACAAACATAACTGCTGCAGCCAATGATGCGAGTATAAATTTAAGATTCTTCATCGTTGCACTCTTTTAGAATTTACGCATTGCACGAACACGGTTGTAGGCCTTCTTGTCGTGGCCATAGTCCGCAAAGTCACCCGTAGCAAAGCTGATTGCATAAGCACCCTGAACACCGAACTCCTCCGATGACCAGTATGCCTGGTTAGCACCTGTAGCGATAGGCTCGCAACCCTTCTCGATGAGTGTGGCGTTGATAGCCTCTACATTCTCAGCTGCACGCGCAAGCTCTGTAGGAGCAGGAAGATACCATGAAGAAAGGCCAAGTGCATTCTTATCGTTGCACCATACAACTGCGGGGTAAAGCTCCTCCCAGTTCTCCTGCGACTTGATGTACTCGGTGTTGCGTGCGCCATCCTCGCGTGAGAACTCGCCACCATACACAATCAACATGATGTAATCAGTAGACCACTGTGTGTAGCCCTCGTCCATAGAGATGAGAAGGCCATGCTCACCGCTCTCGTCAACATAGGCGATGATACCCTCAGCCAAGCCAGATTTGTAGTACTCACCAGCCTTGTACTTGGCCTCTACAACTGGCACCTCAGGCTCGTCGCCGGGCACAGGGACCTCGGGTGAGGGCTCTGTGCACGAGCATACGAGTGTTGCCATAGCCAAGAGAATAGACAAAAACTCTCTTTTCATAGTTTACTGCTGTGGATAAGTTGTACGGATAATTGTATAGTTGCCATCGGGATCGTAAACAGCACCTGCGTAGTAGATCATGTCACCCGAAGCGTAGTTGTAATCGAAGATAGAGAAGTATGTCTGGTTAGTTACCTCGTTCACATAAGTTGTGTCGTTAGGCTCCTGGAGGTAAGCGATAAGCTCCGCGTCAGAGAGGTTGTAAACAGTGTCGTCGTTAACAATGTGGCTCATAGTGAACTTCGAAACTACAGTCTCGTCGTCGATGTAGAACCATGCGCTGATTGTGCTACCCTCCTTGTTGAAGAGAATCTCCTCTACCTGTGGACCCTCCTTAACCTCCTTGGTCTTGAACTCCTTGAAGAACACCTCGGTTGTGTAAGTACCATCGGGCACCATACCTACAGCGTAAACGATATACTGTGTGTTAGGCTCGAGGTCGGTGATTCTCCAAGAGTTGTAAGATGTCTCCAAAGCGCGTGACAACCACTCCTCGCGGCTCATCTTTGCGGGATCCCACAATGAGTCGATAAGCTCATCGTTGAAGCGCTTGATAGCATCGTCGTTGCGACCATACTCGCGGTATACAGAGTAAGGCATTACATTGAACATGTGGGGGAATGGCTCGATGTAGGGCTGGAACGATACAGAAGCCTCGGTTGTTGTAACCTCAGCAACGGTAACGATGATGTCAGCATCTACCATGTCAGCCTCCTCGGTGCGGAACTCAACCTTGGTAAGAGGTGTTGTAACCTCGCCACCGAAGTAACCGAATACCAAGCAGAAGTAGTCCTTGTTAGGAATCATGGGGCAGTCCGATACTGTTGAAGTACCAGAGTACATGTGCTCACCAATCTTTGAGCCCTGTGCTGCGATGATGCCGTTGATAATCTCCTCGTCCGAAACAAGGTTGCCGCTCTCATCGAGGAAGTACTCCTTAAGCTCGAACAAAGCAACATATGACTCGTTGTGGTCGGGACGAACATAGAATGTAGCGCGGTCATCCTCTACATAACCCTGAGTTACCTCGAATGTGTTGGTAGCAGGAGCAGCGGTCTTAACCTCGATTACAGAGGCCTCAGTAGTTGTAGTACCATCAGCACCGATACCTACAGCGAATACGAAGTAAGAGCTGTTAGCCTCGATACCATCCTCCAATGTGAAGTCGTGAGCGATAGTACCGAAGTTTGAGATAGCACCAACTGCATAAGGAACAGTCACGCTGTTCTCAGTTGCCAACGCGGGGATGTACTCTGCCATGAAAGCGGGGATGTTAGCAGCATCGCTCAAGCAATACTCCTCGTACATCCATGCGGGGAATACATCGTAGTAGTAACCTACGGTGTCATCCGATGGGATGATAGTGATTGAGAATGAGTTTGCAGTGATGTTGTCACCAGGCAAGATGTCGAATGTGCAGTCGAGCTGCTCAACCTTTGTAGTCTTGAATGTAAGCTTGTTCACAGAGGTCAAAGCATTGCCCTCGATGTTGATGCCATACATATACAACACATACTCGGTGTTGGGCTCAAGACCAACATAGCGCCACTCGAGGTCACCAGACTTAAGCTCCTCGTTGAGAAGCTGTGTGAGTGACATGCCGTAGTAGTCTGCAACATAGTTCAAGTAGTCGAGGTCTGCAGCGAGAATCTCCTCATCGGTCTCGGGCATATCCTCGGGAAGCTGGAGTGAGTACCAGTAGGTCATCTCCTTGTTCTCGGGCTCGATGTTAAGGAAAACATCACCAGAGTGGAGAGCCGTAAGTGTGACAGTGAAATCCTCCAAAACAACGGGCTCACCGCTCTCGGGCTTAACCTCCTTGTTTGGCTTGTCAGGGTTCTGAGTTGGGTTCTCGCAGCTCACAGCACCAAATGCGAGCAACGCTACGAGAGCCAACGAAGACAAAAAGTTAATTTTTCTCATAGTTGATTTTGTTTAATGATTAATGTGATTTGTGTTATTAGTTAATTAAAATAATTTATTCTTCTTTATGAATTATTTGCACATAGTGATTTACACCCTCGTCGCGAGTTAGTAAAAATTTTATAAATCAACGCCTTACATTATTAATATAATAGGGCGCAAATGTAAAAAAAAAAAAGAAATCCACAAACTTTTTCAGGTTTTTATTGACAAAAACCACCCTACCCCAAACAAAGATTTCGTAGTCTCGTTTTTTATTCGTACATTTGCCAACTAAAGCGAAATACAATAAAACAACATAACTATGGCAGACGAGAAAATTATATTTTCGATGGTTGGTGTGAGCAAGGTGCTTAACAACAACAAGAAAATTTTGAACAACATCTACCTGTCGTTCTTCTATGGCGCAAAGATCGGTATCATCGGTCTTAACGGTTCGGGTAAGTCTACCCTCATGAAGATTATCGCAGGCATCGACAAGAGCTTCCAGGGTGAGGTGGTATTCTCTCCTGGCTACAGCGTGGGCTACCTCGAGCAGGAGCCACAGCTCGACCCCACAAAGACCGTTAAGGAGATTGTCGAGGAGGGCGCAGCAGAGACCGTAGCACTTCTCAAGGAGTATGAGGATATCAACATGAAGCTCTGCGAGCCTATGGACGACGACGAGATGGCACGTCTTGTTGAGCGCCAGGGCGAGCTCTACGAGAAGATTGACCAGGTGAACGGTTGGGAGCTCGACAGCGTCTTGGAGCGCGCGATGGATGCATTGCGTTGTCCCGATGGCGACCAGCCCGTGAATGTTCTCTCGGGTGGTGAGCGTCGTCGTGTAGCATTGTGCCGCCTCCTCTTGCAGCAGCCCGACGTCCTCTTGTTGGATGAGCCTACCAACCACCTCGATGCCGAGAGTATCGACTGGTTGGAGCAGCACCTCCAGCAGTACAAGGGTACGGTTATCGCCGTTACCCACGACCGTTACTTCCTTGACAATGTAGCAGGTTGGATCCTTGAGCTTGACCGCGGTGAGGGTATTCCATGGAAGGGTAACTACTCTGGTTGGTTGGAGCAGAAGACACAGCGCATGGCGATGGAGGAGAAGCAGGAGAGCAAGCGTCGTAAGACCCTCGAGCGCGAGTTGGAGTGGGTACGCATGTCACCCTCTGGCCGTCACGCAAAGTCGAAGGCTCGTCTTTCGGCATACGACAAGATGATGAATGCCGACACCAAGGAGCGCGAGGAGAAGCTCGAAATCTACATCCCCAATGGTCCTCGCTTGGGCGACCTCGTTATCGAGGCACAGGGCGTGACCAAGGCCTTTGGCGACCGCGTGCTTTACGAAAACCTCGAGTTCGCACTTCCACCCGCAGGTATCGTGGGTGTCATCGGTGCCAACGGTACTGGTAAGACTACCCTCTTCCGCATGATTATGGGCTTGGAGGAGCCTACTGCAGGGAGCTTCCGCGTAGGTCCTACCGTGAAGATTGCCTATGTCGACCAGCAGCACAAGTCTATCGACCCCGAGAAGACCGTGTACGAGGTTATCTCACAGAACAGCGACCTCATACAGTTAGGCAACCGTCAGGTGAATGCTCGTGCTTATGTTGGCCGCTTCAACTTCAACGGCGCAGACCAGGAGAAGAAGTGTGGCGTGTTGTCTGGTGGTGAGCGTAACCGTCTCCACTTGGCATTGGCACTCAAGGAGCAGGGCAATGTACTCCTCCTCGATGAGCCTACCAACGATATCGACGTCAACACACTCCGCGCATTGGAGGAGGGTCTCGAGAACTTCGCAGGCTGTGCGGTAGTAATCTCGCACGACCGCTGGTTCTTGGACCGTATCGCAACCCACATCCTCTCATTCGAGGGCGACTCAAAGGTTGTCTTCTACGAGGGCTCATACTCGGAGTACGAGGCATGGAAGAAGTTGCAGGGCGAGGATACAACACCCAAGCGTGTTAAGTATAAGAAACTTTTGGCAGAGCAGTAGTAGATATGGCACAGAAACCTTCAATTCCAAAGGGTACGCGCGACTTCTCTCCCGAGGAGATGATGCGCCGCACATATATTTTCGACACCATCAAGGGTGTATTCCGCCTATTTGGCTACGCACCATTGGAGACTCCTTCAATGGAGAACCTCTCGACGCTGCTCGGCAAGTATGGCGACGAGGGCGACAAGCTCCTCTTCAAGATACTCAACTCGGGTGACTACGGTGCAAAGCTCTCGGAGGATGAGCTTCGTCAGGCGTCAAAGATTTCGGAGAAGGGTCTTCGTTATGACCTCACCGTTCCCTTTGCGCGCTATGTCGTGCAGCACCAGAACGAAATCGTATTCCCCTTCAAGCGCTACCAGATTCAGCCCGTATGGCGTGCTGACCGCCCACAGAAGGGTCGCTACCGCGAGTTCTATCAGTGTGATGTCGATGTTATCGGCTCAAAGTCACTATTGAGCGAGGTTGAGTTGGTTGACATCGTAGCCCGCGTATTTGCGAAGCTCGGCATCTCGGTGACGCTCAAGATGAACAACCGCAAGATTTTGTTCGGCATCGCAGAGTCTATCGGTCACGCCGACAAGATGATTGACATCACCGTTGCTATCGACAAACTCGACAAGATTGGCTTAGACAACGTGAAGAACGAGTTGCGTGAGCGTGGCATCGATGACGAGGCCATCAACAAGCTTCAACCAATCCTTGAGCTCAGCGGAACTAACGCAGATAAACTCAGCAAGTTGAGCAATGTTATCGGCTCATCGGAGACTGGTATGCTCGGCATCGAGGAGATGTGCACCATCTTTGGTCACATCGAGCGTTTGGGCATCGCCCTCACTCCCGAACTCGACCTCTCGTTGGCCCGTGGTTTGAACTACTACACAGGTGCTATCTTCGAGGTCAAGGCCAATGACTTTGCCATCGGCTCAATCTCTGGTGGTGGCCGCTACGACGACCTCACAGGCATCTTTGGCATGCCAGGCATGTCGGGCGTGGGCATCTCGTTTGGTGCCGACCGCATCTACGATGTTATGCTCGGTCTAAACCTCTTCCCCGAGGAGCTCGCATGCTCAACAAAGGTACTCTTCATCAACCTTGGCGAGGCGGAGGCAGAGGCTTCGATGCGCATCATGGGTACTCTTCGCAACAATGGCATTGCAGCGGAGATATACCCCGAGGCTGCGAAGATGAAGAAGCAGATGGAGTATGCCAACCGTCGTGCGATTCCCTATGTTGTAATCATCGGCTCGGAGGAGCTTGCCCAGGGCATTGCAACAATCAAGGATATGCGCACTGGCGAGCAGACCCAGGTGTGTTTTGAGGAGGTCGCTTCTAAACTTTAATAGCTCGATTATAACCGAATAGCGGAGATAATGTAACAATTTTCTCCGCTATTCGTTATATATATAACTAACCAGTAAGTCATGAAACAGCTATTTATCACTCTCTTTGCACTCGCGACATTTGCCATAAGCGCATCGGCACAGCTCACCGAGCAGCAGCAGATACAGAAGTTGAATTATGTCTACTCCTACATACGCAACAACTATGTCGACAAAGAGCTCTCCTTGGAGCCATTGGTCGATGAGGCCATACGTGCAACGATAGCGGAATTGGACCCACACTCCAACTACCTGTCGCGAGAGGAGATGGAGTGGCTCAAAGGGCGTATTTATGGTTCACAGGCGGGCATCGGCATCCGCTACTTCATGCACAACGACACCCTTGTTGTGAGCTCCATAATTGAGAACTCCCCAGCGCAGCATGCCGATATTCAAGTCAACGACCGCATTATCGCTGTTGACAACCATAGCATCGTTGCCCTTGGCACGGACTCCATTTCGCCACTTCTCCGAGGCGCAGCGAATAGCGAGGTAGAACTTCATATAAAGCGTCGTAACACCGAGAGTGTCATTGAGATAGAACTCGAGCGCAACAACTACACCACCAGCACCGTCAGTGCATCATATCGTGTGGGTGATGTTGGCTATATAGCCATTTCAGCATTCTCAAAAGTTACACATAGGGATTTCTACGAGGCCTACACCAAGCTCGGCGATGTAAGCTCCGTGGTTATCGACCTGAGGGATAACGGTGGTGGCGCTGAAGGTGGCGCAGTAGACTTAGCATCGCTATTTGTTCGCAAGGGCGAGGTAATCGTAACCAACAAATACAGGGACCACGAGGAGGTAATCAAACGAAAGAGCAAGGATAACATCCTCTGCGACATCCCCTTAGTCATTATCATAAACGAGAATAGCGCCTCGGCAAGCGAGCTGTTTGCAGGTGCTATACAGGACAACGACAGGGGTGTTATCATTGGACGCACCAGCTTTGGCAAGGGTCTTATACAGCGTATCGTGGACCTCAAGGATGGCAGCGGCATCACCCTCACAATAGGTCGCTACAAGACACCTTCGGGTCGTATCATACAGCGCCCCTATGAGATGGGCGAGCGCGACACCTACCGTAGCGACAAGACTCGTTACATGCACCCCGACTCTATCGAGCACGACGAAGCGCTCCTATTTAGAACGCTCAAGCGCCATCGCCCCATCTATGGCGGCGGAGGCATCACCCCCGATATCTACATCGAGAGCGACTCGGTCCGCATATCGGAGTGTGTATCGAAGTCGACAGCCGACCTTGCATTCTACCACGCGATAATTGACTACTGGGACATATGCTCCCCAAGCAATATTCTCGGCCAATACCCCACCGTCGAGGCCTTTGGCGAGGGTTACGATATAGATAACAGATTGCTACAGATATTCTACGAAGCCGCGGGGTTCAGTACCGAGGGGCTGACTGCAACAGATATCGACTATATTCGCACAACGCTTCTTGCGACCATGGCCAGACTGTTGTATGGCGAGGATGCTAACCACTACCCACTTGGGCTGACCCTCGACTACACTCAACAACGCGCCATAGAGATTGCAGGCGACAGTGAAAAGATTGAGGCTATTTTGGACGGCACATTCTAAATTGCGAACTATTATTTGGAAGTTTGGCTAATAATTACTACCTTTCGCTACCAATTTGTACAACAATACAACCCCCATGTAGATACAAATGTAATAAAACCCAATATTATGGCCTCAGAAAACCACTTTAACAATGAGCACGATGAGTTTGGCGAAATCATCCGCTCTAAGGCAATCCGCGCAGGCAAGCGCACCTATTTCTTCGATGTAAAGGCGACACAGGGCGACGACTACTACCTCGTTATAACAGAGTCGCGACGACGCAATAACAGTGACGGCTCGGCAACATACTCGCGCCACCACATGTATCTTTACAAGGAGGACTTCGGCAAGTTCATCGAGGGATTAAGCGAGATGATAGATTTCGTAAAAACAGCAAAACCCGAATATTTCGAGTCGATAAACGAAGTGAGTAAAGAAGAGTAAACAAGTCAAGGAGGTTGCCACAACGGCAACCTCCATTTTGCTACAACAATAACACAGAGATGGAGAGTGTACTACTTGGATTTAGTGGCGGCATAGATAGCTGCACATCGGCACTTCACCTTATGGCGGAGGGCTATCATGTCGTAGCACTCACCATCGACACAATGGGTGACGAAGCAATGCTACAGAAGGCTCGCACCAAGGCCGAGGAGATGGGTGTGGAGTGGCTGATGTACGATGCACGCGAGGAGTTCAAGCGCGAAATTATCGACTACTTCTGCCACGAATATGCCAAGGGTCACACACCCGCGCCATGCACACGCTGCAACCCTCTCATCAAGTGGCGCACGCTGCTCAATGAAGCAAACCGCCTCGGCATCAAACATATAGCCACGGGACACTACTTCAACATCGCAGAGCGCAACAGCAAATACTATGTAACCAAGGGTATGGATGAGAGCAAAGACCAGTCTTACTACCTCTGGGGATTAAGTCAAGAGACCCTCGCGCGCGCCTTGACACCCATGGGTAACGCCATAAAGAGCGATGTGAAACAGGCATTTAAGGATAAGAGCGAGAGCATGGGCATCTGCTTCCTTAAGGGACTACCCTACGCCGAGTTCCTAATAAACGAGGGTATCACTATGCCCGATGGCGATATCATAACCCGTAATGGCGAGGTGTGCGGCACGCACAATGGCATCGCTCGCTACACCATAGGTCAGCGCCGTGGCATGGGCATACCCGAGGGCATGCGCGTAATCGGCATTGACGCATCGCACAACCATATCATCGTGGGTGAGAACGAGTTACTGTTTCACAATACACTACACATTGCCGAGTGTAATATAGTTGATGAGGAGGAGTTGCTCACGGCCAAAGATATAACCATCAAGATACGAGGCATAGGCCGCAACCCACAACTTCCCGTGAGCGTGGAGGCGACACCAGGTGGCTACATCGTCAAGACCCAGGATCCTGCATGGGCACCTGCTGCGGGTCAGCCCTTGGTCTTTTATCGCAATAATTGGGTCATTGGCGGAGGAATTGTTGTCGATTTCAACTAAATGTTGTACATTTGCCCGAAACATTTAGGATATAGAAAATTATGTTAAGACGATTATACGATTGGGTGCTGTCATGGAGCGAGAGACGCGGCGGATGGTTGGCACTCTTCTTTATTGCGCTGTTTGAGGCGAGCTGGTTTCCTCTGCCTCCCGACGTACTTCTTATCGCCCTCTGCGTAGGCGCACCAAAAAAGTCATTCCGTTTTGCTACGATATGCCTTCTCGGCTCGGTCCTCGGCGCAGCCCTGGGCTATGGCATCGGCTCATACCTATGGCTAACACCCACGGGTGATTTTACGGGCGTAGCACAGTTCTTCTTCGACTCACACATCTTTACTACGGCAAGTTATCAGAATGTCTGCGACCTCTACGAGAAGTGGAACTTCTGGATTGTATACACCGCGGGCTTCACGCCACTACCCTTCAAGCTCTGCACCATCACTGCGGGTGCTTGCGAGATTAACTTTCCGATGTTCATCATAGCATCGTTGGTAGGTCGTGGCATGCGTTTCTTCCTTATCGGCGGACTCATCTGGAAGTTCGGCGCACCCATCAAGGTGCTCATCGACAAGTACTTCAATACCTTGGCTACGCTCTTCACCATACTACTCATCGGCATCACAGCACTTGTGCTTGGTGTGTTGGGTGACGACGAAGAGGAGGCATCAAAGAGTGTCGAGTCCACAACAAGCGAGCAGCTCATGGAGCGCGACACCACAACATCTGAAATTGACACACTAATCACGATTGAACCATGCAACACTTTGGACTTATAGGCAAGAGCCTCAGCCACTCATTCTCGGCAAAATTCTTTAACGGCAAATTCAAGGCCGAGCAGATTGATGCCGACTACCAACTATTCGAGATTGAGGATGTCGCAACGATTGACAACCTTATCAAGGAGCACAACCTCGAGGGTTTCAATGTAACCATCCCCTACAAGGAGAGCATCATTCCACACCTCGATGGCCTAACTAAAGAGGCGCATGAGATAGGCGCGGTTAACTGCGTGGTTATCAAGAATGGTCAGAAGATAGGTCACAATACGGATTTGACAGGCATTGAGGCCTCGTTGCACTGGCTCGACATCGACTCCAACCCCAAGGCTCTCATCCTCGGCACGGGTGGTGCATCGAAGGCTGTGCAGTATGCTCTGAAGCGTCGCGGCGTAGAGTTTATGGTGGTATCGCGCAGCGAGGAGCGTGGCGACATCACCTACGACAAACTCACAAGCGACATCATCGCCGAGCACAAGTTAATCATAAACACAACGCCCGTGGGCATGTTCCCCGAGGTGAAGAACGCACCCGCGATTGACTACTCTGCAATAGGCACAGAGCATCGTCTCTTCGACTTGGTGTATAACCCCGCGAAGACTCAGTTCCTCACACGCGGCGAGGAACGCGGAGCAAAAACAATGGGGGGAATGCTTATGCTTCAGACACAAGCCATAGCGTCGTGGCATCTCTGGAACGAGAAGCCTGCAGACGAGGGTTGCGAAGGTCCTGTTGCTTAAAGTACAAGAGTGCTATCTGCCTTCGATAACAGCAATAGCATCTTCGGTGTCTTCAGCCTTAACCATCAGACGCACGGCGAAAAGGGGTGTTGTGTAGATGGCTGACATATGCTCACCATGCAACACACAGAAGATTCCAGCACTATCCAAGATAGACTTTGCAATCTCCGCTTGGGTGGTGTTATCAAAAGTTTTTAGCACCACAAGATTGTCGTTTGTCGCATTCATAACACACGGAGTTTAAGGTTGTTTGTAAAGATAACACTTTTTTTCTTAATAATCGACACATTGTAGCGAGAATTTTACGAAAAATTATCGTTATATTTGTACACTATTTTTAATTAATGATTACCATGCGTCAGTTCGTACACCTACATGTACATAGCCAGTACTCGCTACTCGATGGCCAGGCAAGCATCTCGAAGCTTGTCGACAAGGCCATTGCAGATGGCATGCCCGGCATTGCGCTTACTGACCACGGTAATATGTTTGGTGCCAAAGACTTTTTCAACTACGTAAAGAAGAAGAATGGCGCACGCAAGGATAAGATTAAGTCGTTGCAGGGTCTCATCGAGCGCCTCGAGAATGGCACAGCCTCGGAGGCCGAGATGGGCGATAACGCTGGCGCAGCACTCGCAAAGGCTCGCGTGGAGCTCGACGCACAGCCCAAGGCCGACTTCAAGGGAATCATCGGCTGTGAGGTATATGTAGCACGCCGCCGCCTGCAGGACAGAGAGAAGGCTATGGGTGACTACAGCGGTTACCACCTCATCCTCCTTGCGAAGAACATCAAGGGCTATAAAAACCTCATCAAGATAGTATCAAAGGGTTATACCGAGGGCTTCTATGGTCGTCCTCGTACCGACCGTGTGGAGCTGGAGAAGTACCACGAGGGACTTATCTGCTGCTCGGCATGTATCGGTGGTGAGATACCACGCCTTATCCGCGAGGAGAAGTATGACCAAGCGGAGGAGTCGGCATTGTGGTACAAGAACCTCTTTGGCGACGACTACTACCTCGAGTTGCAGATGCACAAGGCAACCGTGGAGCATGCCAACCACGACACGTGGAAGATACAGGAGATGGTAAACGAGCACCTCATAAAGATGTCGCAGAAGCTCGGCATCAAGCTCGTCTGCACAAACGATGTGCACTTTGTGGATGAGGAGCACGCCGAGGCTCACGACCGTCTTATCTGTCTCGGTACAAGCAAGGATTTCAACGACCCCAAGCGTATGCTCTACTCCAAGCAGGAGTGGATGAAGACTACGGCAGAGATGAACGCCCTGTTCGACTACGTTCCCGAGGCATTGGACAACACCGTGGAGGTGTGCAACAAGGTGGAGAGCTACTCCATCGACCACGCCCCCATCATGCCCACCTTTGCCATCCCCGAGGAGTTTGGCACCGAGGAGGGCTACCGCCAGAAGTATAGCGAGGAGGACTTGTTCAACGAGTTCACACGCGACGAGAATGGCAACGTCGTGATGGAGGAGGGCGAGGCACGCAAAAAGATTGAAAAGCTTGGTGGCTACGACAAGCTATACCGTATAAAACTTGAGGCCGACTACCTCGCGAAGCTCGCCATGGATGGCGCACACAAGCGCTATGGCGAGGTACTCGACGAGGAGACCGAGACACGCCTACGCTTCGAGTTGCACATCATGAAGACCATGGGTTTCCCTGGTTACTTCCTCATCGTGCAGGACTTCATCCGTGCAGCACGCGAGGAACTTGATGTGTCCGTAGGTCCTGGTCGTGGTTCTGCTGCGGGTTCGGCTGTGGCATACTGCCTCGGCATCACGCAGATTGACCCCATCAAGTACGACCTGCTGTTTGAGCGATTCTTGAACCCCGACCGTATCTCGTTGCCCGATATCGATATCGACTTTGATGATGATGGCCGTGGTCGCGTGCTCAACTGGGTAACGCAGAAGTATGGCAAGGAGAAGGTGGCGCACATCATCACCTACGGCACCATGGCTACAAAGATGGCGCTCAAGGATGTTGCGCGCGTGCAAAAGCTCCCCTTAGCACAGGCAAACCAGCTGTGTAAGTGGATTCCCGACCGCATCAACGACCCCAATGACAAGGATAAGCAGCTAAAGGTAAACCTCCAGAATGCCATCATGGTGGTTCCCGAGCTGAAGGCTGCGGAGGAGTCTACCGACCCCATCATGCGCGATACTATCAAGTATGCCAAGATGCTGGAGGGTAATGTGCGAGGTACGGGTGTGCATGCCTGCGGTACGATTATCTGCCGTGACGACATCACCGACTGGGTGCCTGTAAGTACGGCTGACGACAAGGAGACGGGCGAGAAGATGCTCGTAACACAATATGAGGGTGCTGTGATTGAGGATACGGGTCTTATCAAGATGGACTTCCTCGGCCTTAAGACGCTCTCAATCATCAAGGATGCTATCGAGACTGTGGAGCAGACCCATGGTGTGAAGATTGACATCGATAACATCCCCATCGACGACAAGAAGACATACGACCTATACTGCAAGGGTGGCACGATTGGTACGTTCCAGTTCGAGTCGCCAGGTATGCAGAAGTACCTTCGTGAGTTGCAGCCCTCGACGTTCGAGGACCTTATTGCGATGAATGCGCTCTATCGTCCCGGACCTATGGACTACATTCCCGACTTCATCGACCGTAAGCACGGCCGCAAGCCTATCGTCTACGATATCCCCATCATGGAGCGATATCTCAAGGACACCTATGGTATCACCGTATATCAGGAGCAGGTGATGTTGCTCTCGCGCTTGTTGGGTAACTTCACGCGAGGCGAGTCCGACACATTGCGTAAGGCGATGGGTAAGAAGATTAAGTCGAAGCTGGATGAGCTGAAGCCCAAGTTTATCGCGGGTGGTAAGTCGAACGGCCACGACGAGAAGGTACTGGAGAAGATTTGGGCAGACTGGGAGAAGTTCGCATCATACGCCTTCAACAAGTCGCACGCAACATGCTACTCATGGGTTGCCTACCAGACGGCATATGTCAAGGCACACTACCCTTCCGAGTATATGGCGACGGTGCTCAGCCGCAACCTTAACGACATCAAGCAGGTTACGGCCTACATGAACGAGTGTAAGAGCATGGGTATCGCCGTGCTTGGCCCCGATGTCAATGAGTCGAAGGTTAAGTTCTCGACCAATAAGAGTGGCGACGTAAGGTTTGGTCTCGCTGCGATTAAGGGTGTTGGCGAGGCGGCCTCGGAGTCAATCGTCAAGGAGCGCATGGAGAATGGTCCCTTCAAGTCTATCTACGACTTTATGGAGCGCGTCAACTTCTCGGTTGTCAACCGTAAGTGCTTGGAGAGCATTGCATTTGCAGGTGCATTCGACTCATTAATAGACTTCAATCGCTCGCGCTTCTTTGCCGAGGACCAGTCGAAGGTCGTGTTCCTCGATATGCTCGTGCGCTATGGGCAGCGTGTGCAGCAGGAGAGGCAGAATGCCCAGCAGAGCCTCTTTGGTATGGCTACGGAGGGTGGCTTCGACCTTCAGAAGCCCCGCGTTCCCGCAGCCGAGGATTGGAACAACATCGTGGTGCTGAACAAGGAGAAGGAGGTCATCGGCCTCTACCTCTCGGGGCATCCCCTCGACCGCTTCGACTTCATCATCAAGCAGATGTGTAAGGCTGAGTTGAGCGACCTGGAGGACTTGACACTCCTTGATGGTAAGGAGGTTGCAGTGGCAGGTGTGGTGGTATCCATCACCCCACTATCAACGAAGGATGGCCGCAAGTATGCACGATTTGTGCTCGAGGACTACAACTCGCAGCACGAGTTCACACTCTGGAGTAAGGAGTACAGCCAGTGGGGTATGCTCATTGAGCTAAATAACTTCCTCATGATACGCGGTCGTGTGCAGACGCGCCCCTATCGCGAGCCTGCGGAGTTGGAGTATAAGATAACATCTATCCAGCACCTTGCCGACATTGCCGACACGATAAAGGCTATACGCCTGGAGCTGGAGGTGCACGATGTGTGTCCTACGCTTACGGACATGTTGCTCGAGGTGATTAGTCGCAACAGCGGCAAGGCATCGTTGCAGATTACGGTTGTGGATGCTCACGAGGATGTCAAGATACGCCTCTCGTCGAGCTATCGCGTGGAGCCTACGACAGACTTTATGGAGTTTTTAAAGACGAACGAAATCAACTATTCTATTATAACATAACTTTAAAATTTTTACAGCTATGGCAATTAAACTTAACAACGCAAACTTTGACGAGGTAATGGGCATGGGTTTGCCCGTAGTTATCGATTTCTGGGCTACATGGTGTGGTCCTTGCCGCATGGTTGCTCCCATCATCGACGAGTTGGCTGAGGAGTACGAGGGTAAGGTTGCAATCTGCAAGTGCGACGTTGGCGACGACGGCGACGAGATCGCAGCACAGTACCGTGTTCGCAACGTTCCTACCATCCTCTTCTTCAAGGGTGGCCAGCAGGTAGACAAGCACGTTGGTACAGGTTCAAAGGAGGAGCTCAAGGCTAAGATCGAGGCTATGCTCTAATCCATCGTCTTTTTTAAGACAACGCTCCCGCAGGACTCTCTTGCGGGAGTTTTTTTTATCATCATCCTACACAAAACTCATAACATACTGATTTACAATACATTAAACCCGTTTCCAGATTCGCATATTTTCATACTCGTAACTGCTTGATTATCAGCACTATGAAAAATTCGCAAAAATCACTTTTTCAACATACTGATAATCAGCGCATTAACAAGGGGTCCGCGGAAATAGTTTTGGCTAAAAAATTTGGCAACAAGGGGTATTTGCCCATAACTTTGCAATAACAAAACCGCAAGCTTAGACAACGAATAATATAAATCTATAGTGTTATGAAAAAGTTTACCCTCTATCTCTTGGCAATGGTCGCAGCGAGTGTAGTGACCTCGTGCGATAAATTAGTGGAGATTGGTGATTTGCCTGAGCCAACAAAGTACTTCATTGAGATGAACATGACGTATGATGATTGGGGGCTTGACAACACTTTTATTTCAACC